>JAURNP010000044.1 GCA_030830105.1 Rhodothermales bacterium | reverse complement strand
TTCCGCCGCGAGTGATTTTTCGCGCTCCACGAGGGCCAGTCGTTCAACAGCGAGTGCCAGGTTGCCGGCAAGACTTCGCAGTTGATCCAGGTCATCCAGATTGTAGACCGATCCTCGTCGCGTCTTGTAGCTGAGGATCATGAGGCCGGCGGCGCGGCCTTCACCTCGAATAGGGACAGCCAGCGCCGCATGATAGCGGCGGAGTTCTTCTTCGGAGGTCTCCGAAATCTGGTGCTCGTTCAGCTCCGAATTTCGCGACCAAATGGTAGGAGCGTATTCGAAATGTGACCAGATGGATTCGAACACTTGCTCTGTCAGGTACGGCGGCTCCGGGCGATGCCGCTTGATGATCCAGGAGCCATCGGCAGGGGAGCGCAGGAAGATGATCGAGCTTCGGGCATCGAAGACGCGGCCGGCGACATCGATGGACTTCTGGGTCAGCGCGTCGATGTCCAGGATCTCGGAGGCTGTCTCCTGGAAGCGGTTGATGATTTGCCGGCCGCGCTGCCGTTCTGTCGAAAAAATGCTGGAAGCCAGGCTCCGCAGCCGGCGGAACGATCGTTCAAAAACAATCAGCAGAAAGACTACAAAAATACCTTCGAGCACAATGCGTGCAGTTCCTGACAGGTCGACAACCCGGTCGAGCACGGTCAGGCCGCCAACGAAGGCGAAAAAGATGAGGCCAAGGCTGAGCGAATAGACGACGGCACGGTTCACGACTTCGTCGACCTTACCATACCGGAGCGTACCGATGGTGTAGAGGGAAATCGGGACGATGGCGAGCAGTTGGGCCGAAACGATGGTCCATGCGGCCGTGGACTCACTCATTTGGGTGAAGACCGGAATGACGTCTGTTACGGCCAATCCGGCCAAGAGAGCGAATAACAGAATGGAAAGGCTTTCGAGGCGTCCCCATTCCACGTGTGACTCATCGCCTTCCTTCGATCGGACGGATAAAGAGACCAAAGCTGCGCCGCCGATGAAGCAGGAAGCATAGAAGAGGATGGGCACCAGCATCTTCTCCAGTGTGAAAGGGCCAACATTGCCCTGCACGGAGGAGGCCAACACGCCAAAAAGCAAGGTCGCTGGGATCACGTGGATGAGCCAATGGAAGCGGCCACCCTTGAACTGAAAGAGTCGCCCGTCCCGGACCAACGTTTCCAACAAGACGGCAGGAAAGCCAATCCATCCAATCAGCCCTGCGATGGTGAGGCCGCGAAACAGCAAGTCATACGAGGTATCGGCGGCGGGCGACCCCAACAACTCCACGAGTACGAGACGTAGCGTATTTCCGATAATCCACAGGGCAGATATCGAGATCATGAACAGATCTGCCCGCGACCGTCGGTTATGCCGGGCTAACGGTGTCGCAATCACGAGACCCAGTATGTGGAAAAAGGTCCCAATCGTGAAGGCCCACAAGGCAAATTGCCAGACACCGGTAGCGCTGGGATACAGGAAGGTTGGATGCCGTGCGAAGGTAACTGAGACGTCAATCGGCTTGCCTTCCCTGACCAGGATCATGTCGCGGGTCTGACCGGGCTCGATACCTGCAATGGCATTATGGAGATCCTCTTCGTTGAAGTATTGCTGGAATTCCAGGGCATAGAACTCGTCGCCAGTACGAACGCCCCCTGCGTGTCCGGGCCCACCCGGGAAGACGTGTGAGGCGGTGATGGATCCATCTCGATCCTCCCAAACAACCCAATCAGATCCGCGAGCTGACGGACGCTGCAGGACAACCAAGCCTGCTTCGAATTTGCGAATCTCCTGCCATTCCAGAATGGCATCCACAAGCGGTACGGCTGCCATCAAGACGGCCCCGAGCAGAAGCAGATGCGGTATGATTCGAATTCTGTTCAGGGTGGTGGGCAACCTTGATGGAATGTCGGTATTGGAGGAACGCCCATGGGGATTGGCCTTTCAACCGACCGCACTTCCAGGATTCTCTCCAACGAATGTACCCACTAGATGCCATGCTGATCGACACGCATGCCCACATTTTCCTCGAACAGTTTCAAACGGACTTTGATCAGGTCCTGGAGCGGGCGAATGGGGTGGGTGTAAAGCATATACTGTTGCCCGCCATCGACGTAGCATCCATCGAAGTCTGCATCGACTTGGCCCGGACGCACCACGATCCTGATCAAGGCCCCGTGTTGCACGCCATGGCTGGGATTCATCCTTCCTCGGTTCAGGAGGCGACGGATGAAGACATGGAGCGGGTGCGGGAGCTGGCTGTACATCCATGCGTGGTAGCCATTGGGGAGACAGGACTAGACTACTACTGGGACCACTCCTTCGATGAGAAGCAACACGCCTTTCTGCGTGAGCACATCCGTCTGGCAGCGCAGGTGGACAAGCCGCTTGTGTTTCACGATCGGGAAGCGTCCGATGATCTGGCGCGCATTGTGGCCGAGGAAAAGTCAGCTTCACCGCACCCAGAGCGCATTCGTGGCGTATTTCACTGTTTTGGCGGTCCCGAGGCGCACACTGAAAAGGTGCTTGATCTGGGATTCTATATGGGAATCGGCGGGACGTACACGTTCAAGAACGGTGGCGTGCCGCAGAATACTGCTACGGTCCCGATGGATCGGATCATTCTGGAAACAGATTCCCCATACCTGACGCCTGCCCCGTTCCGTGGAAAACGAAACGAACCGGCTTATGTGCAGCTCGTAGCTGAGAAACTGGCTGAAATCCGAGGCTTGAGCCCAGAAGAAGTAGCCAGGGTTACGACGAGCAATGCCGCCCGGTTATTCAGCCTGGATCTCGTATAGCTCGTCGGGAATCTCTACCCGTTTGCCTTCCTGAACGGCTTCGTTTGCCTTGATGGCGATCACCGTTGACTCGTATCCGAGGCGCGCGTCAGCTACGGCAGGGAAGGGCCCGTAGGTCAGATTGTCTGCAAAGGCCTTGAGTGCATGCCAGATAGGTGGCTTTGCATTCGGATCGTCCTCCGTTGGATCCTGACCGAGTGCATCCAGCTTGGTGGCGTTGGCCAGCAGTGCGATACCCGTTTCCTTGTAGAATTTGTCCTTTCGTGCGTAGACCTCCCAGCCCAGCATGGGGGCGTCAACCTCCTTGAACATCCATGCCTTTTCATCGCGCAGGATGATTGTGGCATCATTTCCAAACAGCAGGTCATAGGACGCATCAAACCCACTTACCAGCGAAGCATCATACATCAAGTTCTCGCCACCCGGATACTCGATCATGGCCTGGATGGTGTCCTTGACCGTACGGCCGTCGTTCCAGAACATGATACCTCCGAAGCCTGTAACCGCTTTTGGGCGAGTCCCCATGATCCAGTTGGAAAAATCTATTTGTTGGATACCTATTTCTCCGATCAAACCGAGAGACAGATCCTTGTCGAGCCGCCAGTTCAAGGCTCGTGCTCGTTCAGAAGACGATGAGGATCGGCGCCAGGAGGTTTTTTGATGCCACTGGGAACGTGTCATCGCCGGGCGCCCAATGGCTCCACTTCTTACGAAACCATATACGGAGCGATACTGCGGTTCCGTGCGGTACAACATGCCGGCTTGGAAAATCTGGTCTGTTGCGGCGAGACCGGCCTGGGCAATAATTCGGGCGTCGTCTATCGTGTTTGCGAGCGGAGCTTCGCAGTATACATGCTTACCTGCCTGAAGCGCGTCAAGCACCAGGTCCTTGTGCTCGTGTGTGGCTGTGGCAATGAAGACAGCTACGATGTCCGGATTGTCGAGGACTTCGCGGTAATCGGCGATACGTGCAGCCTGTGGGTGGGCGCGCTGGGCTCGACGAAGCATCAACGGGAAGCTGTCGCAAATGACCGCCAGATGGAGCTCCTCGATATCCTCGATCGCTGCAGCGATCTCGCGTCCCCATTCACCGAATCCGATCACCGCACAAGGGAAAGGGTCATCCGTGAACGGCGTTCTCGAAGACGCGGCTTCAGCAGGAATGCGTTCACCTGCTGCCAGTACTCCGGCTAACGTGCCCAGCGATCCTGTTTTCAGGAAATTGCGACGAGAGAAGCGTTTTAAAGCCACGATGATTGACGATTGGTCAGTTGAAGGGAAGAAGATCTGCCGTATTACTCCATTCCGAGCGGGGGCTACCAGGCGCTGCAGTCCATCCTGAATCTGTTTTGAGCAGCGCGGTTCCCATGATTTCATCTGGAATCGACAGCTCGGCGTGTGTCAACAATGCTGTCGACCAGGCATCACAGGTTGTTGCTGAGTTGGCCACGGCAACAGTCAGTCGTTTACCGGAGACGGCCATGCCAGTCATGGGATCCATGACGTGACCGTACTCAATACGGGCCTCGCCGGAATCATGGATAAACCATTTGCCACGTACTCCTGAGACCGACAGGGCTTGGTCCCTGAGCGGTATGCCCATGATCCAGAAAGGACCGTCGCCCTGCTCATAAGGATCTTCGACGCCAATTTTCCAGGGCTGCCCTTCCGGATCTCTGCCCAATCCGATTGCGGTGCTCGTACCACCGTGGAGCAGTGCGTGCTCGATACCGGACTCTTCAAGGACCAGGCGGGCCTCATCGAGTGCCCAACCTTTTGCGATGCCGCCCAGGTCCAATTGCTGATGCGGCTGGGTAAGGCATACTGTGCTGGCTGCGTGATCCAGGTCCACAGTTTCGAATCCGATGGCCGCGACCAGGGCTGATCGCTCGCGCTCAGAGGGAATCCGCCCGGTGTCGGCTTGATTTCGAAGGCCCCAGCTTTTCAATGCAGGAGCTATCGTTGGGTCGAAATACCCTTGCGTGGCTTGGTGTAGGTCTTTGCATGCTTGCAGAAGACGCATCATGGCGGCTGTACACCGGATCGGTCCGCCTGACGCTTCGCGGTTGATGCGATTCAATTCGCTGGCAGGGGAATAGAAGTTGCATTGGGCTTCTATTCGAAGGATCTCTCGCTGGGCCTCTTCCGCCGCCGCACGTGCATGCACAGGGTTTTCGTCGAGAATGACAATCTCGAACCGTGTGGCCATGGCGCTGAATGCTAAACGGATGGATTCCATGCGAGGGCTGGAAACGAAAGCGGGGCGGTTGGCGAGCCAACCGCCCCGCGGACGAACAATGAATCGATCTCGATTCCGGGGGGCTCTGTCAGGAAAGTTCGAACGTACCGTAGGTGGGTACAACGAGCTTCGTGCCGCCTCCTGTGTGGAATTCACGCGTCTGCGGATCGAGGAAAACCGCCTCACCGAGACGATTCGAAGCTTCGGCCATGGAGATAATGGCCTGGGCAATGATCGCTACGTCGATATTACCGTTCGTATTGTGATCATTGCGGATCGCCGAGAACAGGTTGTCAACGTGAGCCGGGATATCCGGGCCAGGCGTAAGGTTTTCGTAGATCTCGGCATCCACCAGATCCGCGAACGGGCGCTCGGGGCGCAGTTCGACCGAACCGCCTCCGAAATACAGGGTTGCTTCGTGGCCGCGGATGACCTGCTGAACGCCCTGCTCGTTGACGGTAGAGCCGGCGATCATCATGCAGAGTCCTGACGGGAATTCGACCAGCAGCTGCGTGTTGTCGTCGACGCTGCGATCCTCCGGGCCAACGTACATGTCTGTGACGGCCTTGTTGCCGATTGCCACAACGCGTTTTGGCAGGTCAGTGACATTGGCTGCAATGATCAGCGGGTGGATCATGTGGGCCAGCAGGTCTCCCATGATGCCTGCGCAGTAGCGGTAGTACTTGCGCCAGCGGTGGTAATGCTCCAGGTTGAACTCGGGACGGTTGGCGACCTGTCCCAGCCAGTGATCCCAGTTCATGGTCTCGGGCGTGATGGCCTCTTCGAGCTGGTAGTAATTCCACTCGCCGTTGGGGGAGTTGCGCATGTAGGAGTTCTGCGCAAAGGTGGCTGGGCCAATCTTGCCCGCTTTAACCAATTCAGCAGCTTTGTGCCATTTGGCCTCCGATGTGTACTGCGACCCAATCTGGAATTTCATTCCCGTTCGCTCTACCGCATCGTATACGTCGAATGCTTCCGGCAAGTAGCGGGTCATCGGCTTCTCGCAATAGACATGCTTGCCGGCTTCCATCGCATCGATGGCTATCTGGGCGTGCCAGTGATCAACCGTTCCAATAAAGATGACATCGATGTCATCATTTTCCAGAAGCTTGCGATGGTCCTCAAAGACTTCCACCTGGAAATCCTGGCTCTTTGCATCGCGAACCATTTCCAGGTGACTCTTGACCCGATCCCGTCGTCCGGAATAAAGGTCGCATCCTGCGACCACCTGGGTATTGTATTCGTAGTTGTGCCAGTTGCCGCCGTCACGGTTCATATTCGTTACGGCACGCACATGCGTGTACCCCTGACCCCCGACGCCAACGTGGCCGACAACGAGTCGGTCATTGGCTCCGAGAACACTTCCCTTGGCCGGGGCACCCGAGTAGCGGCGAACCGGTGGAGTGGCTTCTGCTGCCGAGACGCCGGTAACCAGCGCACCAGCGGCAAGAGCCCCTTTCTTGAGGAAGTCCCGGCGTGAATCCGGAGTAGCCTTCTGGCTGTCAGACTTTTTCTTCATGGTAGCTATCAGGGATAGGGGACTGGAGTCCTGGGTGCGATTGGCTGCACCCGATCATCTACGTCTTGAAAGAATCAGCCCACAAGATACCATGCCTGTGTTTTCGATCAACCCTTGACCGAGGAATCTGCGACAAGGCGCTTCGTCGCATCCTCCCGTCCCTGTGGGATCCGAAGCATGGAAACACCGTAGGCCTTTGCAGTACCTTTTGGACCTCAATCAGATCGGATCAAATACGACCTCATGTGGAAGATTAGCATCATTCTGGGCTTGGCCCTGATTCTGTTCAGTTCGGACGTTAACGGCCAGGAGAGCTACATCCTCGGAGATGGATCCACGATTAAAGTGGACGGGGCTTCGAATCGTTCTGATTGGAGCGTCTCGGCTACCTCGGTTTCCGGCATGTTCACGTTGTCGGAAGGTGCGCCTGTGGAAGGTGGGTTTTCCATTCCGGTTTCGGACATGAAAAGTGGGCGGAGCCTGATCATGGACCGCCTAATGCACAGTACGTTCGATGCGGCTGCAAACCCGGAAATTGGTTTCGTGATGGAATCCGCTGTGCCCGGTGACCAGGAGGGCTGGTGGCAAGTAGGCGGCCAGTTGTCAATGGCAGGCGCCACCAATGCAGTGTCTATCATGCTGGAACAGCAAGGAGCAGTGGGACGCACTGTCCGTTACACCGGCTCCCAGGATCTGGATATGACGGAGTACGGCATGACGCCACCCAAGGCCATGTTTGGATCTTTGCACACCAGCGCTGATGTCACCATTCATTTTGACCTCCTGTTGGCATCCACATGCGAAGAAGATTGCGAGTCAGATGGACAGTAGTGGTACTCCTGCTGGGGTGTGCTGAACCATCCTCGACAACTCCCGATTCTGTCGGTGAGCCGGCCACTGAGTCGTCGGTGGCCACGGACGCTTACGGTGTCCGACCGCTGTTTCCCGGAATGAGAGCCCCTGCCTTCGAAGCCAAGGACTCGGCGAATGAGACCTATGGCTTCGATCCGGAGTCAGTGGCGAGCCCGGTGATCATGGCGTTCTATCGCGGAGGGTGGTGTCCCTATTGCAACCTCCAGCTGGCAGAGCTCAGAGAAATGGACGACGAATTGGCATCCATGGGTTATGATCTGCTGTTTCTGAGTGCTGATCGTCCGTACGTTCTTTCGCAGGATTCGGTAGAGGAAGACCCACCGTATAAGTTGCTCTCAGATAGCACCATGAGCATCGCCAAAGACTCCGGTATTGCATTCCGACTGCCCGATGCCACGGTAGAAAGATACCGGTCCAAAGGTCTGGATCTGGCTGAGGAGTCCGGTTTGGATCACCGTTTGCTTCCTGCTCCCAGTGTTTTCATCATAGGTTCAGATGGGGAGATCAAGTTCCAGTACACGAACCCCGACTATCGCGAGCGCATTCCTGGACTGTTGCTTCTGGAAGCCGCGCGAGTCTTTTCTGAATCCGAGCATTCCACCAATCCTTGACGAATGTTGAGATGTATATCAGGGCCATTATTCGGGAGGTATCCTGTATCACCATCCTGATGTTCTTGGTCGTGTTTCCTGCGCAGGGGCAGACTGCAATCTCTTTCGTGGACGCCACAGAGGGATCAGGCATAAATCGGGAATTGGGCGGTATTGGTGTTTCTACGGTCGATTTCAACGGGGATGGATATGACGATCTGACCATTGCCTTGAGGGATGCCCCTCCCGCGATCCTGCAGAACAACGGTGACGCCACCTTTACGGATGTGGCGGCCCAATTCGGAATTACCTCCAGTGGAAATCAGATAGCTGCCGTCTGGGTTGATGTGAATCGGGATGCTCTGCCAGATCTGTTCCTGGGTCATCAGGCCATTGGCCGGAATGCTCTATGGTTGAATCAGGGGGATGGATCATTTGATGATGTGGCCGAGGACTGGGGGATCAACACGCGTGCGCGGGTCGGAGCCGTTTCCTTCACTGACTTCTCGGGCGATGGTTATCCAGACCTGTTCATGGGGGTTGAGAATGGATTCGACCTGTTGTACCTGAACACATCCGGTACCGGATTCGAGGATGTAACGGAAGATTTTGGTGTGGCAGGTGAGGCATTCTCTATTCCCATGCAAGCCACTTGGATCGATGTAGACGAAGATGGAGATCGAGACCTGTTTGTCACGCATGACGAGTTCGTCCCCAACTTCCTCTATTTCAATGAGGGAGGAACGGCGCTTGTTGACCGGGCCGCAAGCTGGGGAATCCGAGATGTGGGCGAGGGGAATTCCATGGGTGTTGCCTGGGGCGATCCGGACATGGATGGGGATTTCGACGCGTATGTCACGCGCATCGGGGTTGCCGGGCTGTATGTGTTTGACCAGCGCATTGACCGATTCGTGGACCAGGCCACCCAATGGCGTGTAACGCTGAATGGAGTAGGATGGGGGACGTATTTTGTCGATCTCGACAATGATATGGATGAGGATCTGCCTCTGGTTCATTCGTCGTCATCCGGATTTCCAACTCCATCGCTTTTCGAGAACCAACGCACGTGGTACGAACCCATATACGAGGCCGGTGCGTTCCGATTCGAGCGAAGTGATATGGGGTTGGCAACGGGTGATTTCGACGCTGACGGGCGTCAGGATCTGATCGTGATCAATACGCGTGGCTTTCATCGGCTTCTATTGAATAACACGCCGGATGTGGGCCACTGGTTGACTGTTCGACTCTCGGAGCCGGATTCCTATCCGGCAGGTATCGGAGCCCGTCTCGAACTCATCGTCGGAGGGGAGACCTTGATTCGCGCCGTTCATGCGGGCGACGGGTACAATGGCCAGAATACATACCGGATCCATTTTGGTATGGGTTCAGAGACGCATGCCGATAGGCTGAGAGTTCGCTGGCCGGACGGCTTATGGGAGGAATTCGATGACCTCGAGTGGGGCAAGCACTATGTGGTCGAACGAGGGCATATTTCGACGGCGCTCCCCAGTCATGTGCCTACGGGTCCGGATCAGGCACTGGCTGACCTCGATCTGAAGATCTGGCCCAACCCGACGGTGGATTTTATTGACGTAGCTGTTCCTGCGGGGAGTACTCAATTGCTTTCTCTCACGGTACATGACGTCCTTGGCCGAGAGATTCAACGTTTCAGGACCGCTTTTTCAGGGCAAGGATTGACTCGCCGGATCGATCTCTCAGACGTTGCTCCCGGGGTGTATCTGATACGGATCTCAGACGGAAGGGTCATCCAGCAGGGAATTGTAGTCCGCCGATGACCTGTGCGCACTGGCCACTTCTCTGGCCTTGAGGCGGTGCAATTACTGAGTAGTAAAACATTAAAAGGGCGGCCGGATCGAGATCCGGCCGCCCTTTTCTATTGTGGCACCGCTGATCAGCGGTGGCTAAGAGGATACCTGAATTACTTCTCGTCGTCTTCCTCAACGACTTCGTAATCCACGTCTTTGACGTCATCGGCCTCATCGTCAGCCGCATCATCCGTCGCATCGGCAGCACCAGCGCCAGCTTCCGCTGCATCCTGCTGGGCCTGATAGAGATCCTGGCTGGCTTCGCTCCATGCAGCGTTAAGCTGTTCCATGGCTGATTCCAGTTCGTCCAGGTTGTTCTCTTTATGCACCTCCTTCAAACGCTCCAGAGCGGATTCGATAGCTGCCTTCTTTTCCTCGGGCAGCTTGTCGCCATACTCGGACAGGTTCTTCTCAGTCGAGAAGATGAGGGAGTCGGCTGTGTTGACCTTGTCCACTTCTTCGCGACGCTTCTTGTCATCGTCGGCGTGGCTCTTTGCGTCATCCCGCATTTTCTCGATCTCTTGGTCCGTCAGACCCGAAGAGGCTTCGATACGGATGGACTGCTCTTTGCCAGTTGCTTCGTCTTTCGCAGAAACGCTCAGGATACCATTGGCGTCGATGTCGAAGGTGACCTCGATCTGAGGCATTCCACGCGGTGACGGTGGAATACCATCCAGGTGGAAGCGGCCAATCGTGCGGTTGTCCGCAGCCATGGAACGATCGCCCTGGAGAACATGGATCTCTACACTTGGCTGATTATCCGCAGCCGTAGAGAACGTTTCGCTCTTCTTGGTTGGGATGGTCGTATTGGCCGTGATAAGTGATGTAGCCACCCCACCCAGGGTCTCAATACCCAGGTTTAGCGGGGTAACATCGAGCAAGAGTACGTCAGACACATCTCCGGAGAGGACGCCGCCCTGGATGGCTGCACCAACCGAAACGACTTCGTCCGGGTTGACCGAGCGGTTTGGCTTCTTGCCGAAAAACTCCTCGACCACTTCCTGGATTTTCGGAATGCGGGATGATCCACCAACGAGAATAATCTCATCGACCTGATCCTTGGAAAGACCGGCGTCCTTGAGCGCCTTCTCCATCGGAGGAATCGTACGTTTGACAAGGCTGTCGACAAGCTGCTCGAACTTGGCGCGGCTCAGATCCAGCGTCAAGTGTTTTGGACCGTCCTGAGTAGCCGTGATGAACGGGAGGTTGATCGTCGTCTGCGTAGCTGAGGACAATTCTACCTTGGCTTTCTCCGCAGCCTCTTTCAAGCGCTGCAGGGCCATGGCATCTTTGCGCAGGTCAATACCTTCGTCCCTGTTGAATTCGTCTGCGATCCAGTCAATCAGGCACTGGTCGAAGTCGTCACCTCCCAGGTGGGAATCCCCGTGCGTGGACTTCACTTCGAACACACCGTCGCCCAGTTCGAGGATCGAAATATCGTAGGTACCTCCACCGAGGTCGAAGACAGCCACGATTTCCTCGTGATCCTTATTGTCGAGACCGTAGGCCAATGCGGCTGCGGTCGGCTCGTTTATGATGCGGCGGACTTTCAGCCCCGCGATTTCACCAGCTTCTTTGGTAGCGGTGCGCTGTGCATCGTTGAAGTAGGCCGGGACTGTGATGACCGCTTCGGTCACCTTCTCGCCCAGGTAATCCTCGGCAGTCTGCTTCAACTTACCAAGTACCATGGCCGAGATTTCCTGCGGCGTATAAACGCGGTCGTCGATCTGGACACGTGCCGTGTCGTTGTCGCCTTTGACAACGTTGTAAGGGACCGTCTTCAGCTCGGAGCCAACCTCGCCAAACTTGCGCCCCATGAACCGCTTGATCGAAAAGATCGTGTGCTGCGGATTCGTGATGGCCTGTCGCTTGGCGGGAGCACCGACGAGGCGTTCTCCGTCCTTCTTGAACGCGATGATGGACGGTGTGGTGCGTGCACCCTCGGCGTTGGTGATCACGGTCGGTTCGCCACCTTCCATGACGGCTACAACCGAGTTCGTGGTTCCGAGGTCAATGCCTATGATCTTACCCATCGGTACTGCTACTGTTGGTCTGAGATTGGAATGATTCTGTCAAATTTGTCAGTCAGACACCCCGCGGTGTCCGGATTTCCCCCAGAACAAGCACCGTGCCGTTTCCGGAATCCGGACAAAATGTCAGCACATCTTTTACCATCCCACTGAAAACACACGGCTATCGGCATGCATTCGTACTACAAGGAGCCCTTGGTCGTGCCTATATTGCGTCATAGTTTTGAATCTCCATGAAGCACGTCCCCAACGCGCTGACCATTATCCGGATTGTGGTCACGCCAATTTTACTCCTGCTCTTGTTTGCCGACTCCCTGGCTGCACAGGCCTGGGCGTTGGGACTGTTCGTTTTTGCTTCCATTTCAGATTGGGCGGATGGCAAAGTTGCCCGCCGATTCGGAGTGGGTTCTCGCTTGGGCCAGTTCCTGGATCCAATAGCCGATAAGGTCCTGGTTCTCGGAACGTTCATTACTCTGGTTTTTGTGCTTCCCGAAGACGTTGCGTGGTGGCTGGTTGCCATCATCGCATTCAGGGACTTGTCCGTGACCGTCTACCGCATCATCCTCAAACGCAGCGGTCGGGTGCTCACCACCAGTCGGAATGCCAAATGGAAGACCGCCGCGCAACTCACTTTCTTGATTGCAGTGTTGGTTTTTCTGACCGCCCAACGCACCTTCGAACCTGTTGTTGGCTGGATGGAGTGGCTCTTTGCTTCGGGCATTCTGTTCTGGTCTCTCGTGGTGGTGACCTTGGTCACGGTCTGGACAGGAGCAGAGTATTTTATAAAACCGGATATCAACGCTGACACCAAGGAGCATGCAACCTGAAGTAGAGAACAAGGATGAGCGAGCACGTCGAATCGCTCGTCACCTGCTGCGCATTGGCGCCGTCAGTCTGTCTCCTTCCAAGCCATTCACTTGGGCCTCTGGTCGTCTTTCTCCGGTTTACTGTGATAACCGTCTGACATTGGGCTATCCCGATGTTCGCTCCGACATAGCTGCTTGTTTTGAGGCTGTTATGCGGGAAGAGCGGATTACGTGTGACGTAATTGTGGGAACGGCTACGGCCGGCATCCCGCACGCCGCCTGGCTGGCAGAGCGGACGGGACTGCCCATGGCGTATGTACGTGGAAAAGCCAAAGCTCATGGCCGAGGGAATCAGATCGAGGGATTGGCTCCGGAGGGAGCTCATGCCGTTGTGATAGAAGACCTGGTATCTACGGGTATGTCCTCAACAGCGATTCTGACGCCACTTCAGGAGGCAGGCGTGAAGGTGGAAGCGGTCATGGCCATTTTTACGTACGGGTTGCCGAGTGCACAGGAAGCATTTGTAAAAGCCAGCATGCGCTTGCTCACTCTTTCCAATTTTCCAGCGCTGATTGATGTTGCGGCCGAGTCTGGCTCGCTTTCAGACGACGATCTGACATCCATGCGAGCTTGGTACCGGAATCCTGCCCTGTGGTCCACGGATCGCGGTGGCCGCTGAGAAGGAGAGCTATTGTGAATGCAACCATTCTCACCATTGGTGATGAGATCCTGATCGGGCAGATCGTGAACACGAACGCTGCCTGGATGGGGGAACGACTAACCGAAATTGGTGTGCGCCCTTCCAGCATGGTGGTCGTTCCGGACGATTCGGAAGCCATAGCCAACGCGCTGCGAGATGCTATGAGGGCTGGTCGCGTCGTTCTGGTTACCGGGGGACTTGGACCCACTCACGATGATATCACCCGCGACGTTGTAGCGCAGGTGTTCGGTACTTCGCTTCAGACGGACGAACATATTCTGGCCATCGTGAGAGAACGATTTGAGC
>JAURNP010000043.1 GCA_030830105.1 Rhodothermales bacterium | reverse complement strand
TCCAATCATATCCGCTATCCAGGCCTCCTACGTAAGGCCGACCATTCACCGCATCGGCATAATAGACCTCCGTGTCATTGCCGGTCCCTTCGATCTCACCGAGGAGCCAGCTATCGGGACGGATGTGGCGGATTAACTCCCGGACCGGACGACCAAATCGCTCGGCACCATACCGACGCCATGGCCCCCAGAAGGCGTCGAACCGGAATCCGTCGACTTTGAATTCAGTGAGCCACCAGGAAATGACGTCCAGCATTTCAGCCTGCAGATCATCATTGTCCCAATTCAGATTCGCCAGCTGTCCGAATCCGTCGTAGACCCTGTATTGACCATTATCGCTCCACTGCTCCGGCAACGAGGAACCACGGCTGTCTTCTCCTCGATTGTGGGGGCTTGGCGTGGTCTGAACAAATCCCGGATAGTCGCCGTCGCTGGAAAGGCTGCTGACCCAGGGATGATCGGGAGAGGCATGATTGATCGTCAGATCGAGAATGATCCGGATTCCCAATTCGTGGGCGCGCGTGACCAGTGCCTTGAAGTCGTCGTTGGTACCGAGTTTGGGATCGACCGTGTAGAAGTCGATAACGTTGTAACCGCCGCCAATCTGATCCATGTTCATATTGCGCATGATGGGCATGAACCAGATCGTATTGAATCCCATTCCAGCGACGTAGTCGAGCTCCTCGCGAATCTCATTGAATCGGTTGCCTTCATTGCCCACGGTGCCCGATGCCTCGACCGGCCCGAATGAAAGCGGGAAAATCTCGTAGACCACTGCCTGGTCGATCCAAGCTGCCGTGTCAGCCCAATCGTAGTCTGAAATCGAACCGTCCGCGTCGATTAGAATGGCTGCTCGGGCATATTGGACTTGTCCATCTGCGTCAGTCGCCATGATGTCAATAAACACTTCACCCGGTCCTGAAACGACACCAGAGCCCGCGTTGCCACTGCCGGAAAAAGTCATCAACGACGAGGTAGAAAGGGCTTCGTCCGGGGTATACGAGATACTGACAAGTCCAGGGGAGGCACTTGTTTCAACGACCTCAATCTCAAACGAATTGGCGGACCCGGAAACAGCAATGGAAAACCATCGGTCTGCCAGCGGCCCTTCCCAGCGGGTCAATACGACCTCGTCGCTCAGGACCTCTGTGTCGTCAATGGTCGCCGAAATCGTGAAGCGGTTGTCGCCCTCCTCCAGCTGAACGGTGGTATCAATCTGACCGTTTACCACCTGCGCTGTACCGGCAATCACACCGTTGCGCAGAACAGCAACCTGTGTCAAGGTAGAATCGACCTGCCCGTTCGAGGAGGTGGCCAGGCCTCGAAGGCGAAACGTCGATTCTGTCGTCCGGCGGTCGACCGTAGTCAGGGCGAGAGGCGCCGATAAAGTGCCTAGTGTAGAGGTGGCCTGACCATCTTCTGTTTGGACCAAAAGGTCGAAGCGCGTTCCGGCCACCACTGGATTGTCCAACTGCACTTGGAGAACCCGTGAGACCGGATCAAACTTTGACGTGACGTCGACAGGGTCTGACCCACCTATGGCCAGGGTTGCCGACTGCAGGCGGCCCGCTGCTATTACTCCGGCCGTATAGTGTGAAACCAGACCGTCCTCGTTCGTACGTAGAATGGGCTGAAAAACGGACGGAATGATTACTTCCAGCACGGAGTTATTGTTGTCGGCAGGATTCGTTCGAGCATTGTGCGGATCCGTGATCCACTGCGACCCAGCTGACGTGCTGACAAAAAACTTGTACTGGACCGTTTGGCCCGGGGTCAGGCTTAGCGTCCGCAACCATTGCCCCAGGGAATCCACACGCTGCATGAAGGAGGCACCGCTGGTCTGCCACCCATTGAATGTACCTGGTACCGTCACAGACGTGGTGCCGGCACTATCAGGGTAGCGGAATGGAACGTCCACCGATTGTGCGGAAACGGATCCCGAGACCAACATGGCAAGTGCCAGAAGGATGGTCTTCTTGAGGACGTTATGTCGCACTGGAGCGTGCATCAGCGTACCGATTCGTGTATGCCGCGAAGATCGTTAGACGGCCACATGCTCTCTTGTGGTGGTCCGGGGAATGAGTGTCGGAGCAAAAACGGTGTGCGCTACGGTATTTGCTGGCCGGGTCATTCGCTCCATCAGCAATTCAAAAGCGCGAGCACCCATCTCAGACATCGGCTGACGCAACGTGGTAAGGCCCACATAGCGAGCAATCGGCAGATCGTCGAATCCAATGATCTGGATATGCTCGGGTATGTTCATGTCAGAATGACGAAGAGCTTCCATGGCACCGATCGCCTGCACGTCGGATGTAGCAAACAGGCCGTCAGGCTTGATTCCTGCCTCCAGCAACTTGGTCATGCCTTCGTAACCGGCTTGCTCATTGAAGCCGTCATGGTACCCCATGGAGGAAACGATCAGATGATCTTCCTCCAAGGTGATCCCCTGACGGGAGAGTCCATGCCTGAATCCTTCAAGACGGTGGCTGGCAGGAACAGAGTGGGGATTCGCCATCAAGACCGCCGGATTGCGGACTCCAGTCGAAAGCAAATAATCGGCTGCGACCTCCCCTCCACGCCGGTTATCTGTCGAAATAGAATCGTAAGCCGGGTGGTAGCAATCCACTAGGACCACTGGAATATCAGACTGTTGTAGACGCTGTTCCAGCCCATCTATGACGGGTGCCGAAAACAGCATGACTCCTGCTGATCGCCCTCTGTGAAGCGCCTTTTCCAATTGCCCTTCGACCTCGTCAAGCGTCGGCGCCGAGTACACCAAGAGATCAAACGATGTCTCGGCCATTCGATCCTGCAGGCCTTTGAGGACCTCCGCATAAAAGTAGTTCGACAACATGGGAACGATCGCCGAGATCGTCTCCGTCTGCTGCCTGGCCAGACTACGCGCAGATGCATGGGGTTGGTACCCCAATTGATCGGCGACTTCCATGACTGCTGCCCGGGTTGATTCAGATACTCGGGGGTTGTCATTGAATACTCTCGAGACAGTGGCAATAGATACTCCAGCCGCCTCCGCAATGTCATAAATCGTTATTCCCACGCCGTCACTCCAACCTTTGGTATTTCATTGTCGCTCCTTCCCACCCTCAAGCCCGAAGAAGAGCACCGATGTAAGTGAATTGTAAGCGCTTACATCAGGGACAAATGGTAGGGTCTGCTCTTGAGAAGAGCAAGCGCAATGTGCACATGCGGGGATTCCCCGACAAAGGAGAGGTCTCGTGACAGAGGATCATCAGGAACCCAGAACGGGTTGTACAGGCACTTTTCAAACAGATTCTCCCCTCTGGTCCAAGAACCGGACCCCATCATGTCGCTCGACGCTCCCGCCATTTCTGAATCAGCCGCCTTGAACGGTGGGCTTGACGGTCATATCGCATTCGCGATGACGGGTGAATTTCATAGAAATGCGAGAGCCATCAAGCAGGTTCGCTCATTGACGAGCGCTGGCTTCAGCGTCACTGTAATTCACTTGTCTGGCTCCGCTCCTGCTGTCTCGCTGCCGGAAGGGACATCAATCGTGGATCTGACCCGACCCAACGGAAAAGGACCGCTATTCTTCAAGCAAGTGAGTCGCCTGTTTCTGGTATCGCTTGCGAGTATCGAAGCCGATATCTGGCACGCCTCGGACCTGTACGCCCTTTCTGCGTGCCGGCGACGGGCGGATGAATCCGGTTCAGCCCTGACCTATGATGCCCGCGAATACTATCCGCACGTCGCCGGCACGGTTGGACGCCCTTGGTCCCGATGGTGGTGGGCACGAACCGAGCGGTCTGGTATCAGAAGGGCAGACAGCGTATTCACGGTTTCGGATTCGATCGCCGATGCTCTGGCCGCCGATTATGGTATCCCCCGCCCGCACGTCGTGCACAACGCTCCTCCCATGCAGGCGCGCGAAGACAAGGATCATGTATCCGGATTGAAGGAGCGGACAGGTCAGAACGGTCCGTTCATTGTGCATCTGGGACAGATGAAAGCTCATCGCGGCGGAGAGGGACTTGTTCGGGCCATGCAGAGCGTGGACGAGGCCCAGCTTGTATTTCTTGGTTATGGCTCAGAGCAGTCCAATTTGGAGGAACTGACCCGTGATCTGGGGCTTTCGGATCGAATCCACTTTCTGGAGCCGGTCGCCCCGGACGAAATTCGTATGGCGATCCGTGATGCTCGGATTGGAGTCACCATGCTGGAAGACACCTGCCTTAACCATCGCTACGCGCTGCCCAACAAGCTTTTCGACTATGTCCACGCAGGTATTCCTGTTCTGGGCGCTGATCTGGATGAGGTCCGCTCAATTATTGCACGCTTCGATATCGGTCGGACGGCGGACCCGTCCGATCCCGACTCAATCGCTGCGGCACTGCGCACCATGATGCATCAAGAGCTGCAACAACGTTGGCGTTCCAATCTGCCCCAAGCAGCCGAAACATTTACATGGGAATCTGCATCTCAGGGCTTCCTGGACGGAATGGCCCTTGCTCTCAAACGGCACGCGCGCTGAGCCGTGCTATCCAACGGACGGCTGTACTCGTTCCGAACCTGCCATATCAATTCATGACTCTGTCTTTCGCTGTCCACACCGTCGCTGCACGGGTAGTACTGGTTCTGGCCACCCTTGCCATTCTGGCCATCCCGTCTTCGGCGCAGACGAATGCTACTGCGGACGATGCGCCTGAATTGGCTCCGCAACTTGAATGGCCTGCTTTTCCGGATGCGCTGGAAGCTGCCATCGCTTCCGAACGGATCGTTCTCGTAGACGTGTGGTCCCGCACATGCGGATGGTGCCGCAAGCAGCAGGAAGAGGTTTACACCCAGTCCGACCTGCAGACTTACCTGCTGGATACGTTTGAACTAGGGCGTCTGGATATTGACCAGACGAGTGATACGCTCTCCTACCGCGGCTACACCATGAGCTCTCAGATGCTTTCAGCCGGATTTGGGGCAACGGCTACACCGACTACCATCTTCCTGGAGCCAGACGGACAATACATCACCCGCTTGCAAGGCTTCCACGCCTACGAGGACTACTTCGATGTCCTGCGATTCATCGGATCGGAATCATTCCGGGAGATGTCCTTCGAAGACTTCATGGCCTCGGAAGGCAAATAAAACGGCATCATTGCGGACTCTTTCCGCTTATCAATCCAGCTCGTCGCCACGTTTGGGATGCTGCGGACGGTCTTCCGCGAACGAATTCCTGATGCGGTAAGAGGACTCCTTGCTCAGGAACATATCGGTCTGTTGACTGGAGTCATTCACCTCTTCTGCGGACGGAACCAGGGGGTCATCAAACCCATCCCCTTGGCTCGGAGGATTGACGATCAACTCGGGTTTGGCAGCAGGCATGGAAAACGCAGAATCCGTCGAATCACCGCTCCCATCCCTTGAGATCGGTCCATCCGGGAATCGCGGAGTATTCAACGCCTGCGTGCTTCCCTGGGCCGCATCTTTCAAATTGCATCGATTCTGAAGCTCATATTTCCACAAGGCAGCAGCCCGGATGGTCATGTCCACTTCTTCACCGTCCTGCGTGACGATAATCAGTTCATCGGAAGCCCAGCGAACTTCCACGATATCGGAAAACAGGATTTACTTCTTGAATCCGATTCCTTTGAGAACGACACGGTCGGCCAGCAATTTGGCCTTTCCGAACCAGACTCGCTGGTCGTTCAGTTGGAATCGGGATTCCAATACCTGCATGCCACCTGACTCAGTTGCCATGACGTCAAGCACGTGAAATTGACTGGTGAATGCTTACCCCGCCTGACTCATACTCCTCAGGCCGGCGATGTTGCATAAATAGTTGTCTTGCAGCGGAATCATCTACCAAGCCGAAGTCCATATCCGCATACAGGATGTGCTCCTCGCCCTTCGGCGCACGAGCCACTACCGACCCGTTCGGGTCGGTGATGAAAGAAGCGCCTTCGAAGGTCAACACCTCTTCTTTCCCAACGCGATTGGCTAATGCCATAAAGAATCCGTGCTGAAAAGAACCGGTCTGCAATTCGGCCTCGTATACGCCATCTGGCCATTCTCCCTCTGCGCCAG
>JAURNP010000042.1 GCA_030830105.1 Rhodothermales bacterium | reverse complement strand
TCGCAGCCAATTCGGTGAGCTCGAGGCGAGCCAGCGAGCGAGCTTCGCTCGGCGCCGAAGGCACGAAGGGCGACGGGCGCAAGTTGTTCATGATGCCACCCAAATGGTCGGCATAGGCCAACTGCACGTTGCGCTCGAAGCGATCCAGCCCCGCGAGCGAGCCATAAATCGCATCATCGATGTCGCTGAACAGTTCTTCGACGGTGTACGGATCGTCCTGACGCAGATCCGTATTGATCAGTACCGACATGCGCCCCCGATTCGTAATCGCGGCAAGAGCCATCATCTGCATTTGCAGCACCGATTCGTAGACGGGCGTGTCATAACGACCGACGCCAAAGCCTGCATTCCAGTCGTCGGTACGACTGGGGACGGCCTTGTTCAGCAAGTCCTGGCTGATAGGCAGGGAGGACGTATCGAGTGCACGGTCCAGGATGAAGGCTACGGCTTCGCGTTGTTCGGCACCGGAGACGGGAGTGAGCGGCACAGCCGCATTCGGATCACCCTTGCGATCGCGCTCGAAGTGCGATCCACCTACCATTTTGGCCACCGTCGTCAGCTGACGATACTTTGCGAACATCAGACCGCTCATTACGCTGCGAAGACGGGCATACGAGTCGTTGTCTCCAATCAGACGCTCTTCGATGACCATGGCAATGTTGTCTACCAGTTCACGCTGCTCGTCCGCATAGGCCATCGGATCGGAGGACAGATCCCAGACACTGGTCAGAGGATCGATTCCCCGAGAGTCGCCATCGGTGTTGAAGGCGTGCATCGGATCAGCCGCCTGACGGGCAATCTCAGCTGCCACATCGTCTTCGGTTGTATATCCATAGGAAATGGCCCAAACGTCGTAGGCACCTACTTCCATATTGACGTAGTCGCCCTGGTTGGCACGATCCGGGTTGATGTTTGAGCCGGCATAGTCCATAACAGAGAGCGTAAGACCATTTTCTGTCGTGTAGTCTTCGTCGTGAATACGATCGTAGTCGATCGATCCTGAACCACGGAAGTTGTGGCGCAGACCCAACGTGTGGCCGACTTCGTGGAAGACCAGGTCACGCAGAGCCGGACCGTAGAATTCTTCCGGTACGTCACCGACAGGATCCAGTATTCCATCAGCCAACAGGGTGGTCTTCATCAGTCCCATCTCGAACTGCTTGCCCCAGGAGGCCATGCATAGATGGTCCTGCTCGAACGGTGACAGAAGCGACATCGCATGCTGCATGTCTTCCATTTTCTGGAGCATGCCGTCCGGACCGGCCAGGTCGGCCCACTCCGAGCCCCAACCGCGCATGAAGACGGCGGAGAGGAGGATGTCGGCATTCAGGATTTCACCCGTACGCGGATCCGTCTGGGAGGGGCCAATGGCATATCCCATCTGGTGGGCAGCACTCCAGCGAACCGTGGAGTAGCGCATGTCCTCTGCGCTCCAGGTAGAGTCATCCGGAGCTTCCTTTGCAATGATAGCATTCGTAAAGCCGGCAGCTTCATAGGCTTTCTGCCAGCCTTCAATGCCTTCTTTCACCCACTTGCGCAGTTCATGCGGTACGGTGCTGTCGATGTAGAAGACAATGGGCTTGACCGGATCTGACATCTCGGCATCGGAATCCTGCATGTCGAGGCGCCAGCGGTTGACGTACTGCACCATCGGATTGGCATCGGTCTGCTTGGAGTAGTCCAGCTGAGCATCCGTGAAGTATCCCACACGCTCATCGGCCATGCGGCGAGGCATGGGGTCGTCCGGAAGCGCGAAGAACGAATAACGCAGTCCAACCGGTACCGAAGTCCGGTCAGAAACACCTGCGGTCGACCCGAACAGCGGATTGCCATTGGGCTTGAAGGTCAACATGGCATCGATCTCGACATTCTTCGGGAAAGCCATAGCCTGCTCGACATAGGATCGGCTCTTGTCGAATTGAACCGGGCGACCACCGTAGTACCCTTTGATGCGCTCGGAGACTTGCATGTAGTCCGAGACGACAAAATTGGTGAAGTCGATGAGTAACGCTTTGGTCGTATCGTGCTCGCTTTCAATGGAGAACGAGGCAATGATGGAATTGCCCACATTGTCGTCCAGCGATTCACGCAGCGGCGTGCCCTCGTCAGCCGTGAACAGCATGTTGACGTGGTGCAAATACACCTTATCACCCACCCGCTCAAATCGAAGCATGCGCGTATCCGTCAGGTACAGACCATCGACGATGTTGAAGGCACCTGCACCCTTGGAGTAGTGGCTGAAGAAGCCGAAGTCCATCCCCAGCTGGGACGGCTGCAGTTCCAAGTAAAACGAATGGTCCCGCTTCTGATGCAGGTTGAAAAAACCTTCTTTGGCGTTCGTTTCCTTCAGAACCTCTTTCCAAGCCTTGAAAGGAGACTTTGATTTTGAAGGAGTGGACGGTTTGGCGGCTGGCTTCTTCGAGGCAGAGGCACCGCGTTCTACGGAGGCGGCACTTGGATCAGTCACGTTGACCGTGGTGCACGACGTCAGGAGCACGGTCAGGGCCGTGCAAATCAATAGGGAATAGCGCATCAAGTTGGGGGTGGTGCGTTAAAGGGATCCCTCGAGAGGGACTCGACGAAATGAAACGGGTGCTTAGAAAGGCGGGGCACCCTGCGTTTTCCGGAGAAACACAGGATACGATCGAAGGCGTGACGTCTCAAGGGCAGCCAGTCTGCCCGGGATTCATCAACATATCAAGCCCATCGGCACGCTTACATGACGGACCTCGAGCAGTGAGGTTGCTACCGCTGGTCGTAATTCTCTCAGATGACGGAAGAGGTGGGCATTTCCGTGTCTTCGTCTTCTCGAAAATTGGGAAGCACACCGACCTTGTCGAGGATTTCCTCCAGGCGCGCCTCGTTGGCCGGGGTAAGCGGCATGAGCGGAGGACGAAGCGCGCGCCAGACTGGTTCATCGAGCGCGTCCGAAAGGATGCGCTTCAAGGCCGGGATCAGCGGCAACGCCTCTACGGCCTTCCGCGTGCGGATCATACGGTCGGCTGCTCCTTTGTCGCCGTCATAAACGGCCCGGGCCAATCGCGAGGTCACGTTTGCTGTCGCCGAAATGCAGCCCACGCCGCCTTCTTCGAGCGCGTAGGGAAGCAGGGCTTCCGACCCAGCAAAGACCGAGACGCCTTCCAGCTCCCGGCAGTACTGCGTCAGGTTATCTGTATCGCCGCTTGAGTCCTTGATTCCCTCAATCACTCCAGGCCAAGCTTCCATCAATCGATGTATTACAGGAATGGAGTATCCTGTACCAGCCATGCGTGGATAATGATAAAGCACGATCGGCTTGCGCTCGCAAGATACCTGCTCCAGCATGCGGGATGTGAAGGCGAAGAGCCCATCGTCGCTGACAGGCGCATAGTAGAACGGTGGTAGCAACAAGACAGCGCGTGCACCAAGTTGTAGGGCGTGCTGTGTCAGCTCCGCCGCATCGGGATAGGCGGTATTGCCCGTTCCCACGATCAATCGATCAAAATCTGCTCCTCTGGCAGCCAATTCGTCCAGCAGAGTTCTACGCTCGGAAAGGGAAAACGAGTTCGCCTCGCCGGTTGTGCCGAAAAGAACAGTGCCGTGCGAGCCGTTTTCTGCCAGCCAGTCCATGTGATGGACCAATCGGTCGGCATCCGCAGTCAGATCTGTTTTCAGTGGTGTGACGGAAGCCGTCCACACACCGGCCAGCGGGGAAGGGGAATCCTGCGAAGGAGTGGTCACCGATAATGCGGGAGTTGGTGAGAAGAGCGAGTAGAACCTACGGATCAGCACGCAGTGGTAGCGCGAATCTTTCGGCCATTGAATCCGACGACGCTGTGCCGGGTAAAAGCGCGCTCTCTACCCTGTATCGTTTTTTCCGTTCCTCATGTCACGAAGTTGGACTGTGTTGTTGGTTCTGATTGCCCTGATCCTGTTGGTATTTGCAGGACCACGGGCCAGTGTCGACCTCGACTGGGAAGAGGTAACCATCACCGATCCCGTCGACGAATGGCTGGCCAATCAGGAGGCGGCGTTCGATGACATCCAAGAAGGGAAAGAGAAGGGGATTGTCTGGGCGGATACATCCAGGGCAAGGACTGATTACGCCGTGATCTATATCCATGGATTCTCGGCCAGTCGTTTGGAAGCCTATCCCTTTCCTGATTCCGTGGCGGCAGCTCTGGGTGCCAACCTGCATTACACCCGACTCGAAGGCCACGGCCGGGGTGGAGATGCGTTGGGTGAGGCGACAGGCGCCGGCTGGATGCAAAGTCTCGCAGAGGCTGTCCGCGTGGGCGAAGCCATCGGGGACAGCCTGATTGTTATAGGATTGTCGACGGGGGCAGCATTGGTCGCCGCCGCTTCTGCGGATGAGGCGCTGAGTCGCAAGTGGGCTGCACAGGTGCTGATCAGTCCATATTACGCGGCTCAGGACGAACGATCTGACATGATCTTGTGGCCATGGGGCAATGTGCTACTGAGCGTATTGGCTGGCGAAAATCGCTCCTGGGAACCGCAAAATGACCTGCACGCCTACATGGGGACGTATAGCTATCCGTCCAAAGTCTTATTGGAGCTGGTGGCTACTGCTGAGGCAGCCCGAAATACGGACATGTCCCATGTTGCTCTGCCAATACTCTGGATCTATGCCCCGGATGACACCGTCGTCCGTCCCGATGTGGCACTCGAAGTGTTCTGGTCGATCGGGTCCGCGCGCAAGGATACCTTTGTGGTTCGCCGCTCCCTGGACAAGAACAATCATGTCATTGTGGGAGACGCGCTGGGGCCTGCCAATACGGTCCCTGTCGCTAATCGCACCGTGGAATGGCTGAACGCATTGTAGAGACGCATTATAGAGACGCATTGTAGAGACGTATCCCAGAGGCGCGCCGAGCAACCAAGACGCCCTAGAATTCGTGCGTCAGCCGCAGGGTAGTCAGTCGGCCCATTTCCGGTACAAACACAAACTCGCGGTGCCGGTTATCCGTCAGGTTCTGGATGGTCAGATTGACCATCGTGTCTTTCGAGAACGGGATGCGGTAGTACATGGAGGCATCCACGACGAAATAGGACGAAACCGCGCCCACGTAAACGTCGCTTCGAACCCGGAAGCCATCTACATATCGCGCACGAAGTGATCCTCCGAGATCTCCTTCGTTACCATCATAGAAGGTCTGAAAGCCCAATTTGTAGCGAGGCGCGTTGAGCGAGATGTCGGCGACGCCGTCCACATTGCGGAAGTAGTTATCGCTCAGCCAGGATCCCATCAGGCCGAATCGCAGCTGACGGGATAAGAACATCATGACATTGGCATCCAACCCATTGATGGTCACTTCTCCAAAATTGCGGCGGAAAAGCATCACGGCGGTTGGATCGAAGGCTTCGACGGGAGAGACGGTACCGAATGGAATAGCGCCTGCCAACCCTGCCGCAAGCAGGAAGGCCACTTCGCCGGTCGGGTCACCATCTCCGTTGGCGAAGGCCTGCCCGGACTGGTCCAATTCCAGGAGCGATTGAAAGGCCTCGGCATTTTCTGGTTTAGCCAGCGCGGCTCCGACTTCGCTCAAAAGTGCCGAATTAAGAGTACCGCCATCAAGGAATACATTGGGAGTGCCCACGACATAGGGTCCTTTGAAGTCCGATACCGTGGTCCGATACGCGTCTATTCCAACAATGATGGCCTTGCCGATCAATCCTTTGTAGCCAACTTCGAACGTGCGCGTACGGGTGATGTCCAACTCCGGCGCATCCTCCACATCTTTTACATCCACGAATACCTGCAGGTCTAGATTCAGGAGCTTCAACGCATGTCGGACTCCCGTGACTTCGGTTGGGAGCACGGCGTCAAATGCCGCAGAAACGGCGTCTACACTCGACGCTGGGATGGAGCCGTCATCGGCCAGGCTCTGGGCCAGGCCAGCTACGGTGGCTTCCCGGGCAACAGACCACATTACATTGACAAACGCAGGATCATCCAGATCGATGTAGTCTGAGCTACTGAGTCCTCGCGGGTCGAGCGGGGCAAACGGGGAGCGGAATTGCGGACGCCCATTGGCCGAGCGCGAGAATGAAAATCCGGTCTCCATCCCCTGGACGCGAAGATCAGTGATCGGGGCAAAGCCGATCAAGTCGCGCATTTGCCCCAGCAAGAACACGTCGTTTTGCCCCAGAATGTCAGAAAAAAGGTCGTTGGGGAGGGGCGTGACGAAGGCGCGGTTGTAGGTTGCGCGTAAAGTGTGATTGGCTCGAGGTTTGAGAACGAGCGCGGCGCGCGGCGAGAATGTGGTCCGTCCCATGCGATTGTGGTAGTCGGCGCGCGCCGCGCCAACCACCGACATCCAACTGCGCAGGTCCCAGTCCGCCTGCAGGTAGCCTCCAACCTCGGCAACATTGTCGTCACTTTCGTTGCGCCCGTTCACGGTGCCCTCGCCCTGAGGCATCGTATAGAGTGCGTCCACACCGTACGTAAGCTGAAGGTGGGGAGCAGGCATCGAATAATGCTGGATCTGCCCTACCACCATGCGCGATACATCAGTGAACTGCTGACCCGTACGCAGGAAATACGAGTCACCTGTGTGCAGGAAATTGCCGTAGGTCTGGGCGAAGAGGCGGCCGCGCTGGTAGCGGATCTGGCCATAGCCGATACGAGCATTATTGACCTGCGCGGATCCAGTCGGGGTGATTTCGATGTTGTCACCGAACGTAATGCCGGCATTGAAGGTCAGCGTTCCCGAGGCCAGATGCCGGATTTCGAGGGCGCTATTGAGCGAAAGGTTGCGTACCGTAAAGTCGCGCTGGCCGATGCGCAGCGTATCCGGTTGGGCGCCGCCCTGGATGGCATTGGCACGTGCCGAGATTTCCTCGGGGTCCCTGTACTCGAATTCGTCTCCCGTGTAGTACTGTCCCGACACTTTGTAGCCGATGCGGTTCCCACGTGTGCCCGCGTGACGGAAAGAGCCCAGTTTGATGTCCCGTTGACCACCCGCCAGCGACACAGAAGTGCCGCGCGAATCAAACGGGCTGCGAGTCAGGATGTGGACAACGCCATTCGCTGCATTCGGGCCATACAGCGCCGAGGCGGGTCCGGATACGACTTCGATCTGTTCGATATCCCCGTTGGACATGGGAATAAGCTGAAGCGCCGTCAGCCGGACGGAAGGTGCTCGCGCGATCCGGTTGTCCACGAGCGTCAGAAGGGAACTGGCCAGATTGTCGTTGAATCCGCGAACGACGATGCGTGACGAGACCAGGCCGGTATTGATGATATCCACCGCAGGAACGGAGGCCAGATGGGTTGCTGCCGTGAGAGCGGTCCGAGAGCGTAATTCCTTTGGCTCCAGAACCGTGATCGCCGCCGGTGCATCCAGCAACCTTTCTGGCGATCGGGAAGCAGTGATCGTGATCGGATTGATCAGCTGATCAGTAGGCGCCAATCGGATCGTGAGCAATTTGGGAGCCTCCGAATCGGCCACGACATTCTCGCGTACCCATGTTTCGAAGCCGACGAACGATACCGTAACGGAATAGGTGCCATCTGGGACGTCAATCTCGAATCGCCCCTGCAAGTCCGTTGCCATTCCTGTGTCCACGTACTGCCCGGAGGATGATTGGCCGGTAACGTGCACGTTGGCACCAGGGAGGGCCACTCCCTGTGCATCGTCCAATACCTGGCCGCTGAGCACTGCCAGGAGATTCTCCGCCTCGGAGTAGCTGGCAGGTGAGGACCATGCGAGGGATGGCAAGAAGCCTGCCAAGGCAACCACAAGGGCGAGAAAGAGTGACAGAACAGGTGTTGGTCGCATACGAAGTGGGGTGGCAGGTGGCCGAAAAACCTGCCACAATCGATGAAGTGGCGGATGACATCGTACGTCGGTACTGCAGTTGGGCGCCTGTAAGACCGAATAGCAGCAATCGAAGCTGCCCAAACATCGAAAATGAGGTCCGACTTTTCAAGGCATTCGTAAAAAGCCGAACTTCCTTCATCTCCTCCAACGCACATTCACGACTTCGCATTGAGCGCTCATCCTTTCGAACAGGCCCCCCGTCGAACGTTATTCAAACTTTCGGTGCCGGTGCTTTTCTCGCTGGTCGCCGAACCCATAACGGGACTGGTGGACACAGCTTTTGTGGCGCGTCTTGGGGCCGTAGAGTTGGCCGCGCTTGGTGTGGGTACCATGGCGCTCTCGTCCATCTTCTGGATTTTCAACTTTCTGGGAGTTGCCACGCAGACAGATGTGGCGACTGCAGACGGACGCGGCGACGCATCTTCGCGTGGAGAGATCACGGGCCTCTCGATGATGCTCTCTTTGATCATTGGGGTAGGATCGGCTCTATTGATCTGGCCGTTCATCACCCAGGTAACCGGTTTGCTCGGGGCGGCCGAGGCCATCCAAGACGCTTCAAGTCGCTATATCGCGATTCGCTTGTGGGGGTCACCAGCCATTTTAGTGACAATAGCCGGGTTCGGGGCACTTCGAGGGGTGCAACGCATGCTGATACCGCTTTGGATTGCGGTGGGCGTCAATGCCTTGAACATCATCCTCGATGCGATTCTGATCTTCGGTGTGGGTCCAATTCCTGCCCTCGGT
>JAURNP010000041.1 GCA_030830105.1 Rhodothermales bacterium | reverse complement strand
TGCTGGGTGGAGGGGACTGGAAGCATCTATGATGCATCCATTCCTCAATAATTACAGCAAAAAAACGCGGCCTTTCAAGGTGGGTTCGGACCGCACGCAATCTCCATACGCCATAGTTATCATCGGTCTCCAAATGACCACAGATTGACCGTCAGGGAAGGGTGCGCGAATAAGCGATGCGAACGGGTTGATCGGGTGAGACATTTACATGAGCCTCCATCCGGAAAACGCTTGCCAGTAATTCCGGTGTCAATACTTGCGATGGCGAACCCGCCGCATTCAGGTATCCACGATGAAGAACGTGAACATGATCGGCGAATCGGGCAGCCATTTCCAGATCATGCACTGCACCAATAACGGTTCGTCCTTCGTGAACCAAGGTCTGGACGTATTCCATGAACTCGAACTGGTGGTGTACGTCCAGATAAGTAGTCGGCTCGTCCAGGATCAGTAGATCCGCCTCTTGGACCAGGGCTTGGGCAAGAAAAACCCGCTGCTGCTCGCCACCACTGAGCGAATGGAAGGATCGCTTTTCGAATCCACTAAGGTCCAACTGGGAAAGCGCAGCGCTGACGCGATCGGTGTCAGTATCTGTGTATACCGAGAGCAGCGACTTGTGGGGAGCTCTTCCGAGCAAAACCAGATCCATAACCCGGAAGTCAAAGGAGATGGCGTGCGTTTGGCGTACGAAAGCTACACGTCTGGCCATATCCTTGCGGGGCCAATCAGCTGTTTCCCGTCCGTCCAGTCGCAGTTTTCCATGGTAGGGGATCAGTCCTGCAATGGCACGCAAGAGCGTAGTCTTACCACTTCCGTTGGGCCCGAGCAACCCGTTCCACTTCCCGCTTTCCAGCTCGAAGCTGAGTCCGTGCAGGATGGTTTTGCCCGAGAGCTCGACATGCAAGTCTTTGGCTTCAATAAGGGCCATTTCGTGGCGGCAGTGGCGATCGGGAACGGTAGCGGGGGAGCGGTGGTACGCGAATGGATCCTGATCGTTCTGTGCCGGACTCCGTCTGGGTGCGGGCGTTGTACTGGCTTTCTTTCGTTATTCCGATTCCTGTTCTGAATATGTCGAGTACCCGATTCCGCTTCCTGCCCATTTTTCTGGTGATGATTGGATTCGCCTCGATGACCGGGTGTGATTCTCAGGAACAACAGGACGAATTTGTTCAGGATGCTGGAGGGACTCCCGAGGGATTTGCCCGGACTGATGCGACGGGACGCATCCTGGACGACGATGAAAATGACTGGCGTGTGGCCCCCATCTATGGCGGAAAGGTGCGGTTCGATCCGGCGTATCCCAATCCAGTTGCTGGCAGCTTTGTGACAATTCCGGTGACGATCCTGGAATTCAATTCCATCCAGGGTGGACTGACTTTGCGCGCAAGGGATGCATCAGGCAGTCTGCGAACGTTGGACGATATCCTCGATGCCAGCGATCCCGGGGCCTACATCTTCCGTTTCAGTCCGGCTCTCCTCAACCGCACGGGTATCGTGAGGATATTCATTTTCGATCGGCTGGGGGAATTGGTTTCCTACGGGGATGTGATGATTCAGTAGCGTTTTCAGAAGACGTCGTAATCTGGGTTGGTCCCTTTTTGATCGAACCTACGTGGTAGTGGGTGAAGACCGGAAAGCAATTTTCGGAAATCGCCAACTAACCGAGGGAGGTTTGTCATGAAAACCATCAGAATGGGGCTGTATGCCCTCTTGGCAATTTGGATGTTCTCAGCGTGTAGCACGCCGTCAGATGCCGTCTTTGAAACCTTTACTCCTGTAGAGGAGGCTCTAACGCCTCAGGCCCTCGCAGCAGAGTTGACGGCAAAAATGGCGACCTCACCCTGGGTTGAGCAAACTGAGGAAGTTTCGGTTGCATTTGGATGTGTCGAAACGGCCATTTCTTATTTCAGCTTCGAAGTGATCGAGCGCGTCCATAAAATCTTCGCCAGCGATGGACAGTATTATTTTGTCGTTGGTACCATTCTACCGGGCGAATCGAACATCTTGGACGCTGACGGCAACTCCTATTCCGTCGAGTTCGTCTTGAATACGCCGGCTCCGTTGAAGAAAGGCTCGAACCAGTTGTACCAGCATATGGAATTTGTGCTAACCGGGCAGGGATTCATGAGAGTTTCGAAAGTGATATCCGCATCGAATCAAGGAGAATCCTGTTCTTGGGTAATGAAAACGACTTGGACAATATTCTCAACAAGGACGACGCCCATATTTATAGGATCGTACCTGAAGCAAGCCTTGGCTCATGCGCAGGAGATTATTAAACCAGGACGACCATCTGGACTCTCAACCGAGCCTTGAGCTGCTGACTGACAGCTGAAAAATAGGGGGGCATCACATATCTGGTGTCCCCCAGTTTGTTACAAGGCTACTGGAGAAGATTCAGAGCCTCGCTAGCTGTCCCGATTCGCCGGGCCGGGTCCCGAACGAGGCAGCCTGAAAGCAAATTTTCAATAGAGGGATGGGACGAGGGCGTAGTAGGGAGCTCACCGCCAAGGATTGATTCAACAGTGTCCGCAACAGTATTGCCTGAAAACGGCCGATGCCCGGTTGCCAATTCGTATGCCATGACACCCAGCGACCAGATGTCTGAGATGCAGTGTGCAGGTGGATCCGTAATGCACTCGGGACTCAGGTAGGGGATGGTACCTTTTAAAACCTTGAAAGCCGTGCTAGGCACTCTGGATTCCAAGCGAGCGATACCGAAATCCAAAATGATAATGCGGCCTCCTCTCTCCAGAAACAGGTTTTCAGGCTTGATATCTCCATGGACTACACCGAGATCATGGGCTGATGCCAGTCCCCGGGCAACCTGACGTAAAAAATTGACCAGCTCCGACTCTGAGATCGGTCCCACATCCAATCGGTCACGCAGCGAATAACCCAGGTAGAGCGGCATTTCGATATAACCCTGGTCTTCATCGGTAAATCCCCAAGAACGGATACTACAGATGTTATTGTGCTTGAGCTTGGCAACAATTCGAGCCTCATTCAAGAAGTCCTGATAGTTGCTGACGCTGCACAGGTCGATCATTTTCAGCGCAACTTCTCGATTGTCCTTGGTGTCCATCGCAGAATACACACTACTCATACCTCCCCTCCCCAGAAGAGAGCCGATCTGAAAATGAGCTATGGTATCACCGGGTTGATGATCGAAGGCAGAAACGGCTATTGGTTCCGGGTGAAGAACCTGATGAGCCTTCTGGAAATACCCAAGTACAGCGTCATTCTGAACCAGGAAAGGGCGTAAGGCATTCTGATACCTTGGCTCCAGGCTCTCCATGAAGCCGACAACTTGATCGTCGTTGAGGTGCTGAAGCTGGTCAAAAAGTCGTTCCAGCTTCCGCAAAGGTACCTGGGCAGACATTGGTTACGGTTCCCCGTTGATATGGTCATAAAGGAGAGACTGTGCCATGGTCCACCGTCGTTTTACCGTACTCGTTCCGATGCCCATCTCACACGCTGTTTCATCAATCGTCATGCCCGAATAGAATCGACACTCGACTATCGCTGCCAACTGGGGGTAGGAGCGCTCCAAGTGCTCCATGGCTTCGGTAATATCCAGCACATTCGAGGAGTTCATTGCGAAACGGCCCTCGACTACATCGTCGAGCGATACCCTCCGCAGCTCACCCCCGCGTTTTTGAGCCTTTTTGCTGCGGGCGTAATCAACCAGAATCTGACGCATTGCCTTTCCGGCCACGGCCAGAAAATGCGAACGGTCCGTTACATTCAGCTTGGCGCCCTTTGTCAACCTGAGATAGGCCTCGTGCAGGATGGCCGTTGCACTCATGGTATAGTCACCATGCCAGTGGTAACGCTCCAGACGGGCGATGTATTTCAGCTCCGCGTAGAGGTGCGCAAAGAGATCAGCTTGAGCACATTCATCACCATCGACTGCATTTAGCAGCAGGCGAACGGTGTCTGTGCTCGTGTGGGCCATATTCTATGGCATTTATTCGTCCTTGCGCGACCTTCATGGTACTCAAAATTCTACAAAGACACCACCCGAAAGGTGGCATTTTAATAGCCGCGTTCGGAGAGATCTGTAACCATGCCTCGAAGGAAGTCCTTGGAGGAAAATGAAGAGCCGGCCAGTACGTCGACTCCCACCTGCTGCAGGTGGTCCGCTTCAATTTCTCCTCGGTAATCACCCCACTGTGCGGAGGTAACGGATACAAGCCCATCGTTCACTCCCTCACGTCCGTACAACCAGGCATTGAATGGTCTGAAAACAGGATTGATGGAGTTCATAGCTCCTTTCCCGGCACTTCCGGCCCATGATGCATAGTACACGCCGTCCACATCTGGAACGTCCCGATTGAACTGATTGGTGACGGCCCGGGGGGTCAGACTTTCAACGGCAGCGTGGAAATCTGCCTCCATTTCCATCACATTCTCTCCAACCCAGTTTGCAGCATTGCGGACTACATCTCGAAGGCGCTCCGGTTGCTTCAGTGCCATCAGGGCCAGGGACGACCCGCGGTGTGGTGTTGCGATGGTAGTAAGGCTGGCCACTTGATGGGCCATGTCCAGATGCGAGATCAGATACCGCGCATCAAGTCCGCCCATGGAATGGGCGATCAGGTTTACTTTCTCAGCGCCTGTTTCGGCCAGGATAACTTCAATACGTTCTTTCCACATCGCAGCGCGCTGCGGGATCACGTGATACGGCGTCACATTTGGTGCAAATGCCGCTACGCCACGCAGACGCAGATGCATGGCCTCTTCGTGCAGGTGTCCACCGCGCGCCAGGAATGCCAATAGCCCAAAGCCATGCATAAGGATCACGGGATACCGGATCCTGAGGAATTCGGGTTGCGGAAATGCCTCTAAACCCGCAATCCGTTTGAGCGCTGTTGTCGTCAGTTTGGCCATATGGTCATGATACCCTGAATCACGAGGGCGGCTCCCAACGGTGTTGCCAAATTGTCATTGACGGGGAGCGGTGAGGCTTCCAGCAACGCGCCGGCCAGACAACCGATCCACACCGCATGAAGCGGGAGCGTTAACAATGGCCACGGGAATACGCCGCTCACAAGCAGCCACCCCATCACCGAACTGACCAGGAGGAAGGCTACGGATCCCTCGACCGTAGCGCCTTCACGCAGCCATTGGGTTCGACCAATGCGTCGTCCGATCAGTGCAGCCGCCGCATCCCCGATCATGAATACAGCAAATGCTACAACGGCAATATCGGTGGGGAAGAGGAGAACCAGCAAAGTGAATGACACGGTTACCCAGGTAGCTCCATTGAACACGGGTCCTTGTCCCAGGACGTCTCGCTCTCGCCGCCGCATCATGTACCCGAAGAAGCGCTCAAAAAAAGAATAAGCTGCTTCGGAGCGCGCCCGGAGCCAGTCCAGCGAAAGCGCAGTCAGACTGAGCCCGATGAGGATCACCGTTCCCCACGGATCTGGAATCAGCAAGAAACCCACTGGATACCCCATGGCAAGCAGGTGGAGCATTTTGCGGTATATTTCTCCGTCGTAGCCCAGTTGGGCGGCTTCCTGATGCATCGCGGGATAAGCGGAAGTGAAATACATGGAATCAGCCTGAAAACAAGCGTGCTGGAGCAAATCTACACATACTGCATGGCAAAAAAGGCCGTCACTGAAGGATTTCCGTTCGGTGACGGTGTGCTGGTGTTCAAGGTTGCTGGCAAGATGTTCGCTTTGGTTGCCATCGAGGAGATCCCGTTGCGCGTGAATCTGAAATGTGACCCGGAAAAAGCCATCGAACTGCGGGAGCAGTATGCCTCTGTCATTCCCGGCTACCACATGAATAAACAGCTTTGGAATACCGTAATTATGGAGGGAGAAGTACCTGACAACGAGTTCTTCAAATGGATCGATGACAGTTACAATCTGATCGTGGCGTCGCTGACCAAGAAGAAGCGGGTAGAATTCGGGATGGACGCATGATCCCAGTACGTTATGTCGATAATCATCTGCTGGTCGTGGAAAAACCGGCTGGAATGCTCTCTCAGGCGGATCAAACGGGGGATGAGGACATGCTGACCCGCATGAAATCCTGGGTTGGAGAGCAGTTCAACAAACCGGGAAACGTGTATTTGGGACTGGTCCATCGACTGGATCGGCCAGCATCCGGTCTGATGGTGTTTGCTCGCACTTCGAAGGCAGCTTCGCGATTGACCGACCAGTTCAAGCGTCGCACAGTCGAAAAGAGGTACCTGGCCTGGGTGGAGGGCAGAACGCCCGATGAAGCCCTGTGGGAAGATCATATTCTCAAGCGCGACCAGTCCATTCGGGTAGCCGAATCCACCGAGGCAGGCGCTAAGCCGGCCAGTCTGGATCTGCAAACGATTGGCTTTGAGGGCGGCCGATCCTTGGTGGTTTTACATCTTCATACCGGTCGTCCGCACCAGATCCGGGTTCAGTCTGCCTCCCGAGGATTCCCATTGGTTGGAGACCTTCGATACGGAGCAGGTACTACCCTCGATGGCCGTAATCTTGCGCTGCACGCGACGGCGTTGGCCTTGGATCATCCCACCCGTGCCGTACGCCTGGGATGGATTGCCCCCCCGCCCGATTCGTGGCCAGCAAAGATCCAATCCATTTCAGCATCTTGGCTGGATCAGTGGCAATCGTCTCGCGGATTTCCGGAGTCTTTGTCGCCTCTCAAGGCCCAGCAGTAGGGCTCGATCAGGCTTTTTTCGGTTGTTTCTATCCGCTGGTGTGAATTGCCGTAGTGATTCCGATGAATCATGGACGAATAGCCTTCCGCTTCACCTTTCCTCAGAACAGGCGGGGATCTGCCGGTTCTACTTTTTGATTGGAAGGATAGGCCTCCTTGTTTCGGACCACCCGGCTCGGACACGCAACGTGTCCAGTGTGATCAGTTGCCAACGGGCCGTCGAGATCATTTCGTTCGACCATCAAACGCTGCACAACGACCATGTCGCCTCGCGATCTGGCCCGAGCATATGCCAGTGATGAGCGCCTCTTCAGTGGGCGCTTTTTCTCGCAGGAGCCGGTACATCCGGCCCCTGGCGATCGGGTAGGTGTTGTGTTGTTGGTCCCTGGAGCACCGGAGAAGCGCGAGGACGTACTCGGATACCTGTATCATCGTCTGATGCTGCCTCCTGGTGCTCGATCCGGCGTGGGCCTATGGTGGCGCCACCTACAGTCGCGGCTCTCCGCCAGGTTGCTCTCCCGGCAGGTTATCTCTGAGTACTCTTCCATTGGTGGCGGATCGTCCATCAATCGGTTGAATCGCGAACAGTGCCTCGAGTTGGGCGGTCGACTCAAGTCGAGGGAAAATGTCCCGGACCGAGTCCGCTTTTTCACCTATTTGGCGTCCCCGTTTGGAACCCCGGATATGCGGGAAACAGCACGCCAGATGGAAGAAGATGGCGTGACCCATGTGATTTTACTTCCCATGTTTCCGCAGTATGCCACGGAAACATCCGGCCGCGCCCTGGCCACGTGGGAAGCGCTCATCAAGACCGGTCACATCTCTACACGCCCAACCATCGCTGTCGGCTCCTTTGCAACGCGCGAGAAATATTTGCGCTCGTTGAACGAGCGTATCGAGCAGGCATTGCAGCGTTTCTCGAAACATATGCGTTCGGATGTGGAGCTGCTCTTCGCCGCCCACGGCATTTCGGCCAGTCACGATTCGAACAACAAAGATCCCTACTGCTGTCTGGTGCACAACACGGTCGACGCAATCATGTCGATGCGTGGGCGCGACCGGGCCTTCTCACTGTCGTTTGTGCGTTCGGGTAGCTGGGGTGACAAGGTGAGCAGTGATCTTCAGGAGAGACTTCGTCGAATGGCCCGCAGCGGCACGCGAGCCGTACTCGTCGTCCCCGTGGATCATGTCACGGAGCAGTTCGATACCGCTTTCCTTCTGGATGTTCGGATGCGCGAAGTGGCCGAACAGGCAGGAATTCCGCATTACCACGTGGTTTCGGGACTGAACTGCCACCCGCTCTTCATGGAATGCCTGGTCGATCTGGTGCAGGAGGCCGTAACCGACGAGCTTTCATCGGAGTATGGCGACCCTTCGGGCGATGGATTGCAGCGGGCGCCTTCGTCGGTGGTAGCTCCCACGCCGACATGCCCACGTGCCACTTGGGATATCGCCGACCAGCACGCCGATCTGAAAACGGAATCGCGCTGTCACGCCTGCCCGATGGCTGGATAAACGCGCCCGATGGCTGGATAAATCCGGTGCAGCCTGCTGCAAAGCGTCAGGTTGCCGACGAGATTCCTTCATCAGAGAACCAGGAGTTCAGGTCTTCCAGCGTCTTCTCGCTCGTTTCGAGGTAACGTTGTATTTCGCCGGCATGCAGCAGGGTAATTCGTCCGCATACATCCGTGACATGGCCCAAGTCATGGCTGGAGATAATCATGCTCCGATCCGGATCGGCTGCCATCTCCACCAGCAGTTGTTTCAGCCTGATCTGGAAGGGAGGATCAAGGTTGGCAAACGGTTCGTCGAGAACGACAAACTCGGGTCGGACAAATAGAGCAGCCAGGATACCTACCTTCTTTGCGTTGCCCATGGAAAGGTCACGAATCAATCGGTTGCGGTCCACACGCGAGAGGGGGAGAAATGATTCGAATGGCTCCAGACCCTCAGCGATTTCGCGTTTGGACAGGCCAAACGTTGTTCCGACGAATTCCAGATATTCTGGAATGGTCAGATACTCAATCAAGAACGAACGATCCAAGAACGATCCGGTCCGATTTCGCCAGCTTGCATCGCTGGTGACATTTCGACCATCCATGCGGACATGACCATGGTCGCTGGCCAGAAGGTCCAGCATGATGCGGAGGAAAGTGGTCTTTCCGGCACCGTTGCTTCCAACCAACCCTACGACTTCCCCGTCCGCCAGAGACCATGCCGGAATATCCAGGGCCTTTTTGGCTCCGTACTTTTTCACCACTTTGTTGAATTCAACCTGCACGTCCGGCAAACCCATCCAGCATTCCGTGTTTTCGAGATTTCAGTCCGCCTGAAAAATAGCGTGTCCACAACCCGGTTGTCAGCACGCCAGCCAATCCGGCAACAGCCAGGATAGTAAGGCCCGTTCGTGGTGCATTATGCATGGCCTGCAGAAATAGTACTGGTGGCAGAGCGGTAGGGATAAACCATAGCCAATGACGCGCCGAGAACCCTTCATAGTTGAAGAACCCACCGCTTCGCCCGATGTCCACGCGCTGTCTGTTTCGGGTGGCGAGCTCCATGACCAGGATGGTCGTGATGCCAGCATTGTAGAATAGGAAAGCGAAATGCAAGGCCACCAGGTCGGGTCGAAGCCAAATGAACAACGGTAGGGACATGACGAACATCAGCAAGCAGGACAGCTGAAGGACGATCACTTTTGCTCGCACCATGACCGGGAACGACACGTTCCGTGAGACCAATGCCGGGTAGAATGTCGAGTCCCATCCAAACATGAGCTGTCCGTGGTTGAGCGCGAATCCACCCGATGCGAACAACCCCAGCAGGGCCGAGAAAGCGATCCCTCCGAGAGTCTACCCGGAGCTTAGCATGAACACCAGGTACAGGGTTGAAAAGAGAAGACTAACGAAGAGGTAGTGCCTCGGGCGACGATTTCGCCACATGAGGAGCAGCTCAATGCGGATCATCTGGCCCATCAAGCCCCATTCCTGCGGGACCTCAAACGAGCGCACGCGAGCACGCGCACCGTGTTGGTCATTGTCTTGGCCGCGGAGCGAGCGCGCCAGGCTGCTGGTGGAGGCAGCCACCATGAATGCCGTGAATGCCATCAACAGGATCAGCCCGGTTGCCTCACCGGACAGGATATTCGCGAAGAGGAACGAGGAAATGCGCTGCTGCAATCCGCTACCGGCTGCTTCATCTATGAAGGCCGTCACGATGAACAACGACATCCAGATATAAAACAGCGCTGCTCGTTGACGAAGAATGCCTCGAAGCAGCAGGTTGGCAAAGTGCGAGGCCAGGATGAGCAGCATGATCGCCCCAATCCACATCAGATGTCCCGATATGGTGCCTTCGGCGACGACGAAGTGCATCCAAAACGGCACGAAAAAAAGCAGGGGATAGAAGTTGTGGATTGACAGCAGAGAAGCTCCCTGGAAAAAAGTAACCAGGTGGCCCCGGCGGATGGGCAGGTGCAGGTAGGGTACGATTTTCATCCGCGGGGTTTTCTGAAACAGGAAACGGATGAAAAACAGGCTGATGAAGGCCGCCAGAAGAGATTGGTTGACGATTTCGACAGGTGTCTGGCCTGGCCAGAGCTCGATCGAGAACCGATCGAAGAAGAATCCGAGCGTCAGGAGAATAAAGGCCGAGTAGAACAGCATCACGGCCATGACAATCCGCATGAACCAACCTTGCTGGCTCTTCATGCGTCGCAATGAGATACGCGCCTGATTGCGGGCCAGGAGGAGATATGTTCGACGTGATGGCAGCATGGCTGCAGAACAATGGGGGGATGATTCTTCGGGTTTCGACAGGAAGGCAGGCAACATTAAGGATAGGTGCCTTCAAACGGCGTGAGAGTATCTCGGGGCTGCGACCCAGACGAACTCAAATCAGACGAATTCAAAGTCGATCTCTCGTTTTTCAACACTAGCCGAGGCAATTAATACCCGGACTACATCACCCGGTCGATACCGCCGTCCGGACCGCCGGCCTACGAGGCTGAAAGTCTGCTCATCGTACTCATAATAGTCGCCCTCCATGTCGCGAACGTGGACCATGCCTTCCACTAGTAATTCGGACAATTCAATGTAAACGCCGAATCGCGAAACACCGGAAATGACCCCTTTATGCTCTTCACCCAGGTGGTCCAGTACGTACTCCACCTTTTTAAGTTGGATGGATTCACGCTCGGCTTCTGTGGCCACTTGCTCGCGCTCCGAGCAATGTTTCGCCAGGGTACTCAATTCGTCGACGTCAACGCGCCGTTCACCGTCGAGCTGCTGCTTGATCAGCCGATGGACCAGGAGATCCGGGTACCGACGAATGGGACTGGTGAAATGTGCGTAATGCTCTGCCGCCAGGCCATAGTGTCCCTGATTATTGGTGTCATAGCGTGCCCGTGACATGCTTCGCAGGGCTGCCTGCTCAATCACCGCAGCTTCCGGACGGCCTGCGACGGATCGCAGCAAGTTGTTCAACGCCACCGGTGAAACGTGCCCGTTTTCGTGGGGCAGCTCGTGACCGAAAGCTCGCACGTAGTCCGACAAATTACTGATACGGTCTGCATCCGGGGGATCGTGGACCCGGAATACAAAGGGATGATCACTGCCATACCGTTCGGCAATCAGCCGGTTGGCCAGCAGCATATACTCCTCGATCAGTTTGTGGGCATCGCGACGTTCCCGGGGAACGATACGGAGAGGCCGGCCCTTCTCGTCCAGCTCGACCCGCACTTCTTGGATGTCAAAGTCGATGGACCCGTGACTGAAACGGGCATCCCGCATCGTTTTAGCCCACTCATTCAAACGAGACAGGGTTTCAGTAAGGTCATGTTCAGGCTTCAGGCCGAGGATGATTTCCTGTGCCTGTTCGTACGACAGGCGGAATGCGGAACGGATAACGCCTTCCACCACCCGAAAGCCAACTACTTGAACGTGAGGGTCAAGCTCGACCACGCATGAGAAGGTCAGACGCTCTACTTCCGGGTTGAGCGAGCAGATCGTATTCGAAAGGTGCTCCGGCAGCATGGGGATGACGCGGTCTACCAGGTAGACGCTCGTGGCGCGTTCGAGGGCACTTTTGTCCAACTCCGAATGCTGCTGCACGTAGTGACTGACGTCGGCGATATGGATGCCCACTTCGACGTTGCCATTGGGTAGCAGCTTCAGGTGCAGCGCGTCATCGAAGTCCTTGGCGTCTGCCGGATCTATGGTGAATACAGTCTCTGATCGAAAATCCTCCCGACGCTCGATTTCCGCGGCTGGAATCGCTTCCTCGATCGACTGAGCCTCGGCCAATACCTCGGGACGGAAGTCGATATCCACTCCGATACTCATGGCCAGTGCAATCGTCTGGATTTCGGGATCATCTGCCGATCCGATCACCTTGAGGATGCGCCCGCGCGGTGCACCTCCCCGATGTTCAAATGCATCAATTGAAACCTGGACTTTGTCACCGTTGCTTGCTTCTCCGATCGTATCCAGATCCACAAAAATATCGTGTGTAAGGCGACGATCGTCCGGCGTGACAGTGGCGAAGGAGCCGCTGTGTTCGAAGGTCCCCACGGCCGAAGTGCGACCGCGCTCGAGCACCTTCAGGACTTCGGCTTCGCGCCGCTCATCACCCGGTTTGCGAGCTGCCAGGCCGATGCGAACCAGGTCGCCGTCCAGCGCAGTATCCATGCGCCGGGCTCGGACGAAGAAATCTTCCGCTACGCCTTCAACCCGAACAAACCCGTAACCCTGAGGATGAACCATCAAACGACCTTCCAGTTGGGCGCTCTTGGGGCGCAGGCCGAATTGATTTCCTTTGATACGGCGGATCAGTCCTTCCGCTTCGAGCTCTTCGAGCAGGGCCCGACACAGGCGATAATCGGCATTATCGCGGTAGCCGAGCTTGTTGGCCACTTCTTTCGGCCGAAAGCTCCGCCTGCCATTGTTGCGAAACAGCTGCAGGATTTCTTCCCTGATTTCGCGCGCGCGATTGGCTTCTGATGATGACATGCAGGCTTATAGATTGAATGCGGGAAGAACAGGACGATTCCGAAGGGCGCAGAACTTGCAGAACTCGCAGAACTTGCTGACTTAGGTGATTGGGCGGGAGGCAAAAACGTGGGCAAGGAGCTGAGCGGGTACGACGACTCGACGATCGCTCGCAGTGATCACGATCTCTTTTGAATCTGCGCCTTCGCCGTTTCTGCCATCAATGTAGAATTCAGCTCCTGGAAGCAGATCGAGGGCCTCGATTTGCCGGATGAGATCCACGTCAGTGTCGGTGATTCGTCGGACCACCAGACGTTCTCCCATAGGGCACAGCAAAAGCGGGTCGGATTTGATCTGGACCATGGTTCCGTCCCGATCTGGAATCGGATCCCCGTGTGGGTCGTGGGTGGGATACCCAAGCATCCGGTCCAGACGATCCTCGAATTCCTCTGAGATATGATGCTCAAGATGCTCTGCTTCCTCGTGCATCTCTTCCCAGTCGTATCCCATTACCTGACGCAGGTAGGTCTCCAGCAGACGATGGTGGCGGATGATCTCCAGTGCGATGGCCTTTCCGTCTCCTGTCAGTTTGACTCCTTTGTAGGCGATGTATTGCGCCAGCCCAAGTGTATCCAGGCGCTTGAGCATGTTGGTGACCGAAGCGGAAGAGACATTCAGTCGTTCTGCCAATTGGGTCGTGCCCACAGGGTCCTCGCCCTCTTCCTGTTCGGATTGCAGCGTAAAAATGGCTTTGAGGTAATCCTCGACGGCCGGACTAAGCATGTCGCGAAGTGACATGGGCGGGTACAGGACTGGGAACGGTAACCTGTTCAGTTCAGGCTATCCTGGTCAGGGTGACTGATCGATAGTGTACGAGACAAACGGTCAGCTACAGATCAGGATTCCGATGCGAACAGGTCGACTACCAGTTTTTGGGGATCAACAGCTCGGATCAGGGATCGGGCCAGCATTCGGGCGGGATCGACGACGGGAAGGCCATCCACTGCGGATTCCCGAACGGCCAGCGGCAATTCCGTACATCCCAAGATGACCACGTCAGCTCCCTGCTGATTCAACTCCTGTATCGCATCCAGCACCTCCTCACGGGTAACAGCAGGTATGCTTTCGGAGTTGGCTTTGATACCTGCATCGGCATCGTAGATCGCGTGGGTCAGTCGGTGCAGGTCGGCGGGAGCGATCACGTCGAACCCGTGGCGTTCCAGGACACTGTGATATGTACCTGAGGAAAGCGTGCCGTGCGTCCCGAGGATGCCCACCCGTCTGGCCGAGGGGTATTCGAAGGCGATGCCCGAGACGGTTTCCTCGATAAGGTGAAGGACCGAGATCGTGGCGCCGGCGTCGTCCAGCAGATCCAGGACACGATCGAAAAGAGCCGGGGTGTGCGCCGTATTGCAGGCCATGGCAGCCACGCCGGCGCCAGCTGCTTCCAGCCGAAAGAATCCGTTGGCAATGGCAGGCGCGGGGTCTGGAGCCGATGGATCAGCCAACCAGGTAGTACGATCAGGGATCTGGGGCAGACTTAAAAGTGTCACAGGTAAATGGTCCTGGTCGCCGCTGGCTCGTGTTTCGGCCGTGATCTTGGCGACCAGATCGACGCCAGCCTGCGGCCCCATGCCGCCAAGCACTCCGATCATGGGGAAAGCATCCGAAGTCATGGATCTCTGGGTTGGTTGAACCTTTCGGTGGGTGAGGGGAGGCTATATTCGGAGACCACGGGTTGTTGTCCAACCCTTCAAGCCACCTGCATCGTCGAATCATTTCTTTCCTCATGCGTGCTCTCTTCTCCTCCCTACTTGTTTTCGCCTTTGCCCTTTCTGCGTACTCGGTTGCTGCCCAGAGCAGTAGCTCCGTTTCTATCCGGGTAGAGGCTCGAGGTGATGCAGACGATCGGCCCCGAGCCCGGGAAGTGGGCATCGCGCCAGGCATCCTGGCACCAGGACCATTGAATGCGATTACGGATGTGTCAGGAGTGCGGGTCGGGCATGTGACCATGGTCAGAGGAGACTCAGTGAACACCGGTGCGACCGCCATCCTTCCACATGGCGGCAACCTGTACAAGGACCGAGTTCCAGCCGGTTTCTTCCAGGGAAATGGCTATGGAAAATTTGCCGGTACGACCCAGATCATCGAATTGGGAGAAATCGAGACGCCGATCATCCTGACCAATACCCTTTCCGTGGCTCAGGGAATGGAGGCTGCCATCGATTGGACCCTTGATCAGCAAGGCAACGAGCAGGTGCGCAGTGTGAATGCCGTGGTCGGGGAGACCAACGACGGGTACTTGAACGATATCCGCGGCCGGCACCTACGGGCGTCTACCATACGGATGGCGATTGAGACGGCACGCAGCGGGCCGGTGGAAGAAGGCAGTATCGGTGCCGGCCGCGGGACCATTTCCTTTGGCTGGAAAGGGGGCATTGGCACGAGTTCACGCCGGTTACCAGACGCCTTGGGTGGTTACACGCTCGGAGCCCTGGTCCAGACCAACTACGGCGGCATCTTGCGGGTGGATGGCGTACCTGTCGGGGAGGAGCTGGACCAGTATTTCATGCGCAATGTTATTGACCAGGGCGATGCGGATGGCTCCGTCATCGTTGTGCTGGCAACTGACGCTCCACTCTCCGATCGGAATCTTGATCGCCTGGCCGCACGTGCCATGTTGGCGATAGGCAGGAGCGGCTCTCCTGCGACAAATGGAAGCGGCGACTATGTCATCGCATTCTCCACTTCGGAAGACGTTCGCAGGGGGGGCGAGAGGACGCCATCGACTGGTCTTGCCAATTCCCGACTATCGCCGCTTTTTCAGGCTACCGTGGAGGCTACCGAGGAGGCCATACTAAATGCGCTTTTCAAAGCCACGTCTGTCACAGGGCATCGTGGGCAGGTTGAGGCCATTGATGTCGATGCTGTCAAAGACATTATGCGACGCTATGGCCACGACATGAAATGATCCTCTGGTGTGGCTTGACAGGCAAGCAACCATAATGGTGGCTTGTTCGGTCGCCGTGAATTTTGTGCATTGAATTACCTGAAAGGCCTGTTGCATTGCCTTCGCTGGCTTTGATCCTTATTTTTTCAAGTCTGTACCCCCCGCCCGTTGAGACGCAAGTCTTATGGGTGGGAAAGTACGGGTGTGCCACCGTAGCCGCTCGCGGCTCAACGCACTCTGCCCGGTCGTCTAATGGCAGGACAGCGGCCTTTGGAGCCGTCGGTGGAGGTTCGAGTCCTCCCCGGGCAACACCGGCTTAAAGAGGCCTATTTCAGGGTGGGATTTTGACCACCGGAAAATGCCTGTTTGTTGGCCATCGAGACCAGTGTCCGAACGGACACCATCACATACTTCGCATCATGTCTGTCCAGACACAACCCATCAAGCTCTTTGCAGGCCGTTCCAACCCGGCGCTGGCGCGTTCTATTGCGCAGGCGTTTGGTCAGGACCTGGGCGTCGTGGAGATCAAGAATTTCTCCGACGGGGAAATCTATGTCCACTACGAGGAGTCCATCCGTGGTTGTGATGTTTTCCTGATTCAGAGCACACATCCGACGGCTGACAACTGGATGGAGCTGCTTTTGATGGTCGATGCGGCGGTCCGTGCCTCTTCGGGTCGGATCACGGCGGTGATTCCCTACTTCGGCTATGCCCGTCAGGAGCGCAAAGACCAGCCTCGCGTTTCGATCGCGGCCAAGCTGATGGCCAATCTGCTGACTACGGCAGGTGTGGATCGCGTCCTCACCATGGACCTGCATGCCTCCCAGATTCAGGGCTTCTTTGATGTCCCTGTGGATCACCTGTACGGTTCGGCTGTCTTTGCTGATTATTTTCGCAACCTGGAGCTGGACAACCTGGTAGTAGTAGCTCCCGACGTCGGAAGTGTCAAGATGGCCCGTTCGTACGCCAAGAAACTGGGTGCTGGCCTGGCCATTATCGACAAGCGTCGTCCCTCCCAGAATGTTGCGCAGGTCATGCACATCATCGGAGAAGTGGAAGGCAAGAATGTGCTACTCATCGATGACATGATCGATACCGCCGGCACGCTCACGAACGCTGCGAATGCGCTGCGCGACGCGGGCGCCCTGAAGATATTGGCGGCCGGGACGCACGCGTTGCTCTCCGGACCTGCTTACGATCGTATTGAGGATTCTGCGATCTCCCACTTGGTGGTAACCGACACGATCCCGCTGCAGCGCTCCCTGGACAAGATCCAGGTAGTCAGCGTCTCAGAAATTTTTGCGGACGCCATTCGCCGCATCTACACCGACGAATCGATCTCGACCCTGTTCGATTCCTGATATCCAACGAAACACACAACGGTAAAGAAGTCATGGAAGTCATCACGCTCGAAGCCAAAGCACGCGAAGCCGGCAAAGCGCCTGCGCGTGCTGCACGAAAGGCGGAAGAAGTCCCATGCGTGCTGTACGGACACGGCGAAGAGCCCCGTGCCTTTCAGGTCCCGGAACTCGCTCTCCGCGATCTGATCTATACGGACATTTTCCACCGCGTCAATGTCATCATGGACGGCAAGACCTACGACTGCGTTCTGAAAGACTATCAGATGCACCCGGTGACCGACAGAATCAGCCATGCTGATTTCATCGTCCTTCACGAATCCGAGAAGGTCAAAATCAAGGTGCCGGTTCATTACGAAGGAACGGCTCGCGGTGTACGCAATGGTGGAGTTCAGCAGGAATTCGTCCATAAGATTGCCATTCGCTGTCTGCCGAAAAACCTTCCCGAGTCATTCACGGTTGACGTCACCGACCTGAAAATTGGTGAGCGTATCCTTGTGCGCGACATGGAGAACGAAGGCCTCGAGATTCTGGCACCAGCCGACTCTCCGCTGGTTTCCATTCGTCGTCCTCGTCAGGTTATCGTACTTGATGAAGATGAGGATGAAGAAGGCGTCGAAGGTGCTGAAGGCGCTGAAGAAGGTGAGGGAGAAGCTGCTGACGAAGCAGCCGAGTAAGCCTCCTGTACATCCTGGCCTTCAGTGGCTACGTTTTTGGACCGGGGCTTCCTGCGGAAGCCCCGGTCTTTTTGTTGACCCTGATTCCGTCTTGGGTCAATAGTTCTTCTGTCTCCACGCACTGCCTGATCACAACGTCATGGGCATTTTCTCGCGCAAAAAATCCCCGGCCGGTTCGAATCGCATCATTATCGGACTGGGTAACCCCGGTATGAAGTACGAGGGCACCCGCCACAACATTGGCTTCGAGGTGGTGGAGTCCATCGCCGATCGCATTGGTGCAGATTGGCGAGATAAGGGGCGGTCCGCGATTGCCGATGGTCGTTGGCGCGGTCGCAAGCTGATGCTGGCTGCGCCTCAGACCTACATGAATCGCAGCGGCTTGGCCGTTGACGAATTACTGCGCCGAAATCGGGTCAGTCCGCAGGATATCCTGGTGGTTGTAGATGACATCCACTTGGACACGGGTGTGATCCGTATTCGACAGAAGGGGGGAACCGGTGGTCACAATGGCCTCGATGACATCATCGACTGGCTGGACTCGAACGATTTTCCACGGATGCGTATCGGGGTTGGAAATGACTTCGGGCAGGGGCGTCAAGCCGAGTACGTACTGGAGCAGTTCACCGACGAGGAGCGCACGCTGATTGGCCCGGCCACCGAGCGCGCGCGCGATGCGGCGCTGACGTTTGTAACGGACGGCATTGTGACGGCCATGAACTGCTTTAACGGCTAAAAGAGCATCCGATACACCTCGCTCTCCGGGAAAGTCTTGGCACGCGGTCTGGGTTGAATCAAGAGGACGGCATTGCGAGCCTTGAAGTAGGTCTTCTCGGAAGCGCTTCCAGAAAGTGTGCGGGTTATCGAAAAGGCTGGCGAATTCTTGGTTAACCAATACAAAAAAAGGCCTTCAGGGGCTAATTTTGGCGAATTCAAGTTTTCTACAGTTCTCCCGTCTTGGGAGCTTGCCTTCATTCATCCGGAAAACCATTTCAAATGGATATCACAACGCTCACCTATCTGGTCCCCGTCACCGGTGTGATCGCACTTCTGTATGCGTTCACCCGCACTCAGTGGATCAACAAACAGGACGTCGGTACGGACGTCATGGCCGAACTGGCCACGGCCATTGCTGAAGGTGCCCGCGCATTTCTGCGTCAGGAGTACCGCGTTCTCGGCATCTTCGTCGTCGTCGTTGCCGTGCTACTGGCCTTTGCCAACGCCAACCAGGCCGATTCTTCCTGGATGATCGCCATCTCATTCATAGTCGGTGCGTTCTGTAGTGCACTGGCTGGCTTCATCGGAATGACCGTAGCGACGAAAGCAAACGTCCGTACGACGAATGCTGCTCGCACCGGTCTTGGCGAAGCACTGAACGTTGCTTTTTCCGGCGGACTCGTCATGGGTCTCTCGGTGGTCGGGCTTGGCGTAATCGGCCTGGCCGGTTTGTTCATCATCTACTCAGGTATGGACTGGACGCCCATCAAAGTCATCGGTGTGATTTCCGGATTCTCCCTCGGAGCATCTTCGATCGCCCTCTTCGCTCGTGTCGGCGGCGGTATCTACACCAAAGCGGCTGACGTAGGCGCCGACTTGGCCGGAAAAGTCTACGAAGGCATTCCTGAAGACGATCCGCGTAACCCCGCTACGATCGCTGATAACGTTGGTGACAACGTAGGTGATGTTGCCGGTATGGGCGCTGACCTCTTCGAATCCTACGTCGGCTCCATCATCGGTACGATGGTTCTCGGTACCGCATTCCTCGGCGTGATGGCCGATTCAGCCTTTGGCGAATTGAGTGCCATCATCCTGCCGCTCGTACTGGCAGGCGTCGGTATCCTGGTCTCCATTGCCGGTTCCTTCTTTGTGAAAGTGAAAGAAGGAGGCAATCCACAGCACGGACTCAACATTGGTGAATTCGGCGCGGCTGGTCTCATGGCCATCCTCTCCTACTTCATCATCACGATGATGCTGCCAGAGAGTTGGAGTGCCGAGGTTATGGGTAGCGTCATGGAGTTCACGGCTGTAGGCGTCTTCTGGGCCGTCGTTATCGGTCTGGCTGCGGGAACGTCCATCGGTCTGGTAACTGAGTACTACACGGCCACCGACAAGAAGCCGGTTCTGGGCATCGCAAGCCAATCGGTTACAGGTTCAGCGACCAATATCATTGCTGGTTTGGGCGTGGGCATGTTCTCCACTGGTATTCCAGCCATCATTCTGGCACTCGCCATCATCGGTGCGCATCACTTTGCCGGTCTCTACGGCATCGCCATCGCGGCCGTTGGAATGCTCTCCGTCACAGGTATCCAGCTGGCTGTTGACGCCTACGGTCCGATCTCGGACAACGCAGGTGGGATTGCTGAAATGGCTGAGCTTCCTCCGGAAGTCCGTGAACGGACTGACAAGCTCGATGCTGTGGGTAACACGACGGCCGCCATCGGTAAAGGCTTCGCCATCGGTTCGGCTGCTCTGACGGCGCTGGGTCTCTTCGCTGCCTTCATGCAGCAAGCAGGCGTTCAGAACATCGACGTGGCCAACCCGAAAATTCTTGCCGGTCTCCTTCTCGGCGCCATGCTTCCCTACGTCTTCTCCGCCATGGCCATGGGTGCTGTTGGCCGCGCTGCTGCCGACATGATCAAGGAAGTCGGTCGCCAGTTCGCCGAAATCCCAGGCCTGCGCGAAGGCACGGCCAAGCCGGATCATGAGCGCTGCGTGGAGATTTCTACAAAAGCCGCCATCCGCGAGATGGTTGCTCCAGGTCTGCTGGCTGTGCTGGTACCGGTCATCATCGGTTTCATCGACAAGAACATGCTCGGCGGTCTGCTCGCTGGCGTCACCGTCTCTGGTGTCCTTTTCGCCATCTTCCAGTCCAACGCTGGTGGCGCCTGGGACAACGCCAAGAAGATGATCGAAGGCAAAGTGACGGTCGACGGTAAAGAGTATGGCAAAGGGTCGGAGGCTCACAAAGCTTCCGTTGTCGGCGACACGGTAGGTGATCCTCTCAAGGATACATCAGGTCCTTCGCTGAACATCCTCATCAAGCTCATCGCTGTCGTAGCACTTGTTATTGCTCCGCTGATTGCTTGATGACCAGCGTGAGAGGCTGATCGGTTTCGCGACCTTCGATCTCGATTTTAGAGAAACTGATCAGCCCCATCGCGTATCATGCGTAACGCTTGATCAGAATCGCCTCCGGGCGATTGCCCGGCTGACGCCGGCACTCTTTCGACCCTTATCAACCTGTTCCAGCTAGCACACTCTCATGGCCAAAGTTGAAGTCTCCATGCCCAAAATGGGCGAGAGTATCACGGAAGGCACCGTCATCGAATGGATCAAACAGCCAGGCGATACGGTGGAGATGGATGAAGCTCTCCTCGAGATCGGAACAGACAAGGTGGACACTGAAGTGCCTTCACCGGCCGCCGGAGTCCTGACAGAAATAAAGGTTGAAGAAGGGGCAACGGTCGATGTCGGAACGATTATCGCCGTGATTGAGACCGAAGCCTCGGAAGCGGTGGTCGCCGCCGCTCCCACGCCAGAGGCGCCCGCGGCAACTCCGGTTGCTGAAGCACCTGCACCATCCGCTCCGGCGCCAGCCGCAGCACCTTCGGGAGATGGAGCGGCAGGAGAGGGCGTAGACGTGCTCATGCCCAAGATGGGTGAGAGCATCATGGAAGGCACAGTCATCGTTTGGCACAAACAGCCCGGCGATGAAATCGAGTTGGACGAAACGCTGCTCGAGATTGCCACAGACAAGGTTGATACCGAGGTACCATCTCCTGCAGCCGGTATCGTTGCAGCAATTCTGGTACCAGAAGGAGACACCGTTGAAGTAGGAACGCGCATTGCGGTGATTTCCACGTCCGGAGCAGCCCCGGTCAAAGCGGCCGCCCATAAGGCACAAGAACCCGCGACCGCTCCTGTCCCTACGCCGGTCGCCCCAGTGCCGGTCGCCCCTGCCGCAGTCGCACCCGTTCCTTCCGGTGATGGCTCCCCCATTCCTCGTTTCGGACCTTTGGGAGAGTTTTTCTCGCCGCTGGTACGTTCGATCGCTGAGAAAGAAGGGGTGTCCCTGCAGGAACTCCAGGCCCTTTCAGGATCGGGTCGTGAAAATCGCATCACCAAGGCAGATCTGGTTGCCTACGTGCAGAATCGCGGCTCGCAGCCAGCCGCTGCCCCTGCTGCTGCAGTGGCTGCGCCTCCCATAGCGCCAGCCGATCCAGTTTCGTTCGAGCCTACCCAGGTTGCTCAGGCGGCCGGTTCACGCGTAGAGATCATCAAAATGGATCGCATGCGGCAGATCATTGCCGAGCACATGACGCGATCCAAGGCTACGTCAGCCCACGTGACCTCATTCGCCGAGATTGATGTCACCAACCTGGTACGCTTCCGGGAAGCCAACAAAGGAGGCTTTTTGCAGCGCGAGGGCATCAAGCTGACCTACACGCCTTTCTTCGTGTATGCAGCCGTGGAAGCACTCAAGGATCATCCGATCCTGAACAGCTCCGTGCAAGGACAGGAAGTCCATGTGCGTAAGGACTACCACGTCGGGATCGCAGTGGCCATCGGCAAGACAGGCCTGGTTGCTCCGGTGATCCGCAACGCGGGTCAGATGAACGTGATCGGGTTGGCCCATGCCGCCAACGATCTGGCCAATCGGGCACGCAGCAAGCAACTCCTTCCAGATCAACTCCAGGGCGGCACATTCACCGTGACCAACGTGGGTTCGCTCGGTTCGACCATGGGCACGCCCATCATCAATCAGCCTCAGGTAGGGATACTTGCAACGGGTGCCATCAAGAAGCGTCCGGTTGTCATCGAGGATCCTAATTTCGGAGACACGATCGCCATCCGAAGCATGATGTACGTTTCGCTCTCTTACGATCACCGCATCGTAGATGGCGCCATGGCATCGTCTTTCCTGCGGCGCTACACAGACGTAATGGAGGCCTTCGGGCCCCACGGAGAGCTGCGCTAAGCCCGCGCGAGCTTGGCTCATTCGTCCGGCTCACCCGTCCAGCTGCATTTGTAATCATTCAATCCCGCCGCAGAAGGGTACCTGAGGGTCGACCGTCCGCTGGATAGTGGAGTGCTATGACCACCCGGATCGACGGAAATCAATGTCCGTTATTGACATTTTCAGCTCTGGGGTCGTTTATTCTGCATAGCCGTTATTGCATGAAGCCGTTGGCTGATTGCATGAGTGCGGTTTGCCGTCAGCACACCCCGATTGATCATGGCCGATTCGAGCCGTGGACCGTCCGCCCAAACGGATATACCCTCTCCGGAATCTGATTTTCCGGGTATCGAACTCCCGCTTTCCGAGTTTCAGCGGCTCTTAAAGGAGTTTTTGGGGGATTATCTCAAGGATAAGAGTAAGGAGACCGTAGGCACATATCGTCGGTCCCTGAATGAATT
>JAURNP010000040.1 GCA_030830105.1 Rhodothermales bacterium | reverse complement strand
CCATCATGCTCATGAATCCAGATCCAATTCTCCGCGCAAGAATGCCTCGGCTGTTTCAACCATTTTCGGACTCCCGATATAAACCGGAATTCGCTGATGGAGCTTATCTGGCTCAACTTCCATGATCCGCCTTATGCCCGTAGAGGCTTTGCCGCCTGCCTGCTCTACAATGAATGCCAGCGGATTTGCTTCGTACATGAGCCGCAGCTTTCCAGCCGGATTCTTGTGCGTGGCCGGGTACATGTAAAGGCCACCCTTCATCAGATTGCGATGGAAGTCCGCCACGAACGATCCGATGTACCGCGTGCTCAGAGGGCGGCCCGAATCGGATCGCTCCTGCTGCATCCACTTGATGTGTTTCTTCAGACCAATCTCGAAGCTTTCGTAGTTGCCCTCATTAATCGAATACATACTACCTGTTTCAGGTGTACGGATATCCGGATGCGTCAAAAGGAATTCGCCAATGGACGGATCCAGCGTAAATCCATTGACCCCCTCGCCAGTCGTGTAGACCAACATGGTCGAACTGCCATAGAGCACATATCCAGCGCCCACCTGATTCACACCGGGTTGCAATGCGGACTCGAGGGTTGGTTCAGGATGATCTTCTGGCAGGTGGTAGATGCTGAATATCGTTCCGACGGAAACATTCACTTCAATATTTGAAGAGCCATCGAGCGGATCCATCAGTACGATGTACTTGCCCTCGCTATCACTGGCCTTCATTGGAATGGCTTCGGAATGCTCCTCCGAGCCAATCAAACAGCATTCTCCGCCTCTTCTCAACGCACGAACGAATTCCTTGTGAGCAAGTGCGTCCATGACGGCCTGCACTTCTCCTTGCACATTGATTTCTCCGGTAGAACCGAACACATCAATGATACCGGCTCGGCGCATGTGCCAATTCACCAGTTTTGCCGCTACAGAGATATCCCGAAGAAGACGAGAGAAGGCACCTGTTGAGGAATCAACAGAGAACTGCCGTTCAATGATGAATTGTTCAAGCGTCTTGAACGCACCGATTTCTTCCAGTCGATTATCTGGCTGCATAGAGATGGCTGGCGGGGTGATACTTGGTATTGGCGTAAGATATTCAGGCGGTCATACGCCTCCAACCTGATCTACATGCTTTCCGCGAGAACCTTTCGGGCGTTCAGTATCAACACAGACTTGTTCCTTTTGGCAAAGAATATTTGCCACCAGGGCCTTCCGGAGAAATATTCTGCGACTAGCCATCCAAGCGGCTCATAACCCGCTGTAAGGAAAGCAACATGTGATCTACGTCATCGCTGCTCGATTGCGGCCCGAAGGAAATACGCAGTGCTCCGGATGCCTCCGACGGGGTCACACCTAGAGCCTCCAAAACATGAGATCCTTTCATTGTGCCTGAGCTGCATGCCGACCCTGCCGAAACTGCAACGCCTTCGATGTCCAGACCCAAGATCAACATTTCACTGTCTACGCCTGTTGCATCATCCTTGAGTACCAGGATATTAAGGATATGCGGCGTGCTCCCCGTTTCTGGAGAAAGTAATTTTATTCGGCCCGGCATTCTTTCCCGCAAGGAGGCCAGCATCCGGTTTCGAAGCGACGTTGCATGCTTGATAAATGCTTCTCTGTTAGCAGCCGCCATCTCCAAGGCCCTCGTCATCCCGATCACAAATGCGGTGTTCTCCGTACCGGAACGGCGATCCTGCTCTTGACCGCCTCCCAAGATTAAAGGACTATGCGGAACTGAGGCCTTGACCAGTAGGATGCCTATTCCTTTGGGGCCTCCGAATTTGTGCGCCGTCAGAGAGAGGTAGTCAACTACAGCAGATACTGGCTTCAGGTCCACGGTGCGTGCTGCCTGCGCCGCATCAGTATGAATAAGAAGATCCCGATCATGGCACCAGTCCGCTAATTCGACGATTGGGTTGATTGTGCCCAGTTCGTTGTTCACCAACATGAACGAGGCCAGACCGAAATCGGATACCTCGGCCTGCTCGAGCAGATCAGAGGTGACGCGGCCTTCCGAATCCGGGCGGAGGATCTTGTGGCGGGGCAGCTGACGAACCGGCTCTAAAACAGCTTCGTGCTCAATAGAACTGGTCACAACACCGCGCTCCCTGGCCGGACCCACTGCCAATACGGTATTGTTAGATTCGCTCCCTCCTGATGTAAATACAATCTCGGCCGGACCAACTCCCAGTACCTCGGCCACGCGCGCACGACAGGATTCAAGCGTGTAGCGTGCTTTCCTACCCCGACCGTAAACGGCCGACGGATTACCGAATTCAGATGATAGCCATGGCAGCATTTCCTCCAGCGCCTCAGGAAGCACAGGAGACGTTGCGGCATGATCCAAATAGGAAGAAGCGGGCTCCGACATGATGACGATGAATTGAGTCGAGGAAGGATATCCCTTCCATACTGAACGCAGGCCGCGTAGGCGCGTGATTACGAGGGCGGATTACAGTTCTGACAGCTTGTTACGATTGGCTCTAAATTACGTCTGTAAGCCCAGTCACGTTTCCTGATCGTATGGCATTCCAATGAAACGTTCGTCGAGCTGGTACATTTGAGAGAGGTCTTCTGCAATACCAACCTGTCTGCATCTTAACACTCCGGGAATCTTCGATCCTAAATCGGGAGTGAATCAAGCAATTCCGAATGGACAAACTCGTAGTACGCGGCGGCAACCCGCTCATCGGCCCGCTGACTGTCAGTGGATCCAAGAATACGGCACTTCCCCTGATGTCCGCTGCCCTCCTGACAGACGGACCGGTCACATTGACCAATATTCCTGACCTGAAGGATATCCATACCTTCAGACGGGTTATCGAGGTAACTGGCACCACCGTTGACCATGCTCCGGCTGACCATAGAATGACTATCAACGCAGGTTCGCTGGACCGCGCTGAAGCCCCATATGAGCTTGTAAAACGGATGCGAGCCTCCTTCTACATGCTCGGTGCCCTCCTAGGTCGCATGGGCAAGGCACGAGTCTCGCTTCCGGGTGGGTGCGCTTGGGGTCCGCGTCCCGTCGACCTGCACATTGAAGGGATGAAGGCTCTCGGGGCAACGATCGACCTGGATCAAGGCTACGTAGTCGCCTCTGCGCCTTCCGGACGGTTGGAAGGCGGCCGATTCACCCTTGAACCCTCCTCTGTGGGCGCCACCATCAACATTGCATTGGCTGCCTCGCTGGCACGTGGCGGATCAGTCATCGAAAACGCAGCCATCGAGCCGGATGTTGTGCACTTCTGCGAGATGATGCAAGCCATGGGCGCCCAGCTTGACGGGGTAGGAACACGAACACTCGAAATTCAGGGTGTTGACACCCTCTCGCCGGTGGACT
>JAURNP010000039.1 GCA_030830105.1 Rhodothermales bacterium | reverse complement strand
CTTGAGTGTGAATCCTGAGGAAATGCCACCTACTGGGGATGCTACGTTACCGTACACGATCTGGATGCCTGCAATCAGGCAATCAAGGACAATGGCGGCTCAATTATGGCGGAGTCCATAACTGCACCAGGTGTTGGCTCGATTACCATGTTTGCAGATCCGCAGGGTGCTCATCTGGCGGCCATTCAATATGAGATACCAGCCGAGGGGCCCTGAGCAAGTAGCCTGTTTACAGGAAGCCGAGTTCCAGCTTGGCTTCGTCGGACATCATTTCCGGTGAAAACGGCGGCTCGAACGTGATTTCTACCCGTGCGTCCTCAACCATCGGAAGATGCCTGACCCGGGCTTCCACCTGACCGGGCAAGAATCCAGCAGCCGGGCAGTTCGGGGTGGTCAGTGTCATGGTCACCAGAACCGTTCGATCTGGATTGACCTGGATGCCGTAAATAAGGCCCAATTCGTACACGTCAACGGGGATTTCAGGGTCATAAACCGTCTTGATAGCCTTGACCACTTCCTCCTCGATCTGCTCGTCGGTAAACGCCGTCGGTTGGGTGACCTTGACCTCTGTTTGGGGCAAGTCGGCATCACGTTTACTCGCCAGGGCAGAATCGCCCGCTACAACGTGCCCGGATGGCGTTGACCCGGTTTCCTCTGCACCGGCATTCTTCGACAGATCCTGCGTCTCCTCGGGGGTTGCACTGTTGGTCAAATCACTCATGATTATTGGGTACGTCTCAGGATGATTGGGAGGAACGGGCCGCCATAGCACCTGCGTACAGGCGAATCTGCTTGATCATGGCGTCCAAACCGTTTTTTCGAGTGGGAGAGAGGTGCTCTTTCAATTCCAGTTGATCCAGAAAGGCCAGATCAGCACTGGCTACCTCCAGGGCAGGGGCATCATTGACAACCCTTAGGAGGATGGCAATCAGGCCCTTTGTTATTTGTGCGTCCGAGTCAGCGCGGAATTGAACATTGCTGTCATTCTGACCGGGCTGCAACCATACCTGGGACTGACAACCGTGGATACGGTAATCATTCGTTCGGAAGCCCTCGTCGATCGGTGCCAGTTCCTTTCCAAGGTCGATGACGTGCTGGTAGCGGTCCATCCAGTCATCGAACAGCTCGAATTCCTCAACCAGGGCCTGAGCACGTTGATTCAATACGCTCATGCCAACATTTGTGCTGCCCGCTGCAGACCTTCGGCCAATCGGTCGATTTCTGAGCGAGAATTGTAGAAGGTAAACGAGGCACGTACCGTCCCCGGAATGCCATAATGTTTCATCAGGGGCTGCGTGCAGTGGTGACCCGTCCTGACGGCAATGCCCAGTCGATCCAAGACCGACCCGACATCGTAAGGGTGAGTGGCTCCGATCAGGAAAGAGATTACGGCAGCTTTCTTCGGAGCCGTTCCAATAATTCGCAGTCCGTCAATCTGACTAAGCTGAGCGGTAGCGTATTCGAGTAGATCCAGTTCCTGCTGCTGGATCCATGACCATCCCAGAGACTCGAGATAATCGGCCGCAGCCGCCATACCAATGGCCCCGGCAATATTCGGAGTACCCGCTTCAAACTTGTGCGGGATCTCGTTGAAAGTCGTTCCAGAGAAGCTGACCTCCTCGATCATATCACCGCCCCCTTGCCATGGGGGCATGGATTCCAGGAGCTCTGCCTTTCCGTACAAGACACCAACCCCGGTCGGACCGAACATCTTATGGCTGGAAAGGCAGTAGAAGTCCACGTCCAACTCTTTAAGGTTGACTGGAGCATGGGGCGTGGCCTGTGCTCCGTCTAGCAGGACAGGAATTCCAAGCCCGTGCGCGTCTGCGATGATGCGCCGCACAGGGTTGATCGTGCCGAGAGAATTAGATACATGAACGAGGGCAACCAGCCGGGTGCGGTCATTGAGCAGGATTCGAAACTCTTCGATATCCAGCTCCCCGTCATCTGTAACAGGAACCACACGCAATTTGACCCCCGTCCGTTCGCTGAGCAGTTGCCAGGGAACGATGTTTGCGTGATGCTCCATGGCAGAAACGATGATCTCATCGCCTGCTCCGAAAGAGGCACCGAAGGAAGCAGCCAGCAGATTGATGGCCTCGGTCGCTCCACGGGTGAAGATGATCTGCCGGGAACTAGAGGCGCCCAGGAAGGAGGCCAGGCGTTCGCGTGCTCCTTCGTAGGCCTCTGTGGCCAACTGGCTCATCGTGTGCACGCCGCGGTGCACATTTGCATTCTCTTCGCAGTAGTACCGGTCTATGCGGTCAAGAACAGCGCGGGGCTTCTGCGACGTGGCTGCATTGTCGAAATAGGCTACCTGATGACCGTGCACCTCTGTCTGCAGTGCCGGAAAAGCAGCTCTGACGAGATCAAGATCAGGAGTTTGCGCCGTATTCGGCTTAGCCGCAGTTGGGTTCATAAAGATGCGTGTGCTTCCAGGATGGAGTGAAGGCGGGCGTATAGGTAATCGCGTACTGATTCTTCGTTGACCAGGTCGACCACGTCACGTGCGAAAGCCTCGAGCAACAGCAACCGTGCTCTTTCGGGATGGATTCCACGTGCACGAAGATAGAAGAGAGCGTCTTCGTCGAGCTCACCGGTAGTTGCACCGTGGCTGCATCGAACATCATCGGCATAAATCTCCAACTCCGGTTTGGCATAGATGCTGGCTGAGCGATCAAGGAGGATGCTCTTGGAGGTCTGATAGGCGTTGATCTTCTGGGAGTCCTGACGTACCAGGATCTTTCCGTTGAAGACGCCAGTGGCCTTGTCTGCCACGATGCCTTTGAACAGCTCATTGCTTTCACAGTGGGGCTTGGCATGATCTACGAACGTGTGGTTGTCGATGTGCTGCGTACCGCGGGCGATGTAAAGGCCGTTCAGGTGGGTTTCGCACTCTTCTCCGTCGGGCAGGAAGTGGAGGTTGTTACGCACCATGCCTCCGCCGAGGGTAATCGTGTTGGTGGCGTAGTGACTGGATCCTTCCTGATACACGTGAAGGCCGTTCACAAAGGTGGCTTTTTCGCTCCTTTCGTAAATCAGAACGTGATCGATGGATCCGCCATTGGCCACGATCATTTCCGCGATGCGGTTTTCGAAGGCGGAACTGGCCCCGGTATGGCCGAAATGCTCAATAATCTGCAGCGAGGCACCTTCGTCGGCAACGACCAGAATCCTCGGCTGAACCAGTCCCGTGGAGGACACCTTGTCGTGATGGATTATGATGGTCTGATCCACTGCGGTATTCGCGGTGACGTAGATCAGAATACCATCTTCGGCGGCCGCGGCGGCCAGCGAGGAAAACGCATCCCGATCGGCCTCAAAGGCACGCGAAAGATGATCATTGACGAAGACACGATTGCCTTCGTACGCATCCACAAGCGAGCTGATGGTCAGACCGGCAGGGAGGTTGGCGGGGACGCTGTCCAGCAGGCCGTTGGTCGTGGACAGGTGAATGCCTTCCAGCCCCTCCAAGGCCCGGGAAGCGTCAACCGTACCCGCCGAATTCTCGATAGACAGGTCCTCAGTGACCCGCTTCGTTACCGGGGTGTATTTGTAGGCTTCTGAACGACGGGTTGGCAGACCCATGTCCTTGAAGGCTCCTGCTGCGAGACGCCGCGTGGATGCCCAGCCATTGCCACCATTGGTGTCTTGGCGATCCAGTCGGGCGTTGATTTCGTTGACGAGTTTCTGTTCGATCTGCACGATCTCTTCGGTCCTGGTGAAAGTGGGATGCAATCAGGTTCAGACGGTCTGGCCAGTATCAGCCTTGATCCAGTCGTAGCCCTTCTCTTCTAGTTCCAGGGCAAGTTCTTTGCCTCCGGACATGACAATCTTACCGTCCACGAGTACGTGCACGAAGTCGGGAACGATGTAATCGAGTAGGCGCTGGTAGTGGGTGATAACCACGAAGGCGCGCTTTTCGTTATGCAAATCATTCACACCATCAGCCACAATGCGCAAGGCGTCGATGTCGAGTCCTGAATCGGTCTCGTCCAGGATGGCCAGCTTCGGATCCAGCATGGCGAGCTGGAAGATTTCATTGCGCTTTTTCTCACCGCCCGAGAAGCCTTCGTTGACTGCGCGTGCTTTCAGGGATGGATCAAGATGCACAAGTGCCGCCTTTTCCTTCATGAGCTTGAGGAAGTCACCGGCTGAAAGTGGTT
>JAURNP010000038.1 GCA_030830105.1 Rhodothermales bacterium | reverse complement strand
TCGCCAGGCAACCGTCTTGATCTCCTCTGACAAATGCCTGAGAGAAGATGGACCTGATGGCGGGTCGGGACCTGACCCAAGCGCGGCGCGGCTCGAAAGAGCCGCGCCGCGCTTGGGTTTATCCCCTCTGGATCCAGTTCAGATCGGTTCATTTGACCATCAGAACGGGGCGTATCACCAGCGCATCGCCAACACGGACCTTCAGCAAAATCAGTCCTGTGCTGCCCTTCCCAACATCGACTGGAATGGCATGGGTGCCGGAAGGCATTACGCCTGCATCCACCCGACCTAGTCTACGTCCATCAACCGAGTAGGCCTCGACCACCACTTTGCTGGACCGATCCATCTCGATAGAGAGTATCGTTCTGGCGTTAAACGGATTCGGATAAGCCGAGACCAGCAAGTGGCCCGCAGGGAGCGTAGTGTCCTGCTCATATCAACGCCAGCGGCCGTTTCAAACGTCCAGCTGAATACCTGCGAAATGGGCATAATTGCCACATTACAGGCATGCACGGACAGCGTGGCCGTATAGGTCCTTCCCAGATCCAGGGCACTGTCCGGCATGAAGTCAATGGTCCGGTCCGTGAGTACAAACACGTCCGGAACGTTCTGCGTGCCCGAGGAAACCGTAAAGTAGACGCCTCCCAGGGTCGCGAGGTCCATATCCTGATCAAAGGCTATCATGACATGAGCCGAGGATGCCACACCGGTCGCGCTCGAGGCGGGTGCGTGATCAATCACCTGGGGCGCGGTCGAACCTGCCTACTTTTCTACTTCAAGCGGGCCTTGATTTCGTCCAAGCTGTCGCCACCATATTTTTCCAATACGGCGTTGGCAATTTCCATGGCTACCACCGCTTCGGCAACCGTCGAAGCAGCCGGGACGCTGGTCACATCACTGCGTTCGTATCGAGTTGGCCGCTCTTCCCCCGTCTTCATGTCGGCCGTTCCGAGAGGCTTGATGAGCGTCGGAATCGGCTTCATATAGCCCCGGACAACGATCGGCATGCCGTTTGACATCCCCCCTTCAATTCCCCCAGCTCGATTCTGTGTCCGCGGGAAAGTATCTCCTTCAGAAGTGATCGGATCGTGAATGGCAGAGCCCCGCTCGGTAGCCGCTGCAATGCCGTCTCCGATTTCAACGCCTTTCTGCGCCTGAATCGACAAAATCGCCTGTCCCAACCGGGCGTCCAGCTTTCGATCCCACTGTACGAACGACCCCAAGCCAACCGGGACTCCCGTCACAACAACCTCGTACGAACCACCCAGGCTATCGCCTTTTTTCTTAACCGCTTTGATGTGCTCAATGCACGATGCGGTCAAATCCGGGTCCAGCATTCGCACTTCGCTTGTATCGGCCCGGCGGTTGATCGACTCGGCTCCCTGATCTTCGACGCTGGCCAGCAACGAAGCATAGGAGGCCGGCGATTCATATCCGACCTCTCCGATCCGGGTAACATGACTGCCTACCTGAATGCCGAGTTCGCGAAGAAAAACACGTGCGAGCGAACAGCAGGCAACACGCATCGCCGTTTCGCGCGCACTTGATCGATCAATGACCGGGCGGATGTCGTCAAGCCCGTACTTGTGTGTGCCTGTCAGATCAGCGTGTCCCGGACGTGGCAGGGTGATCGGCTCAACTCCTTCACCATCTCCATCAACAGCCATCACCTCCGGCCAACCGGACTTATCCTTCTGATAGGCGGCATTATCGAGTCGGATGGCGATGGGCCCACCCATCGACTTTGAGAAGCGCACCCCGGAATAGATATGAATCTGGTCGGTCTCGAACTTCGCGCGTCCGCCTCGACCAAAGCCCAGCCAACGTCGAGCGAGTTGTTCGTCGATCATCGCCCGTGCCACAGGAACGCCCGCAGGCAAACCCTCTACGATGCCGATAAGGGCCTCGCCGTGCGATTCGCCGGCTGTGAGATAACGGAGCATACTTCGGACTAAAAGTGAGATAAGCGGTGCGAGCGCCCAAAACTACGGCACGGCGTCGGTAAAGACGCGTTTTCAGCGACGGCATCAAGCAAACGACGCTTTCTGTCAGAATTTGCTGCTACGGCCTGACTTCGAAAAACGCGGTCGACCCGTCGCTTCGCTTCAAGCGCACCAACAACTCTTCGGTGCCTCGAAGGGCATCTTCCAAGGTATCCGTATTGAATATCGGGGTGTCGTTAATCGCCGTTATCACCACGCCTCGGGATATCCCAGCTTTCTCAAAAGGACCCTCGGCACGCACAAAAGCGACATAGACACCGTGTACCGCCTGGAATTGACGTCGGACTCGAGCATCCAGATTCGTGACACCGATCCCCCACTCACTCAGCTCGATAACCTGATCTTCCTCGAACTGTGGTTCGAAGAGCTGCGGCTGGCCCTGATTGAGCTCCGTCAACCATGAAGCGTATCCAGGATCATCCCGACCCTTGAGAATGACAGTAAAATCGATCGACCGACCCTCTCGCCAGATTTCGACGGGCACCGCGTCGCCAGGCGAAAACAAGGCAATAGCACTCTGGAGTCCGTTCGGCTCGGTCATTTCTCGGCCGTTGATGGAGAGCAAAATGTCGCCATTCCGAAGTCCGGCTTCATAACCAGCCAAACCGGGCTGAACGCTACTCAAGTAAACACCCAGAACGGCATTCAACCCTGCAATTTCTGCAGCGCGCGCATTCATCGGCTGAATGGAAACACCCAGGTACCCACGTCGCACTTCTCCATACCGAATCAGATCGCGCACCACCCGCTCCATCAGATCAACGGGCACCGCAAATCCGTATCCTTCGTAGGAGCCCGACTCGGTGGCTATGGCCGTGGCGATGCCTACGAGCTCCCCCTGCAAATTGACGACCGCTCCGCCAGAATTACCAGGGTTGATAGCAGCATCAGTCTGGATGAAGCTCTCTATTCCAAGACGATCTTCGATCACGTTTACCTGGCGGCCTATCGCACTCACAATGCCCGCCGTGACCGTAGACGTCAATCGAAACGGGTTGCCAACGGCCAATACCCACTCGCCTACCTCGACGCTATTTGCATCGCCCAAGGCGACCACGGGGATCTCAGAATCCGGATCAACCTTGATCACCGCCAGATCCGTCGTCGGATCTGTTCCGACCACATCGGCGGTGAACTGACGCTTGTCGTTCAGCGTCACGCGGATTCGGTTGGCACCATCGATCACATGATTATTGGTCACGATGTAACCTTGATCACTGATGATCACCCCGCTCCCCAAACTTTGCGAGCCACCACGCTGCCCGAATGGCGACAACACGCCGCTACTCGCAAGAGTCTCAACTTCGATGTAGACAACAGTCGGCGTAACTGTGCTCGAGACCGCTTTGAACACCTCATTCATCGACATTACGTCCAGGTACTGGGTCGGGACATCATTAGAAGACGACTCTATCGCACCCATACTGGCATCTGATCCCAGTTGGACCGTGCGGCTAACCTCGATAGGGCGATCTTGCCCCGGAATCACTCCGCCAAACCAAAGTGTAAGCAGAATCCCCGTCAATAACCCTACCACGACCAAACCGATAGTCCGCATGCGGAAGGAAGTACTCAGTTCATTAGACTCGCCCATGGATCGATTGCCAGTTTTAGTGCGGAGCTTATTTCTACGGCGGATCCTTTTGTACGCAGTCCAAACGATTCGTTTCGCTGAACATTGGTGGACGCCCAACGCATCCTACAAGAATGTCAGCAGCCTAATGCCTTACAGCTCGGCGATTTCTTCGTCCATCAACTGTTGGACAGCCTCTTGAGCAGACCGGGCGAGACCTTTCCGATTGCCTCCAGACGCCGGAATTGGTTCGCCGATCCGAATGACGAAGTG
>JAURNP010000037.1 GCA_030830105.1 Rhodothermales bacterium | reverse complement strand
ACTCCGTCCAAGGCGGCCTGGGCCATTTCAATGATGTCGTTGGACCAGTCGTGACTGCGAATTCTGGCTGCTGGTGCCATTCCGCGCACTTCCCGCCATTCGCCTGACGCCGCAATCGTTGCGGCCACATGAGTAGCGTGGGTCGATTCGACGGAAAAACCGTCACGCCGATCAATGCGCCCGGCCAACTCTACGTGAGAGAGGCGAGGATGACCATCGTCGAAGACAGCTACGCGTTGTCCTTCTCCGCTCAGGTTAAGTCCCGTACGCCCACCTGCCAGCAGGGTATTGATACGTGCAGAAGCTGCCGCTTCGCGGTTGTGCGTGATGCGCAGGACAGGACGCTCACCTCGCAGTCCAACCCATTCGCGAGCAGAAATGAGAGAGTCGGTGTGGAAGCGGACCAACCCGGAGTCGGCGACCACTTGCTTCAGTGCTTCTGACTCCGCGTTCAGTCTCACCCGCTCTCGCAGGATGAAAGAGCGGAGGCGGTCGGCATCCATCCGGTTCTCAAAAGTGCGTGCATCGGCCTCCTTTCGAACCGTCTCCTGAGCGTGGGCCAGAAATGACCATCGCGAACCGACCAACATGGCCAGCATGAGAAGCAACAGAAAGCGTCCGATGAAACTCAAGATCAGGGTACCCGCTCAACGGGAGATTGTGTGCGAAATGGGGTTTTGAGGCCCACATTAGCGATGGCGATGGGCGGCTCACAACCGGCTCATCACCACCTGGATCCCGAATTGTACCGCAGAGCGGACCGGGCACGCTAATTTAGAGGGTACGGAGCGAGATTATCGTACTTCTCTTCCCGCCAATCAATGCACAGCGCATTGCCCACGTTCATGTTGCACCGCTTTCGCTGGATTCCCGTTCTCATGTTGATCATGGCTGTCACCTTCACCGGGTGTGACGAGACCATCATTGATCCATTTGAGAACGATGAGCGCTATTTCACGGTATACGGCTACCTGGATATGCTCGAAACGCAACACACCTTGCGCGTTGTACCGGTTACGCGTTTTGCCGAGGATATCGAGTCCACCAGTGGCGAGTTCGATATCGACGCACAAGTGTACACGACGGACCTGATGACGGGTACCCGAACACAATGGGAACACACGTATGCGCTGCTCGAGGACGGATCGTATGGACACGTATTCAAGGCGCAATTCCTGGTTCGGATGGGCCGTACGTACAAGCTGGAAGTCGTTCGTTCTGACGGGACAATGACGACGGCGGAGACGTCCATTCCGGTCATCCACTCAGCCACCCTGTTGGAAAAAGGCCCCGTGGTGTTCGAGCAGGACTCTACCTTCATTTATCAGGACCTACGAATTCCAGAAATCACCTCCCCCTGGGAAGTGAACCTGATTTATCTATGGTCCATTGATGGTATCAACCGACGGATCTTTGTGCCTTACGGACGCCCGGGAGCGCGAACAGATGATGGTTGGCAAATGCGTATCAACCTGTCTGATGACCAGGAGGCGGTCAAGGACAATGTGCAATGGTCCATCGATCAGGGTTGGATACCCAATGGCGATACGTACAACGTCAACGCGATGGGTGTTCAGATCCGCATACTGGACAAAAACTGGGATCCGCCGAATGGTGTGTTTGACCCCGAGGTATTGGCCCAGCCCGGCGTCATGTCGAATGTTCAGAACGGCTTTGGCTTTTTCGGCAGCGTGGGTCTGTTCATTGAAGAATGGAATATCGCAGACCTGTCCACCGCTTTGGGTCATCCCTACTAGCGCTCTGTCCTGCTGATTCCTGTATCTCTTGTCGAATCACGCCGTAGGAGGGTAATCACAACATCCAATTCCCTTCGTCATGACCGCTTTCGTACGATTCTGGAGAGCCCTTTCGACCCGGCTCTTTTTTTGGCGGCGATCACCGTTCCGCTAGGCTCGCTATATTCCCCGAACGTGAACGCACCTCGCCAAACCCCCGTGTCACACCATGTTCGAATGGCTTGCTGATCCCAATGCCTGGGTGGCTTTGGGTACTTTGACTGCTCTGGAAATCGTCCTGGGCGTAGACAACATCATCTTCATTTCCATCCTGGCTGGCAAGCTGCCCGTTGAGCAGCAGGCTCGTGCCCGGACGATAGGGTTGGCTCTGGCCCTGTTTGGCAGAGTGGCGCTCCTGCTTTCCCTTGCGTGGATGATGCAACTGACCGAGCCGCTTATCGAGTTGCTCGGCCTCGAATTGTCCGGGCGGGACCTGATCCTGATGGTAGGAGGGCTATTCCTCCTGGCAAAGAGTACTCGTGAGATCCATGACAAACTTGAGGGAGCCGAGCACGGTCAAGCCAAAGTCGGGCAGGTCACGTTCAGGAGCGTGATTACCCAGATCCTCATCCTGGATATCGTGTTTTCGCTCGACTCCGTCATCACGGCCGTTGGGATGGTAGATCAAGTCCCGATCATGATTACGGCTGTAGTGATCGCCATCATTTTCATGATGTTCAGCGCAGGCGCTGTGTCACGATTCATTGACGATCACCCGACCGTGAAGATGCTGGCGCTTGCCTTCCTTCTCATGGTTGGCGTGGCGCTCATTGCGGAAGGCTTCGAGTTCCATATACCCCGCGGATACATCTATTTCGCGATGGCTTTCTCGGTATTCGTTGAAATGCTCAACCTGAAATTGCGCAAACGCGGCGCTCCTGTACAGCTGAAAACGTCCAAGCCTGACTGAGCGCTCAGGTTCTCAGGCGCTTAGGCGCTGACGTCTTCGTGCTTCAGAACCACGAGCGTCATATCGTCCTCGAACATGTCTGATTCGTGATCAAGTTTTCGGACGTGATCGAATACCTGCCAGACGATTTCCGAAGCCGTGCGATGCCGGTGTTTCCGTATCTGTTCGATCAGGCCTGCTTCCTCAAACGGTGAGCCATCCGGGTTGACGCGCTCGGTGATTCCATCGGTGTAGAGAGCCAGAAGGGCTCCCTTCGGGATGTTGGCATATCCGCGCTCGAGCGGAATGTCGGGAAGGGGACCCATGATGGGCCCCGTAGGATCGAGCTGTGTTACGGCATCATCGGTGATGATGAGCCCCGATGTATGGCCGGCATTGGCATACAGAAGCCCTCCTTTTCTATGAAGCTCGGCATAGAAGACGGATACGAATCGCGTGGAGAAGGTCGTCCGGTTCAGTACCCGGTTCAGCTTCTTCATCGCGTAGATCATCTTCATGTTGATACCTACGCCCATACGGATACCCATCAGCACATCGCGAACCAGCAGAGCAGCCGAGAGACCGTGGCCTGAGGCATCACCGACGGCGAGTCCCATGAGGTCCTCTTCGATCCGGATGAAGTCGTACAGGTCACCGCCTACTGCATCGGCGGCTTCCGAACGTGCTGCGATATCCCAACCTTCGAAGGTCGGAGATTTCTTGGGCAAGAGGCTTCGCTGGATCTGGGCCGCTGTGGCCATCTCGTTTTCGGCCGCATCGTGCTTGAGCTGATAATTGAGCGCAAAGCGCGCTCCATTCAAGCAGAAGGCCACTTCGTCACGCACCCAGTCCGGACCCAACGTGAAGAGCATCACGTACCGATGTCCCGGCGGCCCGTCAATCTGGAAGGCCACGAACTCTTTGATGCGTCCTTCAGGGTGGGTAAACCAGGGCGGCATCTCCCACGGGTTTTCGAATACGAACGAGCCATGTTCGGCCAGCATCATGACCGCGGGGTCTTCCTCGGTCAGGCGCGCGGGAAAAAAGGACTCCTCGCACGTTGTGTGAAGCAATTCGTAGACACCGAACAGCTCGCGGTAGAGGTGTCCGTTCCCGAAATGCAGCTCTTCGCCGAAGGAGGACACGAGGTCATCCAGGATTCGGGTCAGGGGAGCGCCTTCGTCGCCGTCGCTGGCAATGCGAGCCAGCATCCGGTCCATCTTCCGGTAGAATTGTTTGGGGGTCGATCATGGCGGCATCCGGCTCTCAGTCCGGGCATGCAGAGGGTGATTGGCCGCCAGTATACGCCTTAGAACGGAGCCGTTTCGTCTCCTTCGGGAAGAGCGCCTGAATTTGAATCCTCTGGCAGATAATCCCCGGGACTGTAATATGTGGTCAGGTTCTCGAAGCGGGCATGCTGATGGACGAATGCCAGAGAGACATCTCCGATGGGTCCGTTTCGCTGCTTTCCGATAATCAGCTCGGCCAGTCCTTCGGTCGAATTCCCGTTCTCGTCCACCGTGATACCATAGCGCTCGGCGCGGTAGATGAAGGCTACGACGTCAGCGTCCTGCTCGATCGATCCTGATTCACGTAGATCGGAGAGCTGAGGGCGTTTATCGCCGCCACGCGTTTCCACAGCGCGGGAAAGCTGCGAGAGGGCAATGACCGGTACATTGAGCTCCTTCGCCAGACCCTTGAGCGATCGCGAAATATGGGCAATCTCTTGTTCGCGGTTGGAGCTCTTGTTCAGCCCTGTTCCATGCATCAGCTGGAGGTAGTCCACGATAATCAGCCCGATATCATGCTCGGCTTTGAGTCGTCGGCACTTGGCTCGCAGCTCAAGCACGGTCAACCCCGGCGTATCGTCGATGTAAATGGGCGCCTCGCTCAACTTACCGGCAGCGCGCGCCAGCCGGGGCCAGTCGTCATCGCTCATGCGACCGGTTCGCGCAGCCTGTGCATCCACGCGGGCTTCGGACGTAAGCAGTCGCTGGGCCAGCTGGCCAGAGCTCATTTCCAGGGAGAAAATGGCGACACCCGCCGGATTCTCGGGGTGCAATGCCGCATTACGGGCCATGGCCAGCGAAAAGGCTGTCTTACCCATCGATGGACGGGCTGCGATAATGATGAGGTCGGAGGGCTGCCAGCCACCCGTCATCTGATCGACTCGTTTGAAGCCGGACGGAACGCCGGTTACGCCGCCTTCCTGACCGTGGATGGATTCGAGGCGTGCCAGGGTTTCCTTGAGCACATCGTGCATCGAAGAAGCCGACTTACGCAGCTGAGAGTCCGAGATACGGAAGATCTCGGACTCGGCGTGGTCGAGCAGTTCGAATGCATCGGCTGACGGATCATAAGCCTGTCCTACTACGGATGTCAGGTTCTCGATCAAGCCGCGCAGTAGGGACTTTTCTGCGACGATACGGGCGTGATACTCCACGTTGGCAGCCGTATCTACCGATGCCGTCAGCTCGGACAGATAGTACGATCCACCCACCGCTTCCAGCTGTTCGCGGCGCTCGAGTTCATCACCGAGCGTGATGAGATCGACCGGATTGCCACGCTCGAAGAGGCTGAGGACGCACTCGTAAATCGTATTGTGGCGCTCTGTATAAAATGTACCCGGTTGAAGGATCTCGACCGTCTTGGGAATGGCCTCGCGCTCGATGAGCATGGCTCCGAGCACGGTCTTCTCTACTTCTCCGGCCTGTGGAGGGACTCGGCCCGGTCGGGGCGACGGACGGTACTCCTGCGGGAGGCTTGAGGGCGGTATTTCAGGCAGCAGTTCGGACATGGAATTCGGTTGAGAGTACGCTTGCTCCTCGGGTGGCATCATCATGCAGTCAGCTTGTCGTAGCGCTCACGAAGTAGCTGCACATCTTCCCAGGTCGGACGTTTCCAATTGGGATTTCGCAGCAGGGCGGCCGGGTGATAGGTGACCAGCACGGGGATGCCGTGATAATCATGAAACGTTCCACGCATATCCTTCAGGCTCGAATCGATCCCCAGCAGAGACGTTCCGGACGTGCGTCCGACACAGAGGATCAGCTTGGGTTGGATGAGGGCGATCTGCTTGTGCAGGATCGGCATGTGGGCACTGATTTCGTCTGGCTTGGGCTTCCGGTTGTCGGGAGGGCGACTCTTGAGAATATTCGCAATGTAGACCTCCGATCGTTCGAACCCGATGGCCTCGAGGATCTTGGTCAGCAGCTGGCCGGCTCGGCCCACGAAGGGCTCTCCCTTTTTATCCTCATCGGCACCGGGCGCTTCGCCAATCACCAGCAGGTTCGCCTGCGGATTGCCGACCCCGAATACCGGGTTGATTCGGCTACGATCCAGCTCTATCAGTTCGGTGGCCGCCACCCAGGTCTGCACTTCCTCGAGAGAGGACATGCCCCTGAGGGGAGAATCTTCCGGAATCAGGGCACTGATCCGTTCATAGACGCCATCGCCTGTTGCCGGCGTGGCCGTTGTAGCTTCAGGTTCGTTCTGCACAGGCTCTTTTTGGGGCTCAGGAGCCGTCTGCAAGACCGTTTCCTGTTCGGAAACAGGTAGTGGTAGCGACTCCGGGGAAGGTTCAGGCGACGATTCAGGCGAAGGTTCAGGCGGCAATACAGAATGTGGGACCTCGCTGTCAGGGGAAGCCGGCACCACCACCAGATCCCCGAAAAGGGCCATCTGGTGCTCCAGGGCAGCTCGTATGTCTTTCAGCTCGTTCGACATGGGTGTACAGGTCCTCAAATCAGAAAGGGAAATCTACCGGATTCAGGCCTGTCTACTGCGCCCACCTATGCACGAATTGCCCCCACCTTTTCAACAAGATTTGCCAGAGGCACCTGCTCACGCCGTCGGGTCAATGTCCTCGAGGGCTGTATTGAGCACCGCCAGTTCCAGGATAGCCTCAGCGACCTCCGCTTTAGGCAATACGGGCAGATCCACGCTGCGACCATCGCGCGCCAGTAGCGTGACGCGGTTGGTACCCGTTCCGAAGCCGGCTCCTGATTCCGTCGGATTGTTCAGCACGATCCAATCCAGGTTCTTACGCTCCAGTTTTCCCCTGGCGTTTTCGAGGCCGTTCTCCGTCTCGAGCGCGAATCCCACAAGCGTTTGACCATCCGCCTTACTTACACCAAGGTTGGCCAGGATATCCGTCGTTGGCGCCAATTCGAGGGCTGCGTCGCCTCCTTGCTTCTTGATCTTGCTCTCCGACGGTTGGGATGGAGTAAAGTCAGCCACAGCAGCGGACATGATGACGACATCTGCTTCCCGGTAGTCCATGACGGCCGCATACATGTCGGCTGTGGATTCTACATCGATGCGGCGCACACCGTCGGGGGTCTCCAGCGACACGGGTCCGGCAATAAGGACTACGTCCGCGCCGCGGCGGGCCGCGGCGCGGGCCAGTTCAAAACCCATTGTGCCGGTCGAGTGATTCGAAATAAAGCGCACCGGGTCGATCCGCTCTCGGGTGGGGCCGGCAGTCACGACCACCCGCTTCCCGGCAAGGGGTCCGCTGCGGGCTGTATCCAGACTAGCCAGCAACTCGGATGCACGCTCGAAAATAGCATCCGGCGCGGGAAGGCGGCCCTGACCGATCAGACCACTGGCCAACTCACCATGCTCGGCTTCCATAACCGTTACGCCACGCTCGGCAAGCGTATCCAGGTTCGTTCGCACCGCCGGGTGGATGTACATGTCATGATCCATCGCCGGGCAGATCATGATGGGACAGCGCGCCGTCAAGGAAACCGCCGTCAGCATGGAATCACACGCTCCATCAACCAGCTTGGATAGCGTCTGGGCCGTGAGTGGTGCAACCAGGAAGAGATCCGCCCATAATCCCAGCGCTACATGCTTCGTCCAGGACCCCGCCTCGTTTTCGGGAAAGATCTCGATGTGGACCTCGTTTTCCGAGAGTGTCCCCAGCGTCAAGGGCGTCACGAACCGGGTAGCATCCGGCGTCATGACTACACGCACCTCGGCACCTGCGCGCTTGAACTGACGCACGAGCTCGGCCGTCTTGTAGGCGGCGATGCCTCCCGTCACTCCAAGGAGTATCCGTCGACCCGTCATATGGGACGTATCAGGCATGGTCGAAAGTGGAAATGAACGAGCGTGTCAGGGCGATCAATTCGGCGGCGGCAACCTCAAGATCATCGTTTATCACGCTGCGATCAAATGAGGACTCGAACGACATTTCGAAAGCTGCCTTGTCCAGGCGAGCTTGCAGAGAGTCGGCATTTTCGGTTCCACGCCCGCGAAGGCGTTCTTCGAGCACCGCCATGTTCGGCGCGCGGACGAACACAGCCAGGCACTGTGCACCATACTGCTTTTTCACGTTCAGCGCGCCCACCACATCCACATCCAGAAGTACCGGCTGCTCGGCCGATGATCGATCCACTTCGTTGCGTAGCGTTCCGTAGAAACGACCGGGGTATACTTCTTCGTATTCCAGCAGTCGGTCTTGGGCGATGGCTGTACGAAAGGCCTCTTCGGTCAAGAAGTGATAGGCCTCTCCGTCTTTTTCCTCTCCGCGAATGGGACGCGTGGTCGCTGACACCGAAAAGCGGATCTGCGGCAAATCTGCCATGAGTTTAGCCGCAAGGGACGATTTACCCGACCCACTCGGAGCGGCCACGATGATGATGCACGGGCTATAGGAGAGCAGCTCACTCAACGTTTTCGACTTGCTCTTTGATCTTCTCGAGCTCCTCCTTCATGCCGACAACCAGATGCGCCATGTCGGCGTCATTGGATTTGGATCCGATGGTATTGATCTCACGGTTCATTTCCTGGGAAAGGAAATTCATCTTACGGCCGACCGGCTCGCCCGAGGCCATGGCTTCACGGAATAGCCCCAGATGGGAATCCATGCGCACGACTTCCTCGCGTACATCCAGTTTGTCGGCGAGCATGGCCATTTCAAATTCAATGCGCTCGGCGTCAATCCGGCCCTCTTCGATGATTTCAGCCAGGCGCTCGCGTAGACGTTCTCCCGAGGAGGCGACGCGTTGTGGCGCCAAGCGTTCGACTTCACGCAGTTTTGTCTCGATGCCGTCAAGGCGCTCATCGAGTTCCGTCTTGAGCGCCAGACCTTCCTGCAGGCGCATGGACCTCATGCCCTCGCAGGCGGCTTCGAGGGCCTGTTTGGTGGCTTCCCAGACGGCTTCAAGATCCTCTTCGAATTCGTCCGTCTCAAAAATATCCGAGTGTTTCAGGATGTGCTCGAGCCGGACAGGCTCTTCGATGCCTGCCGCTGATCGAACGCTCTCGAGCAAGTCCCCATAGGCTGCGACTGCCTTCGGGTTGACCCGGGTGGGAAATTCGTCGGGTGCAGGATCAGTAATCTGGACGAATGCGGAAATGCGGCCGCGTGAGAAGGCCTGCTTGATCATCCGTTGAATGTCGGCCTCGTGCGCGTTGAGCGATTTTGGAGAGCGCAGGGAGACTTCGCAGTAGCGGCTGTTGACGGCTTTGAGCTCCACAACGGCCTCATAGCCTCGTACCTCGGCTTCGCCCCGGCCGTAGCCGGTCATGCTGGCAATCATATCAGTTCGGTAGTCCGGTGATGGAAAAAATTGGTGGTCGGGCACCTTGCGTGCACCTGGACGCCGATGGGAATATACGGCGCTGACACCCAGCTCTTCCTACGTCTTACCGTGTCACTGGTACCGGTTCGGGTACCTGCTGATTGATATAGAACGTGGTATCCACGTTTCCTTCTGCATCGATCCCGAAGGCAATGAAGTCCAGATCTCCGTCTCCGTTATAGTCACCAAACGCGGCGGTCGCGTAGACAAAGCCCTTCACATCGAGCTCTGCCACGAACTGCCCGTCGACGTTTCGATACAGACGGCCTACGGTTTCCCCAAGCGGAGAGCGCGCGCCAACCACGAAAACATCCTGATCACCGTCATTCTCATAGTCTCCCCAGATAGCGCGTCCCGTAACGACTCCGTCGAAGGGAAAGGGATGCGTGCTGAAGGAGCCGCCATCATTGACATACAGGCGGGTGATACCGCGCAGCAATTCAGGCGAGAGGGCACCACCGGAAAGAAGGATATCCGGATCGCCATCTGCGTCGACGTCACCCCAGGTCACAGACCCGCCTGATACCTGGGCGAGCGGAGAGGATATCAGGGTGAAGGTCCCACCCGAGCCAACTCCGTCATTGCGGTATACACCGGCATGGAAACGGCCACCCCCGAGATCGCCCGTGAGCGCCATATCCAGATCGCCGTCGCCATCCATGTCAGCAAATGCCGATTCCCCAAACATGTGAGGGGGTATTCCGGCATCGGCTCTGACAAATCCCGAACCGTTCTGGCTGATCCAGACATCAGCCATCGTGGACAAGGAGAACTCGGGCTCAGAGCTTCCGGCCAAAACGATATCTGGCCATCCGTCTCCGTTGACATCCTGCAACGATACGCCGCTCCCCCACACATTTTCGAGCCCATCCACGGTGAGCGGGATGAATTGACCGACGAGATTCTGATAGAGCGTGGTCAAGGGTTGACCATCTTCCCGGGAGATACCCGTAACCAGGAGATCTGGATCGCCGTCCCGATCAATGTCACCCCACGCAATGCTGGGTTGGGAAACGGCCTCCAGAGAGACTCCAGCGGGATTGAGGGATTTGAAAATGAATTCTCCACCGTTGGCATCTGCTACCACCGTGGCATCATCCGCACGGTAAAGCCGAAGTACAGCTGTCCCGTTTGCATCCCCTCCAACCAAGAGATCCAAATCACCATCAAGATCGATATCTGCAAACTCGGCGACGCCACGTGAAAGATTCGGCAACCCGAAGTCAAAGAGCGCCGGTAGCTGAAGAGTGGAGTTGGCTACGTCAGGCTGGCCAAAGCTGAAGGAGCGCTCTTCCGAACCAGAACGCAGGGAATAGCCATCCGAAGCAATGACAGACCACTCGTAGATCTGGTTCGGGGGCATCAAATTCGTGGAGACCTCCAACGATGTTGTACTCAGGTCAGGGAAGGAGAGCTTCAGTCCACGACCTGTAATGGTGAGCTCATACGTCACAGCGTCGGTGTCAACGGCTTCCCCCCACTCAAATGTGATGATCTCCGAGTCGGGATTGATAAATCCGGCATTCAGTGGAGAACCCAACGTGAATGCCTGAGGCGCATCATTCAGACCCACTCCTCGCACATACGTATAGTGGTTGTTCACAGGGAGGTTGGTCATGGTCTCTGTGAATCCGTCAGGCCAGATAATGCTGACCTCGTCGATGGTAGATGCCGTTCCGAGGCCGAAGTGCGCTCGTAAACCGTCACTTTGGCTTCCAGCACCGGTTCCTGCCGTTATCGTGCGCATTTGTTGCATCCCAGCAGCCTGGATATGAATCCGGGATCCCACTCCCAGTCGATTGCGGGAAGGATTTTTCAGTTCAATGGAAGCCCAGTTGTTTGTGCCTCCATCGTTGATCATGATGGCCGTGCCTTGCGCGTCCGGGATGATCAGGTCCAGCCAGCCATCATTGTTGATATCTCCGGTCGCCACGGCTGTGCCCACGGAATCCAATCCCAGGCTGGCGTCGAAAACATCCTCGAAAGTGCCGTCTCCCATGTTGCGGTAGAGCCTGCCCTGATTATTGAAAGGCAGGTAGATGTCTTGCCACCCATCATTGTCAAAGTCACCGATGGCTGCAGGGCCCTTCGGCAAATTCACAGCACCAATCACACCAGCTTCCAAGGCTACATCGACGAAGTTCTGCCCCGCCTCGTTTCGGTAAAGATGGGTCTGTGCATTGTTGAATTCTGCCCATAGGTTGACCACCAGCAGGTCTTCCCATCCATCATTGTTGTAGTCGAACCAGTGTCCATCCTGACTGACACGGCGACTCTCGACACCCGAGCCCCGGAAGGTCGTTGCGAATCGATCCCGCGAGGAGTTGTTGACGAGCAACTCGTTACCAGCACCACATCTGGCAGCGAAAAAGTCTGGATCAAGATCTTGGTCAAAGTCGCTTACAGCAAGACCACAGGCGGCAGGCTCGGTGCTGGCCAGCATGAGGTCTCCGACGTTGGTGAAGCTGTTCGACGTATTTCCCAGAAACACCGGATTTCGACCATTGGAAGAGCCGGCAACCAAGTCGACAAAATTATCCTCGTTCACATCTGTCCAGAATGCACCAACGGGGGGATGCTGAAAAATCAGATTCGTTTTGCTGTTGCCCAGGTCAAACTTCTCTCCCGATCGATTCAGATAGAAGCGGCTTCCGGGTTCTGCATTGAGTATCAACAAGTCGAGCAATCCGTCCTGGTTGGCATCTCCAAATATTCCTCCCTGGACGGAAGTACCTTCAACTTGAATGCCAGCCTGAGCAAGCACGTCATCGAAACTGCCATTTTCATTTTGGCGGTAGAGTCGCCCGGTATGGTAGATGTCCAGGCGCCCGTCGGCATTGAAATCCGCAAGGGATACATTCTCGATGGGCCGGTCACTCATCGGATTTGTATTCAGCCGAAAGAATTCGTTGGAAAATGTCTGCGCGGATGTGCTGGGGACGAGCAGCAACGAGGCAAAAATGCCGAGTATCAGTCTAATCATGCGGATCAGGCCAGAATCCAAATGGATGAAATGGAGCGGAGGAACGTACGAAACAATCCGTTCGAGTGTAATGGCGTTTGGCGTGCATTCGTAAGCATGCTCGCAAGTCTGACGAAGGTCGAATAGGCGGCATTCCACGCCGGGCTTCTTTGCTTTCGGCCGTCCAGAAGTAAGCTTCCTCCCGCCCGAAAGCAAAAAACCCCGGCTGCCCTTGGGCAACCGGGGTTTTCGTCGCGTGCGGAGAGGGAGGGATTCGAACCCTCGATACGGGGTCAACCCGCATACTCGCTTTCCAGGCGAGCCCCTTCAGCCACTCGGGCACCTCTCCGGGGAAAGCTCCACCTATGCCAGCCGCCGGGCCATGTTTCTGGGCGTGCATGCAGGCTTGGTGAATCTTGGGGCGTTAGGTACGGCGGGACGCCACCCTGGAACGCACCCGCTCATACTTCCATGATCTCTTTTTCCTTGTGATCGAGCAGTTTATTCACCTTCTCAGTGTGGTTGTCGGTCATCGTCTGCAGCGTGTCTTCCGACTCGTAGCGCATGTCCTCCTGCAGCTTTTCCGATTCCTGCGTCTTTTTGATGTCTTCCTTTGCGTGACGGCGCACGTTGCGGATTGAAATCTTTGTCTCCTCGCCCAAAGAGCGGGCAGCCTTTACAAGGTCGCGGCGACGCTCCTCCGAGAGTGGAGGGACCGGCAGGCGAATCATCCCCCCATCATTCGACGGGTTCAATCCCAGGTTTGAGGCCTGGATGGCCTTCTCGATGTCATTGAGCGCCGACGCATCCCAGGGCTGGACGATCAGCAGGTCGGCCTGTGGCGCACTGATGCTTGCCATCTGGCTCAGCGGTGTGATGGAACCGTAGTAATTGACCTTGATGTTTTCCAGCATGGTCGGCGTAGCACGGCCCGCCCGGATGGATACCAGCTCGTGGCGCAAGTGCTCGATGCTCTTGTCCATGTGCTCGTCCGCGTCTTCGAGAATGAGTTGCAGGTCTTCGTGGATCATGTCGACAGGTGGCTAGCGTGTATTAAGTCCTCAAGCGAGAACGGGTTCAGCGGCGGCGTCATTCCAATGGACGAACGTACCGATGGGCTCGCCGCGAACGAGACGGAGGAGATTACCTCCGGTGTCCATATTGAATACGATGATGGGCATGTCGGACTCGCGACACAGCGTAAAGGCCGTCATGTCCATGACTTTGAGATCTTTGGAAATAACGTCTTTACCGTGGATTTGCGCGTATCGAACAGCTTCTGGGTCCTTTTCCGGGTCAGCCGTATAGACGCCATCAACGCGCGTTCCTTTCAGGATAACGTCTGCTGCAATTTCCAGCGCTCGCAGTGCGGCAGCCGAGTCGGTGGTGAAATACGGATTCCCTGTGCCCGCGCCGAAAATCACGACGCGCCCTTTTTCCATGTGGCGAACAGCTCGACGGCGGATGAACGGCTCGGCAATTTCGTCCATTTGCAGCGCCGACTGAAGACGCGTGTGCACCCCTTCCTGTTCGAGTGCGTCCTGAAGGGCCATGGCATTGATCATGGTAGCCAACATACCCATGTAGTCAGCATGCGAACGAGTCATGCCTTTCGTGGCGTTGTTTACGCCTCGGAAGATGTTGCCTCCGCCGATGACCAGTGCCAGCTCAATGCCGTGCTCCGTCGCTTCGCGGATTTCCCGGGCATAAACTCGAAGGACATCTTCGTCGATCCCAAACTCCTTGCTTCCCATGAGGGATTCGCCGCTGAGTTTGAGCAGGATGCGTTTGAACGAACGTCCGTTGGAGGCTGAGTCGGTCACAGAGTCGGGGGTGGAAGATCGGGGCCGTGTAATCAGAATAAACTAACGCGGATACCCTGGCAATTCAATGTTCAACACGGCATTAGGCTCGCCTTTTGAGTCCATCCCGTTCGGCTGCAGCTTCCGTAAGAGCATAAAAAAATGGCGGGGCTGCGCATGCAGCCCCGCCATTTCATGAGCCGCCTGATGACGGCTGCTATTCACGTCTCTTACTCGCCGAGAGCGAAACGGACGAACGTTTTAACATCGGCACCAGCTGATTTCAGCATGTCACCAACGGTCATCGAGGAGTCCTTCACGAAGGGCTGCTCGAGCAGAACGTTATCCTTGAAGTAGCGCTCGAGCTTGCCGGTCGCGATACGATCTACAATTTTCTCGGGCTTGCCTTCTTCGATAGCTGCCTGACGGGCAATTTCCATTTCCTTTTCCTGCACATCCTGCGAAACGTCGTCACGGCTCGTGCCGATCGGGTTCAGCGCAGCAACCTGCATGGCGACATCGCGCCCAGCAGTTGCCAGGTCGCCATCGCCGGAGACATCAACCAATACGCCGAGGCGGGCGCCGGGGTGGATGTAGGAAATGACTTTACCGCCTTCGCTCGTCATGACAGCAGTGCGGCGCACGTCGATCTTCTCGCCAATCTTACCTGTCATATCCGTGAGAGCATCTTCGACGCTACGGCCGCCGGCCATGGAAACACCCATGAACGCTGCGCGGTCAGCGGGCTTTTCGGCCAGAACGAGTGCAGCTAGCTCGGCTGCGAACGCCTGAAAATCCTCGTTGCGGGCAACGAAGTCAGTCTCACAATTCACTTCAACCAGAATAGCTGTGGCGCCGTCGTCGGTTGAACCCGTGGCAATCACACCTTCCTTGGCATCACGGTCAGCACGCTTGGCGGCCACTTTCTGGCCTTTTGTGCGGAGGAGGTCGATCGCAGCTTCGAAATCGCCGTTCGCTTCCTGGAGTGCCTTCTTGCAATCCATCATGCCGACGCCGGTGGCCTCGCGCAGTTTTTTTACATCAGCAGCAGAGATGGACATTTCTTTGATCAGTCTTTAGATGATTATCAGCGACGAGTGAGTGCGCTGATAAAAATTTGTTACCGGAACAAACAGGCCGGGAATGTGGCCTGCACGTTGCACAAAAGGAACTAGGCTTCTTTGGAAGCTTCCTTCTTGTCCTGGGCGCGCTTTTCCTTTTCTGCTTTCTGGGCAGCTTCGGCGATCTCGCGCTCTTTCTTGCCTTCGTTGACGGCACCTGCAATGACACTCGTGATCAGATCGATCGACTTGAGGGCATCGTCGTTGGCCGGGATCGGGAAATCGACCACGTCAGGATCACAGTTGGTGTCCACAATGGCGATGATCGGAATACCGAGCCGCTGGGCTTCCTTGACGGCAATGTGCTCGCGGTTGATATCCACGATAAAGAGTGCCCCGGGAACACGCGACATGTCCTTGATACCGGAAAGCGTCTTCTCGAGCTTCTCGCGTTCGCGAGACTTCATGAGGCGCTCTTTCTTCTTGAGCACCTCCATGGTGCCATCTTCTTCCATCTTCGCCAGCTCTTCCATGCGACGGATGGAGCGGCGGATGGTCTGGAAGTTGGTCAACGTACCACCGAGCCAGCGCTCGACGACATACGGAGAACCACATTCGGAGGCGTGCTTGCGGATGTTTTCGCGGGCCTGCTTCTTCGTTCCAGTGAAGAGGATCCGCTTGCCACGACGCGTGAAGAGGGCTGCAGCGTCTGCAGCTTCGTCCAGATAGGACTGCGTGTGGTTCAGGTTGATGATGTGGATCCCGTTACGCTCCATAAAGATATGGTTGCGCATTTTCGGGTTCCATCTACTCGTAAGGTGGCCGAAGTGGGTGCCTGCCTTGAGTAGCTCTTCGATCGACGCGCGATGCGCCGACTGTTCTTTGCTTTCGCTCATTGGTCTTGTCGGGTTGATCCGCTACATCCTTCACGCACCTGCCGAAACCTGGAACGACGTCCTGGTCACCCCGGCGGGTATCCGGATGTATGTGTGATAAAAAGACTGGGCGGCGCAGACGCACCGTCCAGTCGGAAAAAGTCGTTTAACGCTTCGAGAACTGGAAACGCTTACGGGCTTTCGGCTGTCCGTATTTCTTACGCTCGACCATACGTGGGTCACGCGTCATGAAGCCGGCGTCGCGAAGCGGTTTCTTCAGCTCTTCGTTGAAGGAGACGAGTGCGCGGGCGATACCGTGCCGGACGGCTTCAGCCTGGCCCGTCATTCCACCACCACGTGCGTTGACGACGACGTCAAACTGTCCTTCGGTCTCAGTGACCTTGAAAGGAGAGGTGACGGCCGTCTGGCGCCATACGGTCGGGAAATACTCGGTGTAGTCACGCTTGTTGACTACGATTTTGCCTGAACCGTTCGGGCGCAGGTACACGCGGGCGACGGCGTTCTTGCGTCGTCCTACTGCGTTGAACTGTGTGAGGGCTGTTGCCATGACAGAAAGTTTTTGCGGTTACTCGGGGAACGAGCGATCAGAGCTCGAGGGCTTCCGGCTGTTGGGCGCCGTGCGGATGCTCGCTTCCGGCGTAGACCTTCAGCTTGCGAAACATCTCGCGACCAAGCACGCCTTTCGGGAGCATGCCCTTGACAGCATTCTGGACCAAGAAGGTCGGCTTGCTCGCACGTACCTCTTCGGGCGTACGAACACGGCCTCCACCTGGATAGCCAGAGTGACGGAAGTACTCTTTGTCGGTCTCTTTCTGACCGGTAAATCGCACTTTTTCAGCGTTGATCACAATCACGAAGTCACCACAATCGACATGCGGGGTGAAGTTCGGCTTGTGCTTGCCGCGAAGAATGCTCGCGATCGGGGATGCGAGACGACCGACAACCATGTTCTCGGCGTCGACTACATACCAGGCGCGCTCGATCTCGGCAGGCTTGGCGCTGACTGTTTTGAAACTATTGATGTCCATCGGGACTCGGGAATCATTTTGAAGGCTGTTAGGCCCTCGGTTATCAATATTCGGCGTGATGGCAGTGTGCCATCGGTGGGGTGCCGAAAAAATGACGCAGACACCTAAAATACGACGATTACCTGCATGGGTCAATCGCGCGCGAGGTCAAAAGCGTCTCTCACACGTCTGAGTGCCCTTATTGTGTCCCATCTGCTCCCAAGAAGCGCTGTATTCGGCATTCTTCCATCAATCTTGAAATACCAGACCGATTTCAAGGATACCCGGCCCCGGTTTCTTTCATGGTTCATCAAGCGAGATAGGAACGAGACAGCGGTGCCAAAAATTGGCCCTGAGTGCGCTCAGGAATGCTTGAATCGGCGATAGTTTGATTCGGGCGCGTGAAGTTGACAACATCGTCGATTCCTGAAGAAGGGCCTCAATGGTTTTCGCTAAAGGGAGAGGTCCCAACCCCACAACAGAATGGCCACGATCCTGTTGAAGGATCGTCACTACTGAAGCCATGTCAGGGATTTGCCGATACAAAATGTCAGCCGTCCTGAGCATCTTGCGGATCAAACACCTTATTTTTCCACGTCGTCTTTCTCGCTCCTTCGCAAAGAACAGGTCCATGAGAGCTCTTTTTCCCATCCTTTTTGCTTCTTTGTTTTTCATTTCGACCGCATCGGCCCAAAATATTGGCTTTGGGCTGCGAGCCGGTACAACAGGTGTGGGTGCTGAGGTTGGCCTGGGGTTGACCGGTAAGCTGAATCTGCGGGGGCATTTTTCGACCTTCTCCTACGGATACACGGAGTCGACAACGGATGAAGACCCGAATCTTACGGTCGATGGCGATGCCAGTCTGGGCGCCATGTCGGCATTTCTGGATCTGCATCCGTTCGGCAACTCGTTTCGTCTGAGCGCTGGCGTTGGCACGAACAACTTCGATGTCAGTGCAACCGGTCGCGCACTGGACGCGGTGTGCTTCGGGGATGAGCTGCCCGATGGCGGCTGTGATGGGAAAGAGTTCTCACCGGAGAAGCTGGGCTCGCTGAAAGGAAGTGTTTCTTACGCTTCCTCCATGCACCCTTACATGGGCATTGGATTCGGTAGCTTGGGCAACGGTGAATCGCTCATCACGGTTCTCTTCGATCTCGGAGTCTTCTATACCGGCTCTCCAGAAATCGACCTGGACAACGATGGCCTTTTCCGGCCGACAACAGAAGCCGAGAACCTCCAGGTACTCAACGACGGACTCGAGTCCTTCAAATGGTATCCCGTCTTGTCCATCGGTGTTGGTTTCCGACTCTGATTCGGTCCGTATTTCACCTCTTAGACACTCCATTTCCGCGAAAATTCTGCTGACATGACACGTCGTTTCTCTTTTCCCGCGCCGCTTTTTGCTGCCCTTCTCATCGCGCTGTTTGCTACGGCGTGCGATTTCCAAGCTGCCGAGGATGCCTTCGATGAATTCCAGATTGTCATCGGACTGGACCCGATCGACAGCCCGGTGGCTGGCGTTGTTTACAACCTCAATAGCGGCCAGCCCATCAGGGCGACACTGACCTTTGGGGGTGCCGGGGCTTCTTCCCTGATCGACGCGTATTCCGATCCCCTCCCGACCGAGATGGATGTTGAAGGTGGCGCATTGACGTTCGGCGTATCCAATGCGATCAAGCCATCTGCGTCTTCGCCTTTCACGTTCACGGTAACGGCCGAAGCTCCGGGCTACTATTCCCAGACTCGCACGGTGACAGCAACCGAGGTAGGCGGCATCGATTTCGAGGTGCCGATGGTACCTGAAGTAGATCCCAATGCTCGGATAGCTGGAACGTCGTCGGCGCAGGACTCACGTGTACAGGCGAACGAGAACGGAAGCGTGCAACAGACCATCTCGATTCAAACGCAGGTCAATCCCGAGGCACAGGCTACGGCTACGGCAACTGTATCTGCCGGCAGCGTGGCGCTTTCCAGTACCGGACAGCCCTTGACCGGACAATTACAAACGCAGGTACGCGCCTACGATCCGGGCCAGGGGTCAACCAGTCTTCCCCAGGGAGCTACGATGAACGGCGCAGGATCGAACCAGGCCGTGCTTGGAGGCATCTTCTTCTTGATGACAGACGCGAGTGGTCAAGTGGCCGCAACATTTGGTAGCTCCGGATCTGGCAAGAATGGTTTTGCGAAAAGCGGTGCTTGCGAGCAGGCCGGTGGATTTATTGAGCTGACCATCTCCATCACAGATCCGGCCGTCTTGTCTGCGGTCCAAACGCTGGGCAGTGTCACAGCAGAAATCTGGGGCTACACTCCGGCCGACGGCGCCAACAATCAGCTGGGCTCCACGCCTCTGACGGTCAATGGTGCTGTCGTAGAGGGCACGGTATGCGCCGGTGGATCGCTGGCCAACGTGGATCTGAACAACCTGGGAGACGTCGCGCAGGGCGCGTTTTTCACGCTGGTCATGCCGCCCAGTGTAGGCTCCACGGCATCGTTGGATTTTTCGCTGACCATCGTAAACCCGTCGACGGCCTCTTTTCCCGGTTCGATCACCGTGCAGGGACCAGGCATGTATGCCAATCGTAGCCTTTCCTTCCCAGGCAGCACCAAGACGCGCACGCTGGCTGATTGGCTCGGAGTGAGCGGCGACTACTTCATCGTAAATGGCGGTTCCTATTCCGTCACCGTCCAGCCAGATGGTGGTTCTCCCGAGACGACGTCGATCAGCGATCCTTCTTCGGGCTCTACGACCATAAATCTGAGCGCTGCTGCAGCCACGATCACATATGCGGTGGAAGCGTCCTTTACGTGTCCCGTAGGAACGACCTTCGACGTTGCCGTTGATGACACGAGTCTGGACGGAGTAAGTGTCTTCTATCGGCGTCTTCCAAGCGGTTCTCCAAAGGTCATTCCGAATGACGAAAACGTGGTCAAAGACACCGACCAGAGCACCTACATCCGTGTCCAGGCCCAGTTGACGGGTATCCCGGGGTCGCAGTATGAGTTCACCGGCGTGCTCGACAATAGCCAGGCTGTGGTCCAGACTACGGCTCCGGCGCAGGCCAATTGGTCGATCACGCTGGACTCGGACGACGTAGGTATCAACTGCGGTAACTGACTCGGCTAGGCACTTCAAGGCGTATTAGCTTGCTCAAGCGCAAAGGGCGCAGACCATCCGGTCTGCGCCCTTTTTTTATGGCTCCATCATTTCGGAATGCCGGAAAGTTTTCCACAATAGGTGGGTGGCGGCGTTCGATTCCCGCCCCTTCCGTTTCTGTATATGAGCAGTCCGCGCGGCTACCCTTTTCCATCGATGAGTCCAATCGGGTCAACGAAGCCTTCGTGGCTTCCATGGATCACAATCGTGTGGAAGACACAACGACTCGTGGACTTGTCGACGTATTGCTGCCTGCGACGCTACTACCTAATCAAATTCATCCGCGAGGCTCGGTATCGAGCCAGTGAGCTCGACCTTCTGGTCGAAAAAACCTATCGGAAAGTAGAAAATGCCAGGCCCCGGATTACCCATCACGACAAGTGCGCTCAGTGGGTGAGTGTGATATGCCGCAGTATGTACGTCAATTTTGTCGCTCGCCGTCGCGCGGTCACCGGACTGCCTGCAGTAGACATTGCCGAACCTTCCGATGAAGGGCGGGATCTTGACATAAACACGGCAGCTTTGCACGTCTGTCTGGTCAATACCATTGAAGCGCTGCCTCCATTCCTGCGATCAACGGCACGGATGCGGTTTGTCGAAAACCTGTCCCATGAGGAGATCGCACGCATCATCGGTAAGCGGGCCGGTACGGTTCGGGCCTACGTACACAAGATTTGCAAGCGATTCAGGCAAGACAGGGAGCTCAGCGCTTGGGCCGATCAGATTTATCGCCGACAAGGCGACGTCTATTCCACTCATGGGTCTTATTCGTAAGTCATGCTAGAATCCACCACTTCCAATACACCTGCCAGGCCCTCGATGAGATCAATAGGGATGTCTTTGATCGCCATATTTCTTGGAAATCGGCTCCGTAGAGTCGGGGCATCTACGCATAAATCCGTTATTCCGGATACTTCCATGCAGGAAACACTTTCAGATGCACGCTGCTTTGCTGATCCGGAGCCTGACACTGATTTGATGCCTTTGCGAGTGTCCATGCAGACCGGGTTTGATCGCGAGACTGAGGCGCTGCAATCGGCGCAATCTCGATTCCGCCAGCGACTTGAGCAGGATCCGGAGCGTGCTGACGCATGGTTATCTACTCACGCCCGACGCTTGGAACTGGAGACTGCTTCCGAGATCACCACCCACTTCGAACAAATCACTGGTCACAGCTTTGCCGACCTGGAGGGCTACCCATCAGCGGACCATCTGACCTCGCCATCTGTCAGTAGGAGCACGCCGGCCAGGCTGGACAAAACGTCCCGAGGCGCAACGGATCGCTATCCGATCGAATGCGCTCGCAGTGGCTCCCTGGTGCTGGCCACCGT
>JAURNP010000036.1 GCA_030830105.1 Rhodothermales bacterium | reverse complement strand
GTCGAAGTAGTAGCCGAAGAGCCTGCTGCCGAGGAAGCTCCGGAAGCCGAAGCAGTAGCTGAAGAGCCTGCCGCCGAAGAAGCCTCGGAAGCCGAAGCAACGGCTGAAGTAGCTGACGATGCAGAAGAGGCCTCGGACGAGGAGGACAAGGAAAAAGACGGCTGATGTCTTTTTCGTGTCAGACCTTCAAGGGGCGGGCGCTTTCAGCGCCCGCCCTTTTTTTGTTGAATCCAGCTCTGTCAGGCGAACTTGAAGCAGTCTTCAGGGATTCGCGGTGAAGCCCTACGGACAAAGATCGCGCAGCTCCGATGGCATACAAGAGGGTGGCAGCGAGGAACAGCGGGCAACGAGAGGGTATAAAGTTGTCACAATGATTGAAGCCTCCTCCATATTGAAGGGTAACGGCCTACAGGTCGAGACGCAGTATTCAATCCTGTTGGAAGAACTGCTTGAGCTGTGCCGCAAAAACCTGCCCAGCGTCGATGAGGATCTCATCCGCCGGGCCTTCCGTGTCAGTTACTGGGCGCATCGTAATGACCGGCGAGCATCGGGTGAGTTGTATATCGCACACCCGCTGACAGTTGCGAGAATCTACGTAGAGCAGATCGGTTTTGACGATGTAGGCGTGGCAGCTTCCTTGCTGCACGACGTTGTCGAGGATACAGAGATCTCACTTGAGTTCATCGCTGCCACGTTCGACGAGAAGCTCGCCTCGATCATTGATGGTCTGACAAAAATGTCCGGTGCATTCGAGAACCGTGACATCACCAAGGCTGAGAATGTCCGGAAATTGATGCTCTCGATGGCTTCCGATATTCGGGTCATCTTCGTCAAATTCGCCGATCGTCTACATAACATGCAGACGTTGGGGTCACTTCCGGCTCACAAGCAATTCCGTATTGCCAGCGAAACGCTGACCCTGTTCACCCCGCTGGCACATCGCTTTGGTTTTCATTCTCTGAAGAATCAGTTGGAGGACTTTTGCCTGGCATATATCCATCCCGAGGAATACGACGAAATAACTACTGGTCTTCGGAATACGCAGAACGATCGCGATGCCTATATCAAAAGTTTTATCGAACCGCTTCGTGAGCGGCTTTCTTCCGATGGATTCAAGTTTGATATCTACGGCCGCTCCAAGAATCTGTACTCGATCTACCGCAAGATGAAGCGGCAGGACAAGCCGCTCAGTGAGATCTTTGACATATTCGCCATCCGTATTGTGCTTGAGGGTGAAGGTTCGAAAGGAAAGGAGGAATGCTGGCGGGTCTATTCCATCATTACGGATCTGTTCAAACCCATTCCAGAGAGATTCCGGGACTTTGTTTCTGTCCCCAAATCAAATGGCTACCAAAGCCTCCATACCACGGTTTTTGGCCCGGATGGTCGTCGAGTTGAAGTGCAGATCCGGACGCGTGATATGCACGAGATTGCGGAAAAGGGTGTAGCGGCGCATTGGAAGTACAAGGAGGAGGTCAAATCCGACGATCAGGAAATGGATCGTCTTTTGACGTGGGTCCGCGATTTGCTCGAAGATCCTGAGTCTGAGAATGCCACAGAGTTCGTCCGCGATTTTCGTCTCAACCTCTATGACGAGGAGATCTATATCTTCACCCCGAAGGGCGACCTCTTCACACTGCCCTCCGGCGCTTCACCCGTTGACTTCGCCTACTTGATCCACACACAGGTTGGATCACATTGTATTGGGGCGAAGGTGAACGGGAAAATGGTGCCGCTTTCCTATCGGTTGAAGAGTGGCGACCAGGTCGAAATCATCACCTCCAAGAAGCAGACCCCTAATCCGGACTGGATCAAGTTTGTGGTCACGCAGAAGGCGCGCTCGCGCATTCGGCATTGGATCAACCAGAAGCGGAGAGAAGCGCAGTCTCTGGGTCGTGATTCCTGGAATAAGCGCTCCTCGCGAGCCGGATTGACCGTTTCTGATCAGGAGCTGGCCAGGGTTGCCACGCGACTGCGATTCCCGAATCTGGAACAGTTGTTCTTTGAGATCGGATCAGGACTGTATGATGTCAACGATCTGGTCAAGGCCGTGAAGGCATCTCACCAGGAGGAGTTGGCCGCCAAGCAGGAGGAGGACACTCTGCGGCTGCAGTACGAGACCTTCCTGGACAGTGCCCAATCCACTGGCAAGCCAGCACTGCTCATTGACGGAGAACTGCATTCGGACATCAAGACCGATTATGCAACCTGTTGTAATCCGATCCCGGGTGATTCGGTGTTTGGCTTCCTCTCGCGCACGGGGACGATCAAGATTCACCGCGTCAGTTGTCGCAACGCTCCCAACCTGATCCTCAACCGGGCAGACCGCATTATCTCAGTGGAGTGGAGCCGTCAGAAGGAAGTCCAGTTCGTGGCAGCTCTCAGGGTGATGGGGGAAGACCGCGTTGGAATCCTGAGCGATCTGACACAGGTAGTGTCCAAGAACCTGAAGACGAATATCCGCTCTATCACCATCTCGACGGAAGACGGGGTATTCGAAGGCAACCTCGTTTTGTACGTACAGGACCTAGATCATTTGCGCCGAGTGATCGATCGAATCAAGCGCATCGAAGGGATACACGGAGTCTATCGTTTCGAAGAACAGGGCGACGATGCATGATCGTTTGAGGCTCCGCCAACGAGTTCATGGCGGTCGTTTTTCAGGATTTGATGAGATTCGTGTTGGGGATGCCTGAAAGGGAGTAATAACCTGTTGGAATCCTTGATTTTCGGGATAAAGGTCCGTTACTTTACGCGCTCGCCAAAAAGCGCAATTGAAGACCCTAGTGGACATGTCCAGAAAACCGAATACGCTGACCAAGAAAGACGTTGCCCGACGCGTTTCGGATATCATGAACGAGCCTATCTACAAATGCGAGCCGTGGGTAGGAGCCGTTATCAGTTCTATTGGTCAGTTGATGATGGAAGCTGATCCGGAGGTCCGTATCGAATTACGGGACTTCGGCGTGTTCGAGGTCAAGAAGACGCGGGCAAAACCGAAGGCACGTAACCCGAAGACCAACGAAACGGTCTTCATTCCGAGTCGACGCAAAACACACTTCAAGCCCAGCAAGCGCATCAAGGCTATCCTGCAGCAGCCGCTCTCCGCGCTGGAATACGATGTGCCTCAGGGGAGTGCCGACTACGTTTCGGAAGCAGTAGTATCCGAAGATGTCCTGCTGGTGGACTGATAACGTAGTCCATGGACCGAAGAGGATCCATCCGCATGCGGATAGTAGGTGTTGATTACGGAACCAAACGCGTAGGCCTGGCCATGTCGGACCCGCTCGGCATGTTTGCTCAGCCCGTTGGAACGTATTCGCCCTCCGAAGCGCTCAACATGCTGACTGAACTGAACCAAACGGATGACGTCACAGCGGTCGTGATAGGGTGGCCACTGGAAGAGGATGGTAGCCATGGCAAGATGATCCAATTGGTCAAGGAATACGTCAATCGCATTCGGAAAAGACTTCCAGACGCAGAGATCGTCCGGCGTGACGAACGCTATTCCTCGGAACGCGCCAAGGAACTGATCCTTTCCAGCCAGCGTCCATCGATGCGCAAGACCGGTCGTGGTCGGATCGATACAGCAGCAGCAGGCATAATCCTCCAGGAATACCTGGATGAAATACACTAAAACGTTGACGCGCCCGGCAGCGTACCAGCCCGCATGATGAGAACCACAGACGGCCTTCCTTCAACTGTGTACAATCCATGATCCTTCCAATCTATCTTCTGGGTACCGACATACTGCGTCAAGAAACGCAGCATGTTGATGTGGACTCAACTGAGGTCCGACAACTGATCGACGATATGATCGAGACGATGCATGCCGCAAAAGGAATCGGCATCGCGGCGCCTCAGGTTGGTCGCTCGGAGCGCATCTTCATCGTAGACGTTTCTTCGATGGAGGAGGATTTTGCCGAAATGGGTGTTGAGCTTCCTGCTCAGCCGATGGTATTTCTGAATGCAGAGATCCTTGAGGAGGCCGAAGAAGAAGCTGAATTCGAGGAAGGATGCCTCTCGATTCCGGATATCCACGAAGTGGTAACCAGGCCAAACGCGTTGAAAATGCGGTATCAGGATCGATCCTTCGCAACGCACGAGGAGACATTCGATGGTATGCTGGCTCGCGTTATCCAGCACGAATACGATCATGTAGATGGTGTACTCTTCATCGACCACCTGACAGCCTTCAAGCGTCGTCTGCTCAAGCGAAAACTCCAGGATATCCGAGAAGGGTCCACGGATGCGGAGTACGACGTATACGCAAAAGATGTGGGTGTGATTGCTTCCGAGGATACTTCCGAGGATGCTTCCTGATACGGCTCAGTTGGCATGAAAGCCGTTCTTGAACCACACAGAGATCTTATTCGCCCGATCGGGCAAGTCCCATCGCC
>JAURNP010000035.1 GCA_030830105.1 Rhodothermales bacterium | reverse complement strand
CGTAGGCGCGTGAGTTTACTTCACGGCCTCCCATCTCGATGAAGTCGGTCCCCCCGGTGATCTCCTGCCAGACGTTTTTCGTCCCATCCAGCGGCCGATCCTGGTCGATGTACCCAAGTTGCACAGTATCCCCGATCTCGAAGGTTCCTGCGTCCGGACTTTCCTGACCCGTGATCATTCGGAACATGGTGGTCTTTCCTGTCCCGTTCGCTCCAACGATGCCGACAATACCTCCCGGAGGAAGGGAGAAGTTCATGTCGTCATAGAGCAGCCGGTCGCCGAACCCTTTCACAACCTCCTTGGCGACAATGACTTGCTGGCCAAGGCGTGGTCCAGGCTGGATCGGAATCTGAACTTCCTCCTGACGTTTGTCCGCTTGCTCCTCAACCATCTTCTCGTAGGCCGTGATACGCGCCTTGTTCTTGGCGCGGCGACCTTTGGGCGACATGCGTACCCATTCGAGTTCAGCCGCGAGAGCCTTCTGCTTTTTCGATTCCTTCTTCTCTTCCTGCTCCAGGCGCTTCTTTTTCTGCTCCAGCCAGGATGAGTAATTGCCTTCAAACGGAATGCCCTGTCCGCGGTCGAGCTCCAAGATCCATCCGGCGACGTTGTCGAGGAAGTAGCGATCGTGCGTTACGGCGATCACCGTTCCCTCGTAACGGTCCAGGTGCTGTTCGAGCCAAGCGACGCTTTCGGCATCGAGGTGGTTGGTAGGCTCATCGAGCAGAAGCACATCCGGCTTTTGCAGGAGCAGGCGGACCAGGGCCACACGGCGCTTTTCGCCACCTGAAAGCACGGAGACCTTGGCATCAGCTGGGGGACAGCGCAATGCATCCATCGCCATTTCCAGTCGACTTTCCAGATCCCACGCACCCATGGCATCGATCTTGTCCTGAAGCTTGGCCTGCTCCTCCATGAGGGCCTCATAGTCCGCATCAGGCTCGGCAAATTTCTCGCTTACCTCGTTGTAGGCCTTGAGCAGACGAACTGCTTCACCGGCACCTTCTTCCACGATGTCCAGGACCGTGGCCTCGGGATCCAATTCGGGTTCCTGTGGCAGGTAGCCGAATGTAATGCCTTTCTGCGCCTGAATTTCGCCGAGATAGTCGGTGTCCAGACCCGCGATGATGCGTAGCAGAGAGCTTTTACCGGCTCCGTTCAGACCGAGCACGCCGATCTTGGCTCCATAGAAAAAGGACAGCCAGATGTCCTTGAGTACCTGCTTGCGGGTCGACTTGTAAATCTTGCCGACGCCGTTCATCGAGAAGATGATCTTCTGATCGCTCATGGCGGGAGAGGGAATGCTGGTGGATGATTGTTCAGGGACCAAAACCGGGTGCGAGCGCAGAACAAAGCCGCCGCGGCCGAAAGGTTCGCTGCGCCACGCCCTCCTGCGTTCAATCCCTCGAGAATTCGCCGGACTCTATCCGCTTCAATATCTTCCCCAGATTCCGTTTCTGCTGAAAAATGAACCCGGAAAAGGCGAGGTACATCAACGCATTACCGGCTCGCACCTATTTCCAATCTTTGAACCCGAACGGTCCGCCGGTCGCCAGTAATTCGGCAACCAGGTCGTTATGCCGGTCCATTTCTCTGATGTCTGCCGGAATCAAGGTGGCAATCGTAAGGCGCTGGTGCGATGGATACTACAGCGAATGCGAGACCGAAAGGTACACGTTTCGGCCCTCGTTGGGCAGGTTGCCAAAGCTCAGGTGCTCGTGGTACAGCGTGTCGAACAGGTTGTCGATGCCGAATCGCAAGGATGTTGACTGACGCAGAGTGTAGCTGCCGCGGACGTTCATAACGAAGTAACCATCCGTAACATCTTCCACAGCGATCTGGCGGGCAACCCGTTCCTGCGGCATCGCCATGCGGGATTCGATTTCAGCCCAATATGATGGCCGGTCGTAGCGCAGGGCCAGCTGAGCGCTGAGCGGCGGGATCAGGAACATGGGTTCGTTCAGCTCATGATTCTGACCGCGCGTATACGAGGAAGTAGCAGCTACCGAGAAGCCGCGTGCCACGTCAGCCACAGCGCTGACCTCGAATCCGACGAGCGAGGCCGAAGAAGCATTCTGATACACCCGGAATCGATAGATCTCGTTGTCCGACAACCCGGTATCGGAGAGCCCCACGATGTAGTCTTCGATCCTGTTTCCGAATATGGACGCGGTCAGGCCGTAGCGGGAAGTCCAGCGCTCCAATCCAACCTCAATCTGATTGGAGCGTTCGGGTTTGAGGTTAGGATTGCCTGTGTAGAAGAATCCGTCCACATAGTTGTAGACGTAGTGGCCGTAATTCTCGACATGCGTCGGGAGCCTGGCGACATGGGCAAAGCTCAAGCGAACGCGCGTGATGGCATTTAAGGCATAGTCGACCGTTCCACTCACGCTTCCGAAAGAGTAGGAGCGGGCCAGATCCTCATCGCCCCAACGTCCCTCGAGAATGGCCACTGCTTGATCGTTGAGAACGTCACGTGTGGAATGGTCCCAGCGGACATTGACACGTCCCATCAGCCGTTCGGAAAGGGGAGTCGTCCAATCTGCAGCAATCGCGCCGTGACGAACACGGATATCCCCCAGATTCAGCAGGTACATGTCTTGGATGTTCTCGAAAACGGAGAACATCCACATATCGCCGAAGCTGTCCGTTTGGTAAGTGTCGAGCGTCAGATTCATCCGGCTCGGTCCGAACCGAAAGCCCCAGCGGGAGATCAGTCCAGAAGTCCGCGTCTTGCCGTACATCGGCATGTACATCCCGCGCATGACCGGGCGATCGAAGACATCGCGCTGGTAGTCATCCATCCAGTGGTTGACCGTGTTGTGGTAGATGCGCGTCTCGGCCGTCTTCAGCCCGCGGCTTGCCATGTGACGCTCCCAGTTGTGCGTCACGCTTCCAATACGAGCCTTGGCCAGTGTGGCGTCCATCAAGAGGACGGGATACCCGACGCCCCAGGCGTTGTCGGCCAGGAACGATCCCGTCACCTGATGCGCATGATTCAGCATCCAGGTGACGTCAACCTTGTAGTTGTTTTTCTCGTACCCGGAGTTCGTCAGCGACTGACCACCACCGGCCGTGAAGTCGTCGGCGATGCGGTACGACCAGCTTCCTCGGACACTCGTCTTTCCTTTGGCCATGCCTGCCACGACGCGGCCTCGCCGCAGCATGGATGCAGACTCGAAGCCGACTTCCGTGCTGATGAAGGGGTCCTCGTCAAAGGAGGGGCGTTGGGTCATGAGGTTGACCGTTCCACCAATCTGCCGTTCAGGAAGGCCAGGTCAAATTAGTGGGGTCCGAGTACGACATGAGGACCGGCATCGTGCATTGGATGGGCGGAGGCAGTAATGCGGCAGACCGGGACAGCCATTCGCGCTCCTGAGTCCAGAATCTAGCAGAATCGCGCCAACTCGTTGCCATCAACCTGAATCAGGCGGTCCAGGCGAACTTCGAATGCCTTGGACGAGTCCTCTCCGACAGGGAGCATTTTGATCCATTCGGCCCCATCGTGGGCGCTGACATCAAGTAGCCAGAACGAGTCTTCACGTCGTACACCGCTGGCTTCCCATACGACCTTGACCACATCACCGCGCATGGCGTGATGCTCCAGGATGTCGTGGAAGCTGCAGGAAATAGGGGTGTAATCGGTATTCGTCATGGTTCAAAAGGCCCTGAAATGTGATTTCAGGGCGGTTCTCAGATAAAATGGTCCCTCGGTACTCGGATGATCGGCAAAAGTTACAGGACGATAAGGGGCCAATCGACGTGCTCTCCGTACTGCCAACCCCCAATCAGGTCCGCGTCTGAAGGTACGTGGTATGTGAAGACTAGTCGTTATGATGACCAGTACATCTTAGGTCAGGCTCAAGGATGGTGAGCGACCAGACACGTCCCACTACTCTCGATCGATATCAAAAATCTTGTTCACGATTTTCCACTCCCCGTCCACTTTGAGCAGTTGCATATAGTCGATGAAGTCTGCCCGTGGATAATCGAGCGTGATTTTGGCTATAGCTGCCGATCCGGAAATATCGACCCAGTCGATCCAGCGTTTGCGATTGGCTTCGTCAGGCGCCTTGTGGCCCGGAGCCCCGGCGATATACTCTTCGCTCGAGCGGACTTGCAGCCCTTCTTCAGTAATCCAATACAGGTTGGCAATCTCATGGAATGCTTGCTCATGCTCTTGTGCCCGTCCCGTAGCGTGACCGCGCAGGTAATGACGAAGAGCAGCCCGGACCAATGTTTCCTCGGTCTTGTTGGCGTCGAGTACACAGTCACCCATCACGCGCGTATCGGCAAGCGCAATGGTCTTCCAGGTGCCATCGGCATGCCGAGCAAGCTGAAACGTGTTTGATCCGCAGTGCGAAAATTGATCGCCTGCGAAAAACGCGTATTCCATTAAGGCGGTAGCCAGATTGTCTTGGACATCGATACGCACGTTCCAGATGCGTTCGTCCCAACCAGGACCATCCTGACTTTGACGGATAGCGCCTGCAAAATTGCTCATGGGCATGGCGCGCACAAACGGCGTACCGTCCCGGGAGCCGGAGGAGTTCAGCATGGCTCCCTCGGCAAAAGTCGAGGCCACTTTGTCGGCATCCAGCTCGCGCATGCCGTCAAACATGGTCTCGATGACTTCCATTACTTCGTGCTCGGCATAGTCAACGGGGCCGTGCTGAGCGACAGCATCGGAGGGAATCAAAGCCGGCGTCAGAAACAGGCTAAACAGCAGGAATTTGAGAGCCTTCATGGGGTTGATCGGGTAGCGTGAGGATCGATATGTGTTCAACTGACGGAAAATCTCCGAGATTGTTGCCCAATCTGCCGGCAATGCGATATTCATCTTGCCCATTCCCGGTAAAAAGGTTAGTGTATGGGCCCTCTCGTGTCACACCTCACGACTCCATTACGACCATGTCCCGTCTCTTCTCGTTCCTGTTACTCTCCGTTTGCGGTGTCGCCCTGGTTGCCGCGCAATCCGCCCCAGACGGCGCCCTTGGGTCCCGACTTGGCTTTGGCGGCGCGCTGGCCATGGACAACGGACACCTATTTGTCGGTTCCGCGCCGATAGGGTGGCCTTCCGGATCAGATCCGGCTGGAACGGTTCATCAGTACGTCAAAGGCGAAAACGGCAAATGGGTCGAGGTCGCCGCGTTTGGTGCGTCCGATGGAAAGCATGGCGATGAATTCGGCCGTGCCATCTTTGTTGATGATGGAACGATGATGGTTGCTGCGCCGCGTGCTCGCGCCGTCTATGTCTTTACCGAAGGGGAAGACGGCTGGACCGAGTCGGGTCGTATTGGGGCTCCCGATCTTTCTGAAGGGCACGAATTCGGCGGGGCCTATGCTCGGGGCGGTTTCCGGACCCAGACGATGGCCCGCGTCGGCGGCATGTGGCTCGTGACTTCGTACAACGGGACTACGAATGAGGGCGCAGTCCACATGGTGCACAAAATGGGCAACGACTGGCACATGATGGGCACCGTAACCGATGCGCCTGCTTGGTCGATTGCTGGTTCTGGAAACAACCTGTTTGTTGGTACGCCTTCGATAGAGGAGGGTCGCGGCGGAGTCCGCCATTTCAAGCTGACCGAGTCGGGTACCTGGGTTGAAGGGGACGTCCTCATGGCTGAAGGCTTGACAGATGGCGCTGGCTTTGGACAGACGCTGGCTGTCTCGGGCAGCCGTCTGTTCGTCGGCGCTCCTTCATATGAGCGTTTCGGAGCTGTATTTGCCTTTGAACGCGGCGATGACGGCGCCTGGAATCACACCTATACGATCCAGGAATCGGAGCCGGAATCAGAAGATCAGCGCTTGGCCAACGGCTTCGGAAGAGGCCTTTCAATGTCGGGACATCATTTACTCGTCGGCGCCAATCGTGCGGCTTTCGTTTTCAATGCACATCACAAAGAGATCCCCGGAGTGCGCATAAGCGCTCCTGATCAGCAGGCCGGAAACGGCTTCGGTGTGGGCGTCGCCATAGACGGTGATGCGCTGTCGGTAGGGGCTCCGGATGCAGATTATGGTTCGGGTCTGGCTCACATTTTTGAGCGTGGATCGGACGGTGAATGGAGCGCTGCCAGTTCGGCAGCAGCTGCCGTCGTCCGCATGGAGTCCATCACGGGCACCGAAAAGGAAGAGTGCGAAGACGGCAGCGCGGGCATGTTTCCCTGCGAAGGAGTAGATCTGCTGTCCATGGTGTCCACAGATGCTTTGGCCAATGATCGAGGTGCCAATCTGAACGATATCTGGGGCTGGACCGACCCGGAAAGTGGTCGGGAAATCGTCCTGGCTGGCCGTACGGACGGAACGTCCTTCATCGATATCACCGATCCGGCTAACCCGATAGTCATCGGTCAGGTCATGCGCACAGATGGATCACCGGGGGCATGGTGGCGCGATGTCAAGACGTATCAGAACTATGCCTACATCGTGGCCGATGGATCGGGCGATCACGGGATGCAGGTGTTCGACTTGACCCGTCTTCTGGACGTGGATCCAGCCGATATGCCCGTCGACTTTGAACCCGACATGACGTACGATGGCGTTGCGAGCTCGCATAACATCATCATCAACGAGGAAACCGGATTCGGCTATGCTGTGGGAAGCGGGTCCGGACCGGGCGGATGCGGTGGACAGCTGCACATGCTGGATCTGAACGATCCGGGCAATCCCCAATTCCTGGGTTGCTACACCAACACGGAATACGGTGGTACGCACGATGCACAGTGTGTCCTGTACCGCGGTTCTGACTCAGATTATGTTGGTCGCGAGGTGTGCTTCAACTCGAACAGCAATGCGCTGATTCTGGCCGACGTCACCGACAAGGATAATCCTACGACCATCACGGTCGCCGAATATCCGAATACGGCCTATACCCACCAGGGTTGGCTGAGTGAGGACCACAACTACTTCTACATGAATGATGAGCTTGACGAAATGAACGATATCGTCGACGCAACGCGTACGCTCATCTGGGACATGAGTGATCTTGACGAGCCGATCCTGGTTGGGGAGTACTACCACGGCAACAGCGCCAGCGATCACAACCTCTATGTCAAAGGCAATCTGATGTACCAGTCCAACTATCAGGCTGGGCTGCGCATCCTGGATATCACTGATCCCGAGAATCCGGTTGAGGTGGCTTCCTTTGATACGGCTCCGTTCGCCGACGACGTCAAGGGTTTTGCCGGCTCATGGAGCAATTACCCGTATTTCGAAAGCGGCGTCATTGTTGTGAGCAGTCAGGCCGAAGGGGTATTCATTCTGAAAAAACAGGAGCAGGATCTCTAGCGGATGAGCACAAAGAAAGTGCATCCCCTGGTCTGGGGGTACATCCTGTTCTGTCTCGTCAGCCTGGCGCTTGGCCTTGGCTGGCTGGTGATCATTCTTCCCGGGGGATTTCCTCTGGGAACGGTGGCCACGTGGCTGATGCTGATCGCCTTAGCACGGGCCTTGCTTCGATTGGCGCCCCGCATGACGCGGCGGCGCCAGCTGGCTTGGCTCGGGCTGATGTTGGCTGTCGCCTGGTACCCCTTTTCGATCTACATGGCGGGTAATGTCACGCTCACCTTTCACGGCGACTCGGGGCCGTGGGTGATCTGGACAGCCGTGATTGCCTGCTGGCTACTTATCCTTGGCGGATGGACAGCAGTCAGCGCAATGCAGCAAAAGCGAATGTGACTTCGTACGGTGCACAGTGTACCAGAACGTGCGTATACGAGTCGAGGGAGATGTTATCAGGAACGCGGTAAAACTGTGCGCCGGTCGGGTTGATGAAATCACCCAAATTGATGAAGTCGGTCGAAGGTGTCTCACCATTGGACAAGTAGACGAAGAGTCCTGGTCCATCTGAGACGGAGAAGTCCTCGGAAAAGGCAACCTGCAGCATCCCATCATCCAAGGTCCGGAGGCTCACGGTGCCCATCGTTTCCTTTCCATTGAGCGGTTCCCATGAGCCTGTTCGAAATGTGGCCGTATTGACTTCTTCTTCAGGAATCTGAGAAGTATCGATGTCCGTGATCATATTACCGCTGCATCCGACCAACGGAATAAGCAGGAAGACAATCAGACATAGGGGAGAAGTAGCTTTCATCGGATTGTGCGAGAACGCGTTTGAATGTTCTGGAAACGGAATATCTAGGGCCGAACGACCCGAAACCTCACGCCAGGATAACATCGGGCATGCCGTGCTTTATCAGCTGTGTGACAGTTTATCCTGCAATCGTTTCTGGACGTCCGGCCATTCGTCCCTGAGTACGCTGTAGTAGACCGTATCACGAAGAGAACCATCCTCGCGTACCATGTGGGCTCTGTGCAGTCCCTCGTACTTTGCGCCGAGCCGCAAGATGGCATTCCGGGATTGCTCGTTCAGCGCGTCGGTCTTCCACTCCACCCGGTTGCAGTAAAGCTCGTCGAACGCGTATTGCAGCATGAGCAGCTTGGCTTCGGTGTTGACGGCTGTTCGTTGCCAGGCAGGGGTGATCCACGTCCAACCAATCTCAACGCGCTTATGGAAGAGGTCCATGTTGCCAAACCGGGTTGATCCCACCACCTCACCTGTCTGGGCCAGTGTGGTTACGAATGGCATCATTTGGCCTGCCTGCTGGCCTTCAAGCGCTTTGCGGATATAAGCGGCCATACCGGCCCGATCTCTGACAGGCCAGGCATTGTGGGTCCAAAGATCCGGATACAGACCGGCATCGCACAATGAGTCCAAATGGCTTAGTTTCAACGGTTCCAGTCGAACAATGAGTCCTTCCAGCGTAGGCGATTCAAAGACGTCTGCCATTTCAAACAGGGAATTAAAGACTGCGTATCGGGACTTCAGGACCTGAGTGATGCCCGAAGGGACGGAATGAAAAAGGGCCGGCGATCTGCGATCGCCGGCCCTTAAAGTATCAACAAGTCGAAGTGCTTACGCTTTGTCACCCGGCTTTTTCATTTCACCCGGAACGAGCACGTTGTCAATAAGCCCGTAGTCCTTGGCTTCCTGAGCACTCATCCAGTAGTCACGGTCGCCGTCCTCAGTCACTTTGTCCTGAGGCTGTCCGGTGTGATGAGATAGGATGCCGTAGAGCGAGTTTTTCATCTTCAGGATCTCGCGTGCCTGGATTTCGATATCCGAAGCCTGACCCTGCGCGCCGCCCAGCGGCTGATGGATCATGATGCGTGAATTGGGAAGCGAAGCACGCTTGCCGGTCGTTCCTGCAGTCAGGAGCACGGCGCCCATGGAGGCAGCCAGGCCCACACAGATCGTGGAGCAGTCACACGAGATGTACTGCATGGTATCGTAGATGGCCAATCCACTATCGACTGAACCACCAGGAGAGTTCACATAGATGTTGATGTCGCGCTCGGGGTCTTCCGAAGTGAGGAAGAGCAGCTGTGCAACCATCAAATTTGCAATGGCATCATTGATGGGCGTTCCCAGCATGATGATGCGATCCTTCAGCAGGCGGCTGAAGATGTCATATGCGCGTTCACCGCGGCTCGACTGCTCTACAACCATAGGTACGAGCTGGCTGATGGGCGCGTTCTGGAACCCGCCGCTGTAAATGCTGCTCGGAATGGTTGTGCTGTTCAGACTCTTCGAGAACTTGAGAAAATCTTCGACCATCGGGACGCTGGATTGGACTGAATGGGAATAAAGGTCGGCCTTGCCTGCTCACTTCCAGTGACTAGCGCACGTCAAGAAGCAAACGCTGGTTCGAACCAGTCCTGTTATCGACGGGTTCCGCCAATGCTCAAGGACTCACTGCCAGTCCGTAGTCAGGCCCGCAACACGTGCCGAATGAAGCTCTAGGGGAGGAGAAAGGACTCAGCCTTTCTTCTTCATCTCCTTCTCGTAGGCATCTTTGGACTTCTCGGTGACTTTCATCTGACCTTCGAGCCAAGCGAACACCTTGGTGGACATAATGCCCTGATCCACCTGATCCATCAACTGAGGCATGGACTGGTAGTAGGAACGCATCATTTCGCCGGAAAAGTCGCCCTGGGCACCCATTTTCTCGAAGTGCTCGTCGCGATCTTCGTCGGTGACCTCGAAGCTCTGGTTGGCGAGGATGGCATCGCGGATAAACATCCAGCGGGCCTGGTTTTCAGCCTCTTCCCTGCGGCCTTCGCGGTAGCCGGCTTCATTGAAGCCTTCAGGCAGCTTGTCCTCGTTCTTGGACTTGATCTCGTTGATGTACGCATCGAGGTACATCTCGACGACGGACTTCGGGATTTCAAATTCGTGCAGGTCGATCAGCTGCTCGATCGCATCGGATTGGAAGTACTCGCGGCTACGCTGAGTCCAGCCGTCAACCAGCTGCTCGCGGATCTGGTCCTTGAGAGCGTCTGCCGTTTCGACCTGGTCATTGGTCACTTTTTTGACCATCTCGTCGTCCAGCTCTGGGAGCTCGCGGATCTTGACTTCTTTCAGCGTGACGGCGTAGTAGCGATCGTCCTCGCCTTCTGGTCCGGGAAGTGCGACCTCTTTGGTCTTGTCGATCTTCATGCCGGTTACTGCCTTACGCAGCTCGGGCATCAGGTTCTCGTCGGAGAGGAGAAACGGTACACCTTCCTGCTTCTCGCCTTCTACGGGATCGCCTTTTTTGCCATCGAGACGCTGCATGTCAACGATCACATATGAATCCTTCTTGGCGGGACCATCGTCGGGCGTCAGGTCTGCATGCTGGGCAAGAAGTTGCTCAATCTCCTTGTCGACATCGGCGTCGGCAATTTCATGGACAAGCTTGGAGACCTTCACTTTGGAGAGATCCTTCAGTTCGAACGAAGGACGGATGCCAAAGGCAACCTTCGCTTTGAGGTCGCCCTCGTACTCGTAGTCCAACTCAGTGATGGTAGGCTGTCCAAGTACATCGTATTTGTTGTCACCTTCGAGTACTTCGCTGCGGAAGGTCTGCTGTACGCGATCCTCTGCGACACCGTATGCCAACGCTTTGCCATACATCTTTTTGACCATGGAGGTCGGCACCTTGCCAGGGCGGAAGCCTTTGAGGGTGGTGCGCACGCGCTGACGACGGATGGCTTCATTGATTTCGTGAGCCAGGTCGTTGGCGGGAACGTTGATTTCGAGCTCAAGCTCGACGTCGTTGATGTTGCGGATCTCGGTCTGCATCGGGCAAGCGGGCGATATGGTGGGTTGATCTTCTACCGGGCTGTGTGAGCGAACCAGCCACATTGGAGCGCAGAAGAGCGGAGCCCATCGTCAACGGAGGACCGTACCGCCGGTTCGTCCGATTCTCTCCTCGGAAAGCGCTTTCGGAGGGTTTTCACAAATGTCCGGCCGTTTCGACTACCGTTCTCGCCGCCTCTCCCTCATGATGGGCGCTCCTTCTTCCTCGGAAGATTCGGGCAGGTTGATTTGCTCGGTGGAAGAGCGTTCCAGCACGGGTGCGGTCAAGGAAGAGCCCGATGATTCCGCGCGATCACGTCGCAGCTCGATACGTCGTCCAATGGCCAGCTTGTCTCCCAGAGGGGAAAGCGCGGGGCTGGCATTGTAAAACCCCTGTTCCCGCGTGATGATGGCCTGTCCGATTTCTTCCAAAGATTCGCGGGCAGTGACTTCGGGGAAGTGGATTTCCCGGAGCGAGCGTTTCCACTGGTCGCTCAACTCTTCGACACTCAGGCCAATGGAACGCTGAAAGTCATGGCTGACTGAGCGTGCGGTTTGTAGACGCCGCAGGATCTCCGCGATTTTCTCCTCTCCGTATTACTCGGCCACGAAATCCCAGACAGCCTGGCCTCCCCGGTAGGCAAAGTACCCGTTCAGCTGCGCGATGTCCGGCAGGTGATCGTTGATGATTGCCTCGCGTACGTACATATCCGACTGGGTATCCCAGCCCAGCGCGAGATACTCTGCCAAGCCTTCGTTGAACCAGTCCGGGATGCGCATGCGTTGCCCCAACTGGATCAAGCTCTGTACCGACCCACCGTAGTAGACCTCGTTGATGACGGCGTGAACCAACTCGTGGTGGATTACGCGTCGGAAGTCCCGATAGTCACCAGCAAACGGAATGGCGATACGATTCTTGTAGAGCTCAGTCACACCTCCAATCCCTTCCGAATAGGTGGGTAGATTGACGGCATTGGTCACCGCGAACTCGGCATGGTTCGGGTAGACAATCATGGCGATCCGCTTTTCAGGTTCGAATCGAAACAGGTCAGCCATGGGTCCAAAAGCCTCTTCCGCTGCGCGTGCCGTGAAGTCCGCAAGCGAGGGATCGCCGTAATAGTAGACCGTAAAGTGACGGCTCTGGATGAAAGACCAGTCCTGGTCTTCGTAGTGCACCTTGTTCTTGCCGTAGCGGAAATACTGGGCGTTCGCATCCGAGGCGGACAGCCCGGTCCCAATCAACAAGCCGGCAGTAATCAGCGCTATGAAAAGAGGACGCCACATGGGGTGGTTACGCATGATGCACT
>JAURNP010000002.1 GCA_030830105.1 Rhodothermales bacterium | reverse complement strand
TGAGATTCCTGGCGAAGGCGACACCTTCGAGTATGGCCCGCTGAAGCTGACTGTCGATGAGACGGAAAACAACCGCATTATCCAGGTCAGACTCCACATCGAACGGGCGTCCCAGGAAGCGACGAACTGATTGCAGCAATAGCGTACCGGGTTGTCCACAAACCCTTCTTTTTGGTGGGGCGGCCCCTGTATATTGGCAGTCCAAAAGAGTGATGCCAGGAGCCTCAATCTGAATTTGTGGACACACGCAATCTCCACGAAACCAGACAGAAGGAGCTGGCATTCAAGCCGTCTTTCCTCGTCGCACACCGTCGATCATGAGCGAAATTCGCGAGTACTGTGGCATCTTCGGCATTTTCAATGCCGTCGATGCAGCCCACAAGATCTACATGGGGCTGCACGCCCTACAGCATCGGGGACAAGAATCCGCCGGCATTGTCACCTCCGTCTTCGATGAGAAGCGTGGAAAGAAAGTGATGCCGGTGCACAAGGCGCCAGGCTTGGTGCTGGATGTCTTCAAGGACCCTTCCGTCTTCGATACCAAATTACTGGGCACCGCTGGGATTGGACACAACCGCTACTCCACTTCGGGGGCGGCCGATAACCACTCGAACATCCAGCCCTTCCTGGTCCATTATCGGGACGGCAACCTGGCACTCGCGCACAATGGTAATATTTCCAACGCGCGGGAGATCCGGAACAGCTTCATTGAACGTGGGACGCTGTTCCAGAGCACAGCCGACTCGGAACTGGTCCTGCACCTGATTTCGCAAAGCACGCGGCGCAAGCAGACTGACCAAATCACAGATGCGGTCTCCCAGTTGGAGGGAGCCTTCTCGCTCGCCATCATGACAGACGATTCGCTGATCGCGCTTCGCGACCCGAATGGCTTTCGACCGCTTGCGATAGGACGTATTCCGTCAGCATCCGGGAATCCTTCCGAGGATGCCTGGTGCGTAGCCAGCGAGACCTGTGCCTTTGACCTTGTAGGCGCTGAATACGTACGTGATGTGAGTCCCGGTGAACTCATCGTCATCAATCAAAAGGGAATTGACGCGGGTTCGTTCGAGTCTTATCAGCTCGCTCAGAACCACGGAGTCAGCCAGTGTGTCTTCGAATACATTTACTTCTCCCGCCCGGATTCAAAGATCTTCGGAGAAATGGTTGATAAGGTGCGTCGCAAAATGGGCAAGCAGCTCGCTCACGACGCCCCTGTCCCTTCAGTTGAGAAAGGCGTGCCCGCGCCCATCGTGATCTCCGTGCCTGATTCTTCCAATACAGCGACCTTGGGCTATGTGTCTGAGTGCAAAAAGATCGGGTTGAAGGCGAAGTACGAAATCGGATTGATTCGTAACCACTATGTGGGTCGCACCTTCATTTCCCCAGGACAGCAATCTCGCGAACAGCGGGTCCGTTCGAAGTTCAACACCGTTGAGGGCGTCCTGAAGGACCGCATAGTCGTCATGGTTGACGACTCCATCGTACGAGGCACTACGGCCCGGCAACTGATCAAGATGGTGCGGGATGCGGGAGCCAAAGAAGTGCATTTCCGGGTAGCCTCTCCTCCCGTGGTCAGCCCCTGCTTCTATGGCATGGATTTCCCGACCGAGGAAGAACTACTTGCCAATCAGCACGGCGAAGATGTCGATGCCATGGCCAAATGGCTGGGAGTTGACTCACTGGGGTATTTGACGGTGGAAGGAATGCGCGAAGCCGTGACCGTAGCCAATACGAGTGAACATGGATATTGCGATGCGTGCTTCTCGCGCAACTACCCGGTGCCGGTAGATATGAGCGTTTCCAAGGATGAAAACGAGTGGTAAGAGCGGTTTCTTTTTAACCACATCTACCTCACCAACGGTATCAACACCCGGCAGGTCGTAAGCCTGCCGGGTGTTTTTTTGTCCACTTGTATTTTCTGTTTTATTGCCTTTCTGGTTCTGAAAGGACGTTTTTGTTCGATGTACAGATACACCGCCATAAATTTATATAGAAGTTGTGCTCATATATATGTGTATGTATATTGGCGAGTGCCTGAAACGTCCTTAGAACGACTTTGATGGCTATCGGGTACAGGATCTGCTCACCCTGTATTCACTCCATACCGAACCCCACAGCATGACCATGCGAAATCCGGTCGATCGGGCCATCAAAGCCATGACGTTCGGAGCAGGAGCCGTAGGATTGCTAATCCTGACGGTCTTCCAGTTGCTCTGACGCACTGCCGGCTCCTCCCGAGTTTGCTGACCAGCCCCTCTCTCGCTGCCCACGCGGATGAGAACGGATTCCACACCGAATCTGCACAGCCTCTTTGTCGGCTGTGCTATTTTTATATCGGCCCGTTTCGGAATGGCAGATTCCTCGTAGGTGATGAAGCTGTTTCAGCTGTCAGCCCCCTGCCCGATCCCTGTCTATTGTGAACGTGAACGAGGACTCCAATACGAATTTGACCAACGCCCGAAAGCCCCGGGTACTGGTGGTCGTGAACGTGTTCCGGCCAGACCTGGGAGGCGGCGTCCTCTTCGCAGATCTGTGTGACGGCCTGGCCGAGCGCGGATTCGACGTGAGTATTCGGTGTGCGTACCCATACTACCCGCAATGGACCGACGTGAGTGGCCAGAACGGATGGCGCATCCGCCGGGAATATCACGGCGAACTCAACGTAGAGCGGTTCGGGATATACATCCCTTCCAATCCCAACAGCTTCCTGCAGCGCCTGGTATACGAAGCTTCTTTTTTCCTGTCGCTGGCCAGAAAGCCAGTCCGGAAGGGCGAATTCGACGCCATGTTGGTGTTCTGCCCATTGGTGGGGGCCGTCGCCTACGCCGGATGGAACGCGCGTCGATCAAACACCCCCCTTTGGCTGAACGTTCAAGACCTGTCAGCGCAAGCTGCTGCGGCCGGAGGTATTGGCGGACCTACCCAGTTGCTGGTTCGAGTCCAGAATGCGCTTTTCCGCAAAGCCAATCTGTGGAGTACCATCTCTGCGCCGATGATAGAGGCTTTGCGACAGATTCCGAACCCTGCCAAGAACATCGAGCTCGTGCCCAACTGGATGCATGCTTCGCTGGCAGAGCACCTGGCATCGGCAACTCCTCGCAGCGCCGTGCCTCCCAGTCGCCCAGTGCGGCTATTGTATTCGGGAAACATTGGAGGAAAGCAGAACCTGCTTGAGTTCTGCAAATGGCTCTCGCAGTCGAATGCGTTTTTTGAGATGCGTATTCAGGGAGCCGGTGGTCGTGCTGAGGAGGTGCGCTCATGGATCAGCCAATCCGGTGACAATCGATTCTCCATGGGTAATCTGACTGACGAAGCTGGTCTTGCTCAAAAATTGGGTTGGGCCGATGCCTATGTCATTACCGAGAAGCCGGGTGCTGGAAGCTCGTTTGTCCCCTCCAAACTCATTCCAGGCATGACGTCGGGAGCGCCCATGCTGGCCATCTGCGACGCAGAAGGTCCCTTGGGACAGGAAGTGGCTGAGAACGGTCTCGGATACCTTGCATCCTGGAACGAGGCCGAGACCCTCGATCGTTTTTTCTCAGTTGTGCGGAATGATCCGGAGACGTACATGTCCTGGAGCCACGCTGCGATAGCTCGCGGTGCATTCTATCACCGGGACCGGGGTATCGATCGGTGCGTTGCAGTCCTTAAGCGACTGATGCAAGAATCATCCACCGACTAAACGAAGCAGCAGGACCATGGGAGAATTGATCATGGTGGGCGAGCGCGTATTGATCGCACCCGACGAAGGAGAGCGCAAGACGACGTCCGGGCTGGTACTACCGGCATCGGTGGCAGAGCAGGAGCGGATCCACAGCGGTCGCGTGGTCAGCATTGGTCCGGGTTACATTATCCCGAATCCTGAATTTTCCGAAGGAGAACCCTGGTCTCAGAACCGAGAGGCCGTTCGGTACCTGCCTCTTCAGGCTCGGGCTGGCGACCATGCCTTCTTCATGCGAAAGGAGGCCATCGAGATCCAGTTCGAAGGTGATACCTTCGTTATAGTGCCTCATGGTGCCATTTTGGCGCTGCATCGATCTGACGCTGACGACATTTTGGAAAACCTGGGCCCTCTGGACGAACTGGACGACTGAGCGATTTTGTTATCCTGCGAGATCCAGCTTCGGAACGGTATCGGACATCCCGTGCATGCCAGCATACAGGGAGCGCGACAGCGCAATCAGCGCAAGCCGGACATTCACGTTGCGCTCGACCAATCCGATGGTCTGTTCTACGGCTTGTACCATCAGATCCAGCCGCGCCTCGGGCAGATTGGCAGCGAATTTCTCGAGGGCTTGAATCTGGTCGATATTCACTATCAGCTCCCGGTCTCCCACCTTCTGCATCAGAAGCATGTCCCGAAGAATGGCCAGCAGCAGGTCCAACTGGAATTTTACCGCCTCACGGCCCGGCCGGGCCATATGATCAACCAGTGAAACGACCGTGTCGCCTCTACCCTGGTAACTCTTTCGCAAGAACTCCATGACGTCGTCGCGCACAGCCATCATGTCTTGATCAGCGGCAAGAGCTATTGCGCGACGCAGAGAGCCTCCGGACATTCGCGCCAGCATGGCTGCCAGTCGGGGTTCGGCGTGACGAGCCTGCATCGCCTGTTCTATTGCGCTCCTATCCAACGGGTCGAATCGGATTTGCTGGCAGCGTGACAAAATGGTGGGCAGCAAATGGTCGACACGGGTAGTGACCAGGATGAACACCGAACGGTCCCCCGGCTCTTCCAGCAACTTCAGGAAAGCGTTTGCCGCCTCCTCTCGCATCTTGTCGGCCGCCAGCAAGATGGCAATCCGATACTGCCCTTCTGCTCGATGATAGCTCATCGGGCGCCGCAACCATTCCACTACCATTTCTCGAGAATAGAGGGTCTGCTTGTTGGAAGCTCCTCCCTTGCCGTCCAAACTTGGTAGCGACTGAAAGTCAGCCGGTTGATAAGGATCCTCCCAGAGAAGCTGAATGCGGCGGCCTCGCTCCTCATCTTTTGTGTCCTTTCTCACTGGCATCAGGACATGAATATCCGGATGAACCCCTCGCTGAGTCTTCTGACAAGCCATGCACGCTCCACAGGCATCTCCATCCTGAGACTGTATGCACTGCAGAGCCTGGGAAAAGGCCAGTGCAGCCGCAGCTTTACCACAACCATCCGGGCCATGGAAAAGGTACGCGTGCGCTACCCGGCCCGATGAGAGGGCCCGCGTCAAGGAATCCTGAACCCGGTGCTGTCCGATGATACTGGATAGTGGCATGCGAGTGAGACGGTACCCCCTTCTCCGGGATCCCGACGAGCATGAAATTGGCGCGGATCGTGAGGATGTTCTCAGACCGGCGTTGTTGGAAGCGGCCCGATGCATTACTTTTCCCCCGCTTTGCCTGAAACGGAGCCTTCGCTCCGATAGGCAGAAAGGCGAGGTAGCTCAGCTGGTTAGAGCGTCGGATTCATAACCCGGAGGTCGAGAGTTCAAGTCTCTCTCTCGCCACCCTCAGAGGCCATCCTGTTTATTCAGGATGGCCTTTTTTGTTGAGTATTCCTCCTGATTACATTCGACTCACCACAGTTCTCTGTTCAGTAGATGCGTCTACTCTCTACCCGATTAGGTAGCACTGGATATCTCAATATAGAGTTAGGCGCTCTCAGGAAGAACTTGCACCCCATGCAAGTGCGCTACCGTCCTATTTAGCTTTAATTGACCCAAGAAGCGCGTTTTCAGGGAGCAGTTCTCAACGAGTTCTGCAGTTCTATTGCACGGTGATACTGCGCTGTTCTAAGTACGTAAAATAAGCCGTATGCTGAGGGGGCCGATTCAAAAACGTCAGTAGCAACGCATGAAGGACACCAACCTAAAACAGCTAGCGCTTGAGTTCGTCGTAATATTTCTTGGCGTAAGCGCCTCATTCGGAGTTACCAGCTTTTCTCAGATGCGCTTTGAAAAGGCAGAAGAGAATCGACTTCTAGGAGCCCTGGCCACTGAAATCGAGACAATCAGGGAATTCGAGATCAGGGCCTCGCGAGACGTTTCAGATGACATCGCGATCTATTCAAAACTCCTGGAGCTGGAAGACATGACGCAAGGGGCCTTAGATGCAGTTACTTCAAGTAAAACGCGAATCGAGTTCAGCTTATTCAACAACAGCTTATTCAGTCCCCCAGCCGAGACGTACACAACGCTCATCGCCAGCGATGGACTCAAATACATCGGTTCAAATGAATTGAAAACGGCACTGACAAACCTGCATATCCGAAGTCAGAGTCGTGTTACAGCAGGCCTTGCTGAAGAGCGACTTCTGAAGTCCACTCTTTTGGACGAGTTCCTTTCAAAACATCCCTCTTTTCTCATTCAGGCAAGCGACACCAATGTTAGCGTAGATGAATATGTCGATACGCTCTCTCACGTCCTTCGAGAAAACCAAACTGTCAGAGCCGCTTTAGGGATGCAGCTTAAGTACCTGAAGAGTAAAAAGGCTGCGTTACAGCTCTACGAGCTTTCACTTGGTGACCTTGAGGCAGCCCTGAAGCGAGCTCGCTCATAGAGTGCGTTTCAATTCACTGAGCGGTACTCATCGACGGTAACGCTTCCATCCGTACCTGTGGAGAGTTGATTGATCAGAGATTGCATGTCAAAGAAGTCATGCTCTTTAGCAATCTTACCGTCTCGCATGGTGACAATCGTCGTTCCTGAGAGGTCCAGATAGTTCCCCGTGGCGGGCATTCCGAAAAACTCGCCCGTGTGCTTCCCTTTGAAATTCCAGTGTTTAACCAACTTGTCGCCCTGACCGAATGCATCAAGGATACTCCATTCAATCTCTGTGAAGCCCGTTCGGTAATTGGCGTAGTAGTCACGGCACGCATCAATACCAACTAGATCACCCTCAGACGTTACGATAACCACGTCCTCGGTAAAATTGTCGGCATTTACAACTGAAGTATCGCCGTCCTTAAGAAATTTGTCCCATACCCCGTTGTACATCTCAAGGTCACGCTCAAGTTGTACAGCAGCTAGCTCTAGCTCACTTTTCTCAGATGAACATCCTGGAAGTACGAGCAGACAAATGATTGTGATAACTGAAAATATTTTCATGGCAGGTATTTTTGTTTTAGGATCTGGAAGGGAGGGAGGCCTGGAGCGCTGACAAGCCTTCTCAAATGGTTTTCCTAGATTGTTTTGTTACCAGGCTACTCCTGAGCAACTTCTCCATCATTCCCAACTGCTTCTGACCCAATATGTATGGCAATCTGCTGCTCAAAGTAGCTAACGAAGGCAGGATCATAACCACCCCGAAATTTATTCCACGTCGCTATGCCAATATTGGTGATATAAGGGTCATATCCTATCCGCGTAAGTGCCCGCTCTTCTATCAAGCCTTCGTCCACCTGATACCAAATGTTTTCGACACGCCTGAAGCCAGATAAAAGGCTCATTTCAAGTACAATGCGCTCCTCAGGACTCAAATCCTCACTCCGTTCATCACTGAAAAGTTTAATCCATGCCCTTGCAAGTTCATCATCCGTTGCAATTGCGAGATAGAGAGCATTGACGTTATCCGCGATTGCCTGATTTGTCTGTCCATGAACAGCTTTGGTATTCTGATGCAATTCGACTGCAACGAACAGGAGAGAAACGATGACGGTGCCAATACCCACTACTTCAAAAACGTGACTTTTTCTGTTCATTAGCACTTCCGGGAGGTTAAGCATTTAGTCGTTGAAATCAGAAGCGGATCCCATAATGAAACAGAACGGATCAGTTCTGTTTGAGCTCCATCACTATGTGGTTCTGCAGTTCGGAATACTTTGCTCTGAGGTAAGCTAGTTCAGAGGCATATGAGGAGGTTGCAAAAAGAGCTTCTATGAGCATTCCCCTTAGTTTGCGATCATTTTGAGGATGCATGGACCCGTCAAAAGATGTGATATCAATTTCTGGTAGGGTTCCCAGACCTTCTCGCCACCAATCCACCAAGAGATAGGTCTCTGACAGGTATCGGTTGAATGTCAGAAAGAGTTGGTCATACTCCTTGGTATGTACTTCATGGCGCTCCAGATCTTCGCTGAACAGTTTGAAGAGGTCTGCTCTGAGCTCGACAGAGCGTATATGTCGAGTCACCTGCGCATCGATTATCTCTTCAAATGGAGAACGCTGCGGGAAAAAGCTACGCAATCCCATCCCTACGCTGGATAAATGCCAGTATAAGGAATCTAGTGTGATATCGAGATCGCTACCGAGTAACAACTCTGCACTGCGATATGACCTGTTCTGGATCTGTGAAAAGTACTCGATTTGAGCCATATCCTGCTCAATAACCGTTGCCAGACTTTGTAGCAGATCCTCTTTCCGCTCAGTCATCCTCGACTTGTCGTACAGGCCTTGCAGATACAGTGAGAGTAGAATACTCACGATGATAACGACAGCCTCGACCAGGAGAAGAGATCGGGAACTCATTGTTGACGTGAGAGGAGAGAGGCGTTTTCTCATACGGATCCAAAGGGGGTGCACGTGTGGTAAAGATACGAGCAGACTGAATATTAGCGTCCCAAGGTGCCTTCTGGGGACTCTCCCAGGGCGACCAGCGACCAAGCGCGTATTCTGACTCGTGATAGGCCTTCAGCTAAAAAGCAGTGGCCTCGTCCGATGTCTTTAGCGCGATGGTCTTGCGCGATATCCTGCACTTCGAGTAAAAGAATTTAAGATAGTAGTGTCTTGACAAGTAGTGTCGCCATGAGTGTGCCTCACATTGGTTTGGTGAAGCAGACTCGCCAATCACCACTCCTCGAAAGTTCTGCAATAGTTCTGCAGTTCTCTAACACAATCATACCCGCAATACGCGCTTGTTAGGCAGAATGATCTTCGAGCTTCTGTTTCAGCTCAGAGACTGACAACATCGGAAGGAATCGATCATGCTGTGACATTCGGCGCTGTGACGAACCCGTGCGGCGCGCTGCGAGTACACGCCCCTCTCTCAGAAACTCTGACACGCGTGTCTAAACAACCCACATCCAAAGCAAGTGCTACCCGGGTGAACAGCTCGACCAGGCTTTCTCGAGAACGGAAGGTGGCCTTCTCTGTATTGGCAATCGCTCTCCCGTTCGTGGTACTGGCACTGTTGGAAGTAGGCTTGCGATTGGCCGGCTACGGTTCACATCCGCCCCTTGTTGAAGAAGTGGAAGGATACCCTGGCTACATCCAACCGCGTGAGGATGTAGCCGCCCGGTACTTCTCGTCCATCGTCAACCTTCCGAGTGTCCCGTTTGATTGGCTCAGCGAGCCTCGGCCGGATAGCACGTTCCGCATCGTATTCCAGGGAGGATCCTCTGCCGCTGGATGGCCCTACTATTTCAGCGCCGACATGGCGGATGTTGCCGAGAGCCACCTGCGTTCGATGCATCCGGCATTCAATTTCGAGGTGATGAATACCTCGATGGCCGCCGTGAACAGCTACACGCTGCTCGACCTGTCCGAAGAGATCATCGCCCTTGAACCAGACGCGGTCCTGATCTACGCTGGCCACAACGAATTCTACGGCGCGCTCGGCGTGGGTTCTTCCCAGGCGTTCGGCTCTGGCCCCGCCCTGATCAATCTGTACCTGGGCCTGCGCTCCTTCCGCATCGTACAGCTGCTACAGAACAGCATCAGCGCAGTAATTGGCCTGTTCGGCGAAGCGCCATCCGATGATGGCCCCGGACGCACCTTGATGCAGGACATGGTCGGCGAGCAACGGATTGCCTTCGGGTCCGATCTCTATCAGGAAGGACTCGAACAATTCCGTTTCAACCTGGGTGTCCTTCTTCAGCGCTACAGCGAAGCCGGTATTCCGGTCTACATCGGGACGCTCGGTTCCAATCTGCGCGATCAATCCCCTTTCCTTTCGGGCTCGTCCGCTATCGAGTCTGCTGAAGCAGAAACCGCGGTCCGCTCCGCCGCAATCACGCTGGGTCGCGGCAATGCGGATGAGGCACTCACCGAGCTGGATGTTCTGCTGGAGCGTGCACCCGATCTGGCATCTGCCCACTTTCTACGAGGTCGAGCGCTGGAAACCCTGGGGAGTATTGAAGACGCCAAAGCAGCCTACTTGGCGGCGAAAGAGCACGACGAACTTCGCTTTCGTGCGCCCGGGGCCTTCAATGACATCATCCGCGCACTGGCAGCGGAGCACGGGGCAAAGGTTGTCGAAACCCAGCAAGCCCTGGAGGACGCCTCGCCAAACGGTCTGGTCGGTCGGGACATGATGTTGGAGCATCTGCATCCGACCATCACCGGTTATCGGGTCCTGGGCAGCGCCTTTTTCATGGGCCTTGCCGGCAATCAATTCGGGCAGGATCTGGGACTACGCTGGGCATGGGATGCCGCACTCGCTCAGTCCCGCAGGCTGACCCCTGTTCCCGGGATTGACTCACTGGCAGGCGCCTACCGAGTCCAACAGCTCACGGCCTCCTGGCCCTTTCAGCCCATCGGTAGCCGTCTGACGCGCATCGACACGTTGATGGCGGGCACCCTGGAAGGAGATCTGGGGCTGAAGCTTTTCCGGGATGACGTCCCCCGTATCGAGGCACTGGACGCAGTACGCCGTCACGCCATAGAAAATGGAGACCTCGCCACGGCCAGCATTAATCTGGAAGCCGTGATCCAGTCCT
>JAURNP010000034.1 GCA_030830105.1 Rhodothermales bacterium | reverse complement strand
GCATCTTGAGTCGTATTTCGCGCATGATGAATCAGAACGATGCGCGCGAGCGCGTGCTGGCGGCGGGCAGTACCGAGGAATTACTCGACGTGATTCAAGACATCGAGTCCCAGTTGAATTAGGTCATGAAGACGTTTAAATCCATTCCTGGCACTTTTGATGTCCTACCTGACGGATCCAGCAGCGGTGGAGACACAATTGCTCCGTCACGGGTGTGGCGCTATCTCGAGTCTGTCGTGCACGAAACGATGGGGCGCTACGGCGCAGGAGAAATCAGGACGCCCATAATCGAACCGACGGACCTGATCGCCCGGGGCATCGGAGCACTGACGGACATTGTGACCAAGGAGATGTTCGCCTTCGAGCGTGGCTCGACACATTATGTGATGCGGCCAGAAGTCACCGCGCCGGTCATGCGGGCCTATCTGCAGCATAACCTTGCGCAGAAAGGCGGAACGCAGCGCTTGTACTACATTGGCCCGTGTTTTCGAGCTGAGCGGCCGCAGAAGGGACGATATCGTCAATTTCACCAGTTTGGACTTGAAGTGATCGGATCGGAAGATGCCCGTGCGGATGCCGAAACCATCACTTCCTTGCGGGACGTGCTCTCCGGGGTGGGTCTGAAACAGTATACCCTGCGCATCAACTCGCTCGGTGATGCGGACAGCCGCCCAGCCTACAAAAAGGCGTTGGTTGAATACCTGACGCCACTAGCTGATGAACTGTCCGATATCAGTCGTAAGCGGCTGGAAACGAATCCACTCCGCATACTGGACACGAAGAGCGACAAGGAGCAGGCGCTTCTGAAAGATGCCCCGTTGCTGAGTGATTTCATCGATTCTGAGAGTCGCGATCACCACGATCAGGTCAAAGCCTTCTTGACTGACGTTGGGATGGATTTTGTAGAAGATCCCTTCCTGGTTCGCGGGTTGGATTACTACAGCCGGACAGCCTTCGAATTTGAAAGCCCGCTGCTGGGCGCACAGAGTTCCATTGCTGGCGGCGGTCGCTATGATCTCCTTTCCAAAGAAGTGGGGTCCAAGCAGGTAGTCCCAGCCGTAGGATTTGCAGCAGGTATGGAACGTATCCTTCTTGCTTGCGCCGCAGAGGGAATTAGCGGTCCGGAAGCTGCCAGGATAGATGTATTCGTGGTGGCGCTGGGCGATGCAGCAGTCAATTGGACCTTCGGGGCAGCCGCACAGCTGAGAGCCCAAAAACTGGATGTATCCTTCGATCTGAAAGGGCGCTCCATGAAGGCGCAGATGCGAGAGGCCAATCGGCAAGAAGCCCGGTTTGTGGCCATCGTCGGGGACGATGAACTCGCCGCCGGCGAAGTTCAGCTTAAGGACATGGAGACTGGTGAACAGTCGACTGTCCGACTAGAAGACATTCCACATCGCGTTAACGCATAAGGCTCGTATGTATCCTCGTCTGAGCGACCTTTTTACTGACTATCTCGGCTTCAGCCTTCCCATTCCGATCAATTCGTTCGGATTCATGGTGGCTGTCGGAGCGATGATCGGGGCATGGATCCTGCAGAAAGAATTCGACCGGATGTATGCCATCGGTCAGCTGAACGGGGTGAAAATTCCGGATCCAGAGCAGAAGGGAAAAGGTCGCAAGCGGATGGTGACGGTCAGTCCTTCCTTTGTTGTGGGTACGATCACGATGATCGTCATTGGCGTCGGTTTCCTTGGGGCACGTCTGTTCCATATTCTGGAAAACCTGGACCAGTTCTTCCGCTCGCCCGCCCAGATGATTTTTACAACCGGTGGGTTCACCTTCTACGGGGGGCTCATACTGGGTTCATACGCAGTCGTGCGATTCGTCAGGAAAAAAGGACTGGATCTCGGCTCAGTCGCCGACGCCATGGCTCCTGGACTGATCATCGCCTACGGTATCGGTCGTATTGGATGTCACCTTTCGGGAGATGGCGACTGGGGCGTTGCGGCTGATGTAGCGGCCAAACCGGAGTGGATCCCGATGTGGCTTTGGGCGGAGACGTATCCGAACAACATTTTGGGCATCGATCTGTCGATGACGCCCGTCTATCCGACACCGCTGTATGAGTTTGCGATGGCGGCGGTCATTTTTGCCATCCTTTGGTCCTTCCGCAAGCACGTGCACCGGACTGGATGGCTTTTCTGGGTCTATCTCGTGTTCAACGGCGCCGAACGCTTCTTCATAGAGAAGATTCGGGTCAACAACACCATGGAAATCTTTGGCCAGACGGTCACCCAGGCCGAGCTCATTGCCATGTCGCTGATTTTGATAGGTGTGATCGGCGTCGTCAAGACGTGGGCGCCTGGTGATCGCGATCTATCATCCGCGGAGAAGGGGACGAGTGAGACAGGTGGGGCCTCCGCAGCCGGCGAGTGAGATGTTGCGCCCGTCGTAGGTGAGGACCTGGAAGCCCGCGTCTGCGAGCAAGCGGATGGTCTTGATATTTCCCATTTCAATGAGGCACGTGCTCTCATCGAGGGCCAACACATTTCCTCCGAGTGAGGCATACTCATCCTCTGGCACCTCAATCAACCGGAATCCCTCCCGGTCCAGGCGTTGACGAAATTCGACCGGCATGCGTCGGGTGTGAATGAGAAGCGTGTCTGCGCTCAACGGAGAGACCAGCGACATTACGTGAAGCACGTCCGTAGGGCCATTGTCCCAGGGAAGGGACACCCGGATCAATTCACGGATAGCGTCACCGCAAAGAGCTTCCAGCGCGTCCGCTCCGGCGTGATTGGTCCGAAAACCGATGCCTACGGCAGGTAGGTCGCCCCGCAACCAGACCACATCCCCTCCCTCAATCAGGGCATCGGGATCGGTGATCTCATGAACAGGCATGCCAAGCCTCTCCAGCTGGTTGGCCACAGCCTCTGTTTCAGGCCTTCGTTCCGCCTTGCCCATCGATGCGCGCATCAATCCCGGTCCGGCGGCAATCACTGGATCGTGGACGTACAGACTGTCCAGTCCTGGGCAATTATCTGCATCGAGCAGATCGACAGTAGCTCCAAAATCTTCCAGGATTCCGATAAACCGATCAGATTCTTGGCAGGCAGCTTCAAAGTCAGGCTCGAACAGGTAGTGGTAAGTTTTCCAATGGGCCGCCAACCACTGCTGCGATCGGAAGCAATCACGAGCATGGGCGACGAGGACGCGTCGCAACGGCTGGGTCATGGAGAATCGGACAGAAGACATGCGGCACACAGTTTTTACTTGGCTGATGAAAGGTACGATTGGCGGCTTCGATAGACCCGACCTACCTTTGTGCTGCCGGTACGAGTCGTGCCGGGTCATCATCGCAGCCTAGACGTATGCCAGGACCAAGAAGAGATCAGAAAGGACGCGGCGGACCACGACGTGGTCCGAAAGACGCATCACGCGGTGGTGCGCGAAATGAATCACGCGGTGGTGCGCGTCGACGTTCAGAAGAGGGGCCCGGAAACAGATCCCGCCCGGATGAGCGGAAAGCACCTCAAGGCGAAGACCGATCCCGGTTCATTGCGGGAAGAAATCCGGCGCGGGAACAGTTGGAATCAGACGCCAGCCGCATCGAAAAGGTACTGCTCCAAAAAGGGGTAACAGGCTCCCTGAAGCCGATGGAGCATCTAGCGCGCGAGAGTCGCATTCCGGTACAATTCGTTCCCAAAGCAAAGCTTGACCAGCTGGTGCCCGGCGTGAATCATCAAGGCGTCGTACTGGCAGTATCGCCCATCCAGTATCTGGATGTGGATGACATGCTTAGCCGGATTGCGCCCAACCAAGATGATGTCCGGAATCAGAAGCCGGTGGTTGTTGTGCTCGACCACATCCAGGACCCGCACAACCTTGGTGCCATCGTGCGTAGTTGCGCAGCTACAGGCGTGCAAGGCGTCATCATTCCCGAGCGGGGAGCAGCCCCGGTCACGGCGGCTTCTGTCAAGACATCGGCGGGGACTCTTTCGCAGGTCATGGTCGCGCGTACCAGCAGCCTACCTCAGCTCGTTGAACAGCTCAAAGAGCGAGGGTACTGGATTGCTGGAGCGGATGGCGGCGGGGAAACCTCACTGACTGAAATGGACTGGGACCGTCCGCTGGCACTGGTAATCGGTAGTGAGGAAAAGGGAATGTCCCGTGCTGTGGCAAAGGCATGCGATTATCGCATATCCATTCCGATGGACGAAGGCGTGGAGTCACTCAACGCTTCTGTGGCCGCCGCCTTATTGCTTTTTCAGGCTTATTTGAACCGGGTTGCGCCGTAGCGAGATAACCCGATAGCCTAAAAACAAACGACCCCGACCAACCGATGCGATACCGCGCAAAGGCCGGTCGGGGCGCCCACCTTTCAAGCGTGACAGAACCCGAAGGAGCTATCGACACCTGAAACCAGTCCGATTGCTGATACCATCACAGGGCCAAGCGACCCCATGCAGCAATCGAATGCGGCTCGCTGCTGAATTCAGCGACGATTCCCGTTCAATTTGTAGACGATCTTGCGAATCGTATCGAACTGCAAGTATGGGAATTCCTCTCGCAACATTTCGATGGCATCGTACGCAGATACGTTTTGGCTGCGCATCGTCTTGAATGCCTTTCGGATCCGATAATCTCGTACTCCCTTTTCACTGAGGAGATTATGATTTTCGAGTACGTCGTAGATGTCGTCGCTGATCAAGCCATCCAAAGGATTGGCCTGTCCGTTGTCAGTCCTTGCCTGCATGGTTTTGCGGTGTCAAATCTGGTTCACTTGGCTGCGGCTTCAATCGGTAGCGACTTCCGTACGATCGGTGGGGAATCCCTTCCGTCGCAGTGTAAGAGTAGGTCGCTGTGTAGCCCCTGCAAAGTGAATTGACCTGAACCGTCAGGCCGGGTCCGCGAGCCGTTTCAATGCCGATTCGAGCCGTTGGATGGCCAGGCGAATTGTCACAGGGTGGGTCTCAGGCGTCGTCAAATCGACTCAGAATCGCTTCAATTTGCCTTCTGAGCCCAATGTCCGGTTCTCGCTCGAGGGCCGATTCGAGAAGAGCCCGTGGCACATCATCGAGCTCTCGCCCAGTAATCGCCTCAATGGCCGCCGCTCTCTTGATGGTGGAAGCATTTGTCAGCCACTCTTCGGCGGTCCGGGTTGTTCGAGGTCCCTCCGGAAACAGGCGTGTCAAGCAAAGCAACGCGGCCGCGCTCACGTCCGGCGATCCGTCCAGATGCGGCAGAACAGCCATGGCAAGATCATTTTCGTCTGCCGTGTCACTATTGATCAGCTCCAGGGCCTGGATGCGAACCAGATCACCCTCGGACTCAGTGACGAGTGCGGAGCGGATAATTGGCCACGCCGATCCTGGTCGAAGGGCTACCAGCGTTTGAACCGCTGCAGCCAATTCATGAGCATCCCCTCCGGTATTTGCGACAGCCAGGGCGGCATCGAACGCCTCTGGTGCATCCGAGAATGCCATGAGCGCCTGAACAGCTGAAGCACGCACCCTTGTATCCTCGTGAGTCGTCCAGGAGATCAGCAGGTTCAATGCTGAAGATGAGGGCGCCATCTTGGCTAAAACAGGGGCTGCTGCAGCCAGAAAGGCCGGTTCGGTAGTGTTGGTCACCAAGCTGCGCAGTCCAAGTAGCATGGAAGGATCCACTGCGGAGCCAGCCAGCAAACGAAGCGAACGGATAGTCGAGGTGGCATCCATGGAATAACGAAGCTGGGAAACCAGATCGTTCTCAGGAGGCGGAGTCGCAAAATCCAGCGGGACGGTGGCCAGAGCGTCTGGATGAATAAAGCGCGGAGCAATACCAGTGGGGATTTGTGTCCGACGCTCACGTTCATCGACGCGTAGCGTAATGCTGTTTGTCTCGGCCAAGGTCGAGTACTGGAAGGCGGCGTCAAAGACAAAGGTCTCCGGTACGAGCTGTCCTTCCTGATGCTGCTTCAGCTGTAGATTCGTGTTCTCGCTGTTCGGGTCGTACTGGTAGGAGAGTGAAATCACAGGGTGTCCTGCAGCGTAAACCCAGGTGTCAAAAAAGCTTCCGAGGTCCTCGCGGGAAACCACCTCCAGTTCACGGCGAAGGGTCTCGGAGTCAACCACTCCTTCCCGGGCCGCAACGAAAAACCGAGTCATGGCTTCGGTAAATACGTCCGGTCCCAGTCGCTCGTGCAACATCCGGAAAACCCATGCTCCTTTGGCTTCGGCATGGCGATCGCGCAGGTCGGATGCGACGTGCCAGCGGTCCCAGACGAGCGGACGAACATAGACGGCGGACTCGGTCAGGTAGCGACTGCGCAATTCGTCGAGCACAAGCCCAGCCCCAGCATCTCCATCCACGCGTCGGATGTGTTCTATGGCCAACCAGGCACTGAATGCAGTGTCAATCCAGTAGTCTGTCGGGGACAATCGGCCAAGTGCAGGCGTGACCACCACCTGATACTCGCGCCACAGTTGCTCGTAAGTCTGCAGCCAACCATCACCCTGATTCATTCGGCCCGTAGACTGCACGCCAAATCCCGGAAAGGCTGCAGGAATCATCTCGCCATCCACCGACAGCAGGGTAATCGGATCGGATCCTCCCATTCCCAGCACGGCGGTCAGCCAAGTCGCGTCCATGCCCATGGACGTGAGCACATCATCGACCGATCCCTGCAGCAGTGCAGGCACTGACTCAGGCTTCCAGGCCAGAAAACCTATCTCCCGGGGGAAGACACCAGATAATTCGGTGCGACTGATCATGCGCTCGTCCAATTCGAACGTGCCCTCGCCGCCGTCGCCAGACATCAGGATCCGCCATCCTTTCGGGGCGGAAATAGACACATGGTAGTCGGAAGCAGCGATTTCGTCAGCAGGAAGAGGCATCCAGGTAGCGCGTCCCGGAAGGGAAGACGTCCACGTGGCTACCACCTGTCCTGACTCTCGAAGAATCCGGAATGCGCTAGCTACGCGATAGGATACATCCACGCGCCAGCTACTGGTGACACCCTCGGGAACGAGGATCGTCAATGTACCCTTGTCCACCTGCCAGACTGCCTCGTTGTCCAACTCCGGGAACGTCACGGACTGGACTTCAAGATCGGCCACATTCAGAATCAAGACGGAGTCTGGTCCGGCAGCTGCCCAGATTGAGGCCGTACCTTCTGAGCGCGTCCAGTCCGATTCCAGGGTCAAGAAAACCCGAGCCAACTCAACAGGCACGCTTTGGGGTGCGACGGAGCGGATGGGCCCACCCAGAATGAGGGATGAATCGCTTTTTGGAGCCACTTGCGCCTCTGCGGAATGCAGGCAGCCGAGACCGAAAAAGAGGACCAGAAGGCCTTTCACAATATGTGAACGGAAAGAAAGTCGATTCATGCGCCTGATCGATGAGTTACGATTCGTTCGGTGGGGTTGTAGTGGTAAGCCGATTGCCCATGAACAAGATGCCAATGAAACCGGCGACGATATAGATCATCATCTGACCCGTGTGCGTGAGCAGGGCGTAGGTCGCAGCCTCGGTCTGCGGCATGTTGAACAGCAACGCCAGGGACTGGATGGTGATGAAATGATAGGTTCCGATTCCCCCCGGTGAGGGGATAATGACTCCGAATGCTCCGATGAGCATGATGCCCCAAGCGGCAATCGGACCGATATCAAAATCGATATGCTGGCCTAGCAGGATGAAGGGAAGCCAGGCCATGAATCCGTAGCAAACCCACATAGCCAGCGTATGGGCCAGGATCTGAACGGGCTTACCAGTTCGTACCAGGCTCAGCATTCCCTCACGAAAGCGTTCGGCAAGGGCGCCCAACTGGGAGGATGGGTCATTGAATCCACGAACGAGGAACCATAGCCCGACCAAAACCGCCAGTACGAACAGAACGGAAGTCGAAATCAGGACTACGCTTGATGTGCTGGCCATCCATTCACTAAGCGGCGCAGACAGGAGAGACCATAGCTCCCCGATCTGATCTGCGAAAATCAAGGGAACGGTCAGGAGAAGCAGGGCAAATGTGGCCATATCCACCAAGCGTTCCACCACTACCGTACCGAGCACGGTAGAAAAAGGACGCTTTTCCTGCTTGGCTACGTTCGCAGTCCGAATGATTTCTCCAAGTCTGGGCCCCGCGTAGTTGGCCATGTAACCGACCATGACGGAAGCATAGGCGTTTGTCCGCGAGACAGGCATGGGTGCCTCTCCTGGATCAGCATCTGAGCGCGAAGTAACGTCCAGGAAAAGGGACCAGCGAACGGCTCGAAACCAATGGCTGAGAAGCGTGACCGCCGTGATTGGAAGAAGCCACCAGTAATTAGCATCGGCAAGGGAATTGGCCACGGCGTTGAAGTCGACTCCCCGCAGCGCCAACCACAACAGGAGACCGGCGACAGCAAAGCTGCCGACGCGCACGGCTACATCTTTGGCGCGTCTGGCCATCAGCCCTCTTCCCGCAGGTCTATCTGTTCCACACCCTCAGGGATCTGGAACGTGAATTCGTCAGGACCCACTTGCGGGTCGACTTCGATACTGGAAAGATCAAACACCATCCGCACGTCGTTCAGGTCCACAGCGATTAGACGCGTCACCAATCCATCGCTGTCCCGAATCCACAGATCCACTTGACGGAAAGCAGCAAAATCATCGAGGGGGTGAAGGCGCAATCGCTCGTGGCCCGCGTCCTTGAGTAATTCGCTGCCCTGGTAGGTCGATCGGTAGTCGTCGGAAAAGCTCCCGAGAAACTGGGTTAAAGAGAAAGCCGATTCGTCTTCCACGAAATCATTGATGATCACCTGGCCTTCGGAGCGGTTGTGCACCCATGTAGTGACACCATCGGATAGGATGGTCTGGTTTGAGGTGTCGATGCGATAAGCCACATCCGAAAAAGTGAGCTGGCCCGAGTACCGTTCATCAGTATCCATGAAGGCTGACGAGGCGGTCTGTACGAAACGAAGGCGCATCGTATCGATTGCGTCATACCTTGCGGCGAGCCGAGAAGCCAACCGCTCTGCGTCTTCTGCTTCTGAAGAGCGTACCTGGGCGGAGGACGCCGAAACGGTAAGGGTACCCAGGATGAGCACTGTCAGCAACGCGCACCCGATTTGTCGGACCCGATAGTGTAAGCGGTCTTGGCGCATTGCGAAGTGATTGGTGGCGTGTGATGAGTTCATGTCAGATCGTCCTTCAAGAGGCATGCCGAATCCTGGTTCCTCCCTGAAACGTCCTTTCAGGCCAGGGAGGCTTGCTCTAAAGCGTCTACTAAAGCGACCACATCCTCCTCGTCATTGTACACATGTGGCGCTATCCGGATGGCCGAACCACGAACGGATACGGAAACGTTGTTGGTGGCGAGAGAAGCCTTTACGGTTTCTACGGATTGGCCGCCCGGTAGTCGGATACCGAACAGATGGGCACCCCGCGTATGCTTGGGTGCCATTTCATAGCCAGCCGCCCGGATTCGGTCCTCAAAAGGCGCCATAAGGGATGTTGTGTATTCCTGGATACCTTCGGGTGTCCAGCCGTTCACCTGCTCCATGGCAGCCTGAAGCATGGGCATGATGATGAAATTGCTCTTTTCGCCGACATCATAGCGGGAGGCTCCCGGCTGATAGTCCGGCTCATAGTCGACCAGTCCTGAAAAAAGCTCACTGCCCTTACGGTTGATCCAGTTTTCCTCAATCGGCTCTCCCGCGTCGAAGCGAGGTCCCATCCATCCGAGAGCACATGAATATGGCCCGAAAAGCCATTTGTAGCCGGCGGTGATCAGGGCATCCGGGGCGATGTCGGACACAGAGAAGGGGAGTGCACCGATCGACTGCGTTCCATCGATGATGAGCGCGGCACCCACGGCCCGCGTCTTCTCGCGAATGGCCTTCAAGTCGAAAAGGGTACCGTCTGCCCAATGGACGATGGGGACGGCAACGACGGCCGTGGATGCGTCAATTGCGTCGATGATAGCCTCATTCCAGGCTGCATGCACTTCTGCAAGCGAGTCTGCCTGGGGGCGATGGACGGTCCGGACGTCAGCCTTGGATCTGGCGGCCAACTTCATCCAGGAATAAACATTACTGGGGAACTGCTCATGCAACAGGACGATCGACTGCCCGGATTTCAGGTGCAAGTTGTTGGCGACTGTCGCGATCCCGTAGGAAACCGATGGGAAGAGCGCGACGCGTCCTGCGTCACCATCGATCATGTGAGCAAAGGACTGCTTTACACGCAACGGTGTCGAGAAAAAATCCTCCGGCGTGACGTAGTTGGGTGAGCGTTTCCCCCGAACAGCGGCAATACCGGCTTCTTCGACCCGCTTCGAAAGCGGTGACATGTAGGCGCAATTCAGGTAGTGAACGGCAGGGTCCAGCGAAAATGTGGACTTTTGGCAGGAGATCATGGACTGGAGTGGACCTCGTGGGTATGACGGGCTCAAGATACGGATCGTACCTTCCGGCCGTGTCATGCGTTACAAACCTTGCATCATATCCGGTGGTCAAACGGGCGTTGATCGCGGCGCTCTGGATGCTGCATTGTCACTGGACTGGCCGTGTGGTGGGACCTGTCCCGAGGGAAGACGCGACGAACTGGGCGTGATTCCCCAGCATTACCCGCTCACGGAGTCATCTTCATCCGAGTGGGAGGTTCGCACGCGAATCAATGTGGACAACGCGGATGCCACGCTGATCCTCGTTCATGAGGAGCCACTCGCTGGCGGAACCCGGTTGACTGCCGAGTACGCCGCTCAGAAAGGAAAGCCTGTTCGGGTGGAAGTCGCTCCGTGGGATCAGGAATCGACAGCAGCCTGGGTCAAGGCGCATGCTGAGGCCGTACTGAATGTAGCGGGTCCACGCGAAAGCGGCGCGCCCGGAATCGGGCGCGCCGCGGAGCGCTTCATATCAGACGATTTGATGCTTCTAAGAGCGATCGCTTCCCAGGACGAGAAATAAAAAACGTCGGTGTACGGAATGCCGGTATCCGGAATGCGGGTGTACGGAATCCCGATGTACGTCTGGTAAACCAGCGTGGCTGAGATGCGCGGTCAGGTATCCGAGGAGGGACTGGAATTGCTGCGACGTTGCACACGATCGGTGACATCCTGCAAGTCGATTTCCAGTTCGCGCATCGCGCTTTTCAACTGCAAGACGGTTTCCAGCTCCGGGATGCTTTCCAGCTCCATGATGCCTTCCAACTGCATGACGCTTTCCAATTCCATGGTGAGCTCCCGCTCCAGCCGAACGGCTGCTTTTTCCATGTCGGCGATGTCACGATCCAACTCGTCCACCACGAAATGAGATACCGCTGAAGGGGTCCGCACCACGATACGGTGCTTGCGGTGTTCATGGGGCCGCTCATGACGAACGTACACTTCGTATTCGTAGTGGCTAGGAGCCTCGACGGTAACCTCTTGCTCCGTCATGAACGGAAGGCCCTTGTCCGGCCAGAAATGCTTCGCCAGTACGGCGAGCAGGTTGGCAGAGAATAGAATGATGGTGGCGATGCCAAGCGCCATTACCACTTTCTGGCGCTTTTCAATAGTCTCGGTTGACATGCTTGCCCTCCTCGTTGCAGCTGGATGTATGGTATCGGGATGCGTCTTCCGACAACGCAATCGACATCATGCACGGCGCACGGGCGATGAGGATGAAACGGGACAAGCCAACGAAATATTGTCCTGAACCAGAAAAAAGCATCCTGCAGCCTCGCGAAGACCGGATGCGATCAGCAGTCCGCCCCGTTTACGACTTGAGGGACGCGGTGGAGTATTGCGAGAGGTCGATGTCTTCCTTCGTGTGCCAGCACCAGAATTGCTGACAGGGGAAGACGTTCTCGTACAGTGCCTTTCCTACAATCACAGAGTCGACCCGGAAGGGGACGAGCTCATTGAGGGCAATGAGGTGTTTGTGGTTACCGATTCCACCAGAGGCCGTGATTTTAGCCTTTTGCAGACGGGACCCCAGCTCGCGGTAGGCATCCATGTTGGGGCCTTCCAGTGTGCCGTCCCGGGAGATGTCGGTGTAGACTATACGCCGTACTCCGCGCTCCTCCATGTCCAGAGCAAACTCAACGGCATCCTGACCACTGCCCTCGGTCCAACCCTGAACACGGACTTCGCCGTCTCGAGCATCAAGTCCGACAACGATCTTGCTGCACGTGTATTTTTCGACGGCCTCCGAAACCAGGTCCGGATTCTGTACTGCTGCCGTGCCAATAATGACGCGGTAAACACCTGCCTCGATGGCCCGGTTGATGTCCGCCATCGTTCGGATACCTCCTCCAACCTGCACCGGAATGTCGAGCTCTTTACAGATCTCGTGGATGACCTTTCGATTGTGCTCGTTTCCGCCTTTGGCCGCATCAAGGTCGACCACATGGATGACCTTGGCGTTTTGGATGCGCCAGAGTTTGGCCATCTTGACCGGGTCATCGAAGTACACTTTTTCCTCTTCATACTGCCCCTGGTGGAGCCGCACGCAGTTTCCTCCGCGGAGGTCGATGGCCGGTATGACGAGGATCTTGGACATGTTGGGGCTCCAACATCCGCAATAGGATGCGGTTTCATGACCTGCAGAGTCTGGGGCTG
>JAURNP010000033.1 GCA_030830105.1 Rhodothermales bacterium | reverse complement strand
TAGGAGTATTCAAAGGCTTCCATGCAGACGTCGAGCCCAAGCATCTCGGAATTCGGCTTTTGGCAATGATCTCGGTTCGTCTCAGCAAGCATGATCCCCACGCTGTATTCCGTTTTACCAATCACGTCCTGGCCTTGCGTGAAGTCAGGGATATCTATCATGTGGCAGGTGAGAATGACTTTTTGATTCACGTCACCGTTCGGGACTCAGAGCACCTGCGCCGTGTAGTGCTTGAGGGGATTACAGCCCAGGTAGAAGTTGAGCACGTGGAGACCAATCTTATTTTTGATCACCACCGCGATCATGTGCTCGAATCATGTTGGAAAGTCGAACTCTGAGGCTGATAGGGACTTTAACAGAGCATAATATTCTGAGTAAGCCGAATTGCCAATGGCTCACCCTGTAAAACATCCTTTACGTCTTTTTGCTGCTCTTCTGTTGTCAATCGCAGGTACAGCATGTACCGAAGCACCTATTGCTCTCGGTGCTTTTCCTGTGGAGCCTGTAGCTGTTGTTCTGGACGACGAAGGAGCGCGCCTGACTGTAGATGGAAAGGATTTCTTCGTCAGGGGAATGAACTGGGACTACTTCCCCGTCGGGACGAATTACGCCTACAGCCTGTGGGAGCAAGAGGATGAAATAATTGAAGAGGCATTGGAACGGGAGATGACCATGCTTCGCAGAGCGGGCGTCAATGCAATACGGCAGTACGTCGGCATTCCTCCAAGATGGGTAGCCTACATCTATGAGAAGCATGGGATCTATACCGTCCTGAATCACGCCATGGGACGCTACGGTGTCATGGTGAAGGGCCAATGGATTCCGAACACAGACTACGCCGACCCCGACGCCCGGGAAGTGATTCTTTCAGAGATAGCGGAGATGGTCGTGTCATTCAGGGACACTCCCGGGGTACTGATGTGGCTTCTGGGAAACGAGAACAATTACGGACTGGTATGGAGCGGCGCCGAAACTGAAGATCTTCCCGAAGAAGAGCGTGATCTTCGGCTGGCAACCCCGCTGTATACCCTGTTTGGAGAGGCGGCGGATCGTATCAAGGAGCACGACTCGTTACGTCCCGTGGCTATGGCCAACGGAGATCTGGGATACATGGACTTGATCATCGAACATGCCCAGTCTGTCGATATCTTTGGGACGAACGTCTACCGTGGCATTGGATTCACGGATGCTTTTGAGCGGGTTCGAGATGAGTATGCCAAACCGATCTTCTTTACTGAATTTGGCTCGGATGCATACAACGCCCGTGAGGACCGCGAGGATCAGTTGACGCAAGCGACCTATCTCAAGGGCCAATGGCGGGAGATCTATGACAATGCGTCCGGCATGGGCGGAGCGGACAATGCCATCGGTGGGCTCACCTTTCAATGGTCGGATGGCTGGTGGAAATACGGCCAGGAGAGCGGACTCGATGTTCATGACACCCATGCTTCCTGGCACAATGAGGGATATCCCGAGGACTATGTGGACGGCCAGAACAACATGAATGAGGAGTGGTTCGGCGTAGTCGGGAAAGGACCGACGGACGAGCGTCAGCAGTTCGAACTGATTCCCAGAGGAGCTTACTACACTCTACTTCAGATTCACGCGCTCGACCCGTATGCACCAAATGTGACGCCTGTTGCGGTGGCGGATCACTTTGCAGGTATCGACGCTGTGAAGGACGTTCGCCGCGCCACCTTGGATGGGCCTCTCCTGCAAGAATAGGGCTTTCAATTACGCCCGGGCGAGAACAGGGTCAAACGTCAAGGTCCTGTACCTCGTTGACGTTGTTCATGATGAAGTCAAAACGAGCAGAGGCATCTTTGCCCATCAGTTGGGAGATGGTTTGCTCTGTCACCATGCGTTCGGCATCCGGAATGGTGACCTTCAGAAGGCGGCGCTTCTCTGGATCCAAGGTGGTGTCCTTCAGGGTCTGCGGCATCATCTCCCCTAATCCCTTGAATCGCTGCAGCTCAATCTTTGTGTTCTTGTTTCGCTTCTTGATATCCGCTGTGATGCGAGCGCGATCCTCGTCATCGAGTGCCCACCACGTGTTTTTTGCCGCATCAATGCGATAAAGTGGAGGTTGGGCAATGAATACGAAGCCTTCCTCGATCAGTGGCTTCATGTACCGATAGAAAAAGGTCAGGAGCAACGTCGAGATGTGATGGCCGTCTGAATCGGCATCCATCAAGAGAATAACCTTGTGATACCGGAGCTTGGACAATTCCACCTGGTCCCCCAATCCACAGCCGAGAGCCTGGACTACATTAGACAGTTCTTTGTTGTCCTGCACCTTCTTGAGGGTCGCCTGCTCGGCGTTCAACACTTTTCCTCTCAGTGGCAAAATGGCTTGTGTGGCACGATCTCGCCCTTGCTTTGCTGATCCACCGGCGGAGTCACCCTCAACAATAAACAGCTCACTTTCCTCCGGACTCGTTGAGGCACAGTCGGCCAACTTACCCGGCAAATTCAGTCGATGGCTGACACTGGTCTTGCGACGAACTTTGGTGGCTGCAGCCCGACTCGCAAGTCTGGCCTTTGCCGCCTGTACGACGCGTGTGGCAATGGCATCACCCGTGGAAGGATGCCGATTCAGGAACTGCTCCAAATCAAGGCGAATGGCGGCCGTGACAATTCCCTTGGTTTCCGGATTATTAAGCTTCTCCTTCGTCTGTCCCTGGAATTGCGGATCGACCATGAACAGGTTGACGATGCCCATTACCCCTTCCCGGATATCCTCAGCGGAAATATCCAACTTCTTGGGTAGCAGATCGTGAGTGTCCATATACGAGCGCACCGCCGAACGAATGGCATTCTTCAGCCCTTGCTCGTGCGTGCCGCCGTCTGGCGTCGGGATTCCGTTTACATAAGAAAAGAAAGACTCTCGGGGCGCTTCTGTCCATTGCAGCGTCACTTCTACACGCGCGCCATCTTCCATTCCCTCCTGTCTGAGAACAAACGGATCGATGTGCACGGGACGAACCTTGCCCTCGGTCAACTTGTGACTCAGAAATTCTTCGATACCGCCCTCATGGTGGTATTCAAACTTCTCTCCTGTCGCCTCATTCTTGAAGGCAATCCGCAACGCACCGTTCAGGTAGGTCTTCGTCTCCAGGTTTTCAGCAATAACACCGGCATCAAAATCGACCGTCTCGAAAATATCCGCATCAGGCCTGAAATAGATACTCGTACCTGTTCCTCTTGAGTTTGAGGACACCTTCTTCAGCTTGGTTACCGGCTTGCCTCGCTCGTACCGTTGCTCCCACGTGGCGCCATCCCGTTTGACCGTTGCCACCAATTCTTCAGAAAGTGCGTTCACGACCGACGCTCCGACTCCGTGCAATCCACCCGAGGTGATGTAATTGGAGCTGTCGAATTTGCCACCTGCGTGCAGCGTGGTCAGAATGACTTCCAGGGTCGGTATTTTCTTGATCGGATGCTTGTCTACGGGAATGCCACGACCGTTGTCAGACACAGTAATGGAGCGTCCGTCACGGTGAAGCAAAACATCAATCTGTGACGCATATCCGTTCGTGGCTTCATCCACGGCGTTGTCGACCACCTCCCACAACAGGTGGTGCAGACCGGGTTTGCCCGTTCCACCGATATACATACCCGGCCGTTTTCTGACCGGCTCCAGGCCTTCCAAGACCTGAATACTTTCGCCTGTGTACTTCTTTGCGCTCAAGACAACTGAATTCGTTAGTCGGACATGCCGTCCGTGATTTCAACGACTGGATAGACGACGCGCTTGATCCCGCCTCGTTTGATAATCAATCGCCCCTTGTTGCCACGGTTGGCAACTGGGAATTTTGTTGGACGAATGATTTCGGAGCGACCGCGCGTGGTTTCCACCTCAAGTCCCTGCCTCGCGGCAGCGGATAACGCGAATCCAATGATCTCGTCACTGGCATTGAGTCGCATGGCAATCACTCCCTTTGCTGCGTTTTTCATGATGGGAATCTGACCGACCGGGAAGATCAGACAGTTACCATCCTTTGTAGCCAAACATACATTCTCTGTGCCTGAAGTTGGCTCCACCCGCAGCAGCTGCTGGCCTTTGGCCACCTTCATAAAAGCGCGACCGCTCACCGTGGATGGCTCTGCGAAGTTCTCCAGCGCAATACGCAGAGACTGACTGTCAGAGGTTACTCCTGTCGCGAACGGGCCCTCCAGTTCGGGTTCGCCGTCTGCAAACAATTCCGGCTCTGCATCCTCTTGCACCACAGCTTTTGGAAGTGCCCTCTCGTCCATGGAGACCACGCCCACAATTCGCTCTCTGTCTGAAAAGTCAAAGAGCTTCTGGATGGGAGAGCCGTGTCCGGTGGTTGCCATCAGGTTTTCGACCCGCGTGGTGTACGCCTTCCCGAAGTTCGAAAAGAAAACGATGGATTTCCGGGTGGTTGCTGGCAGGATCCAGGCTACCGCGTCACCATCACGAACACGAATACTTTCTACTTCACCGTAGGACCGCTGACGTTTTACCCAGCCGTCCTGGGTAACAATAACATAGACGTCTTCTTCTATGATGTAGTCCTCTGCCGAGTAGGCAATATCCTCATCTGGTCCGGCAATGGTCGTTCGTCGAGATTCAGCAAACTTGGATCGCAGATCCTTCAACTCCGTCTTGATCAGCTTCCAACGAGCTCCCTCATCTCCAAGGAGCGTACGAAGTTGGGCTGCCATGGCTTCCTTCTCGTTCAACTCCTCGCGAATCGCGTTGATTTCCAACTTTGAAAGTTTGTAGAGCTTGATCTCGAGGATTGCGTCGGTTTGCACCTCGTCCAGCTGAAATCGGTGAATCAATCGGCTCGCAGCATCCGCCTTGTTCTCTGATGCCCGAATAATCCGAATGGCTTCATCGAGAGCATCGAAGATCTTTTCGAAACCACGGAGGATGTGGATTCGCTTCTCCAGCTGCCTCAGCTCGTACTCCAATCGCTTGACGACCACTTCCATCCTGAAGTCCAGGAAGTGCCGAATAATGGTGGACAGATCCACCTTGGCTGGTGCGCCGATCTCTGGGTTGTCTGTCGGCAGCAAACACGTAAGGTTTACGTGGAAGCGGGACTGCAACGCCGTATGCTTAAGCAAGAACGCCATGGCTGCAGCACTGTCAGCTCCCCGCTTGATTTCCAGCACGATCCGAACGTCATCCGTGGACTCGTCCCGGACATCGACCAACTGTGGGACTTTACCCTTGATGATATTGTCCGCGATCTGTTCAATCAGGGCACTCTTCGTCATGCCGTATGGGATCGAAGTGATCACCACTCGGCTCTTGCCCTCATTTTCGTATTCGCCCCTGAGTTCAATCGCTCCCTCGCCGGCTGAATAGATCTGGATCAGCTCGTCTTGAGTATTCAGGACGCGACCACCCGTCGGAAAATCAGGTCCAGTTACATACTTCTCAACCAGCGTCTGAGTACGCGCATTGGGCGAACCGATCATGTAAATCGAGGCGTCGACAAGCTCGGTCAGGTTGTGAGGCGGAATATTGGTGGCCATGCCTACCGCGATTCCCGAAGCGCCATTCAGAAGAAGATTCGGCAGACGCGCAGGAACAACAACCGGCTCGAAAAGGGAGCCATCGAAGTTTGGCCGGAAGGCAACCGTTTCTTTACGAATCTCCGACAAGAGCTCCATGGCCAGCGGACGCAATCGAGCCTCCGTATAGCGCATAGCTGCCGGTGAATCACCATCCAGCGAGCCAAAGTTTCCATGCCCTTCTACGAGTGGTGCACGCAACGAGAATTCCTGAGCCATGCGGACCATGGCATCATAGATGGCTGAATCGCCGTGTGGATGGTACTTGCCCATGACCTCACCCACCACCGTCGCGCTCTTCTTGAAGCGAGAATCCGGATACAGGTGGAGATTGGTAAACATCGCATACAAAATGCGACGCTGTACGGGTTTCAAACCATCCCTGATATCAGGGAGCGCACGCGAGGTAATAACGGACAACGCGTAGTTCAGATACCGAGAACGCGTTGTTTCGTGCAGGGGAATGACGTCTACGACAGGCATGGACTGTTGACAATAACGGACTTAGTTGGCCAGCGAGGCAATGTACGAAAGCCCCATTCCATCTTCATCCAAAGCGGGCCCCGTGGACAACTTTTGGGCAATCGGCCGCTGGATACCTGGCAGGCAAACTCGCGCTTCGGACAAGGCAGCGTTCAGCTGTCGTAATGGATCATGTAAAAATCGCCGCGAGCTTCGCGATGTTGATCCAGGACACCTGCTCGCGTCAGTGTTACCAGCAATTTGCTGGCCTCCTCCCTGTTCAGGCTTGATATCTGTGCAAATCCATCTACCGTCACTCTTCCATACTGCTCCAGATAGCGCATCAAAAGGAGTTCCGTTTCGCCAAATTCGAACTGAACCCCATCGCCAGAATACTCCGTTTGCATAAGGGCAATCGATTCCGGCGACGCCTCCACACTCATGTCTTCGATACGAACGTATGCAGGCCCACTGCCATCTTCCACGTTCACGACAATGAAATGTGGTTTTCTGGGACTGTCGGGAACGGTCACCATGATAACGTCCCGCCTGGACGTCACCGCAATGCGTTCTGTCACCCATCGGACGGAAGGCCTGCAATTCATTCCCAATGCAGTCCGAAGGGCGAACTCTTCTTCCTCTGAGTCTCGCACACCAACGATGCCGCCGTCGTCATCCACGCCAATCAGCAAACGCCCGCCGCCTGAATTGGCAAAGGCCACCACTTCTTTAGCTACCCGTTCTGGCTCGGGCACTCTACGCTTGAATTCGAGATGACGTCCCTCTCCACGCGCCACCAGGCGCTTGATCTCTTGCAGTGTCATTTCCTTGGGTCAAGCCGCGATTATCTGTGACATTAAACGATAGGATCCGATACGATCCACTCTTCCATCTTTGCGCTGCGCATCATCAACTGTCGAACAGCTTCCTTAGGCGGACATTTCTCGAATAAAATAGAATGAACGGCGCTTGTTATGGGTATTTCCACATCGAGCCTATTGGCCAGTTCCATGACCGAAGCCGTGGTCTGTACACCTTCAGCGACCATTGTCATATCACGCTGGACATCGTCGAGGGACTTTCCTTGTCCGATGGAATAGCCCAAGTTTCTGTTACGGCTGAGCGTGCTCATGCAGGTAACGACCAGGTCACCAATGCCGGCCAATCCCCCAAATGTCCCTTCTCGTGCACCCATTGCTACACCCAGGCGCTTGATCTCAGCCAAACCTCGTGTCAGAATCGCTGCTTTGGCATTATCGCCGTACCCAACGCCATCGGAGATACCTGCTGCAATGGCCAAAACGTTCTTTACCGATCCAGCAATTTCTACTCCTCGCAGGTCAGTATTAACGTAAACGCGCAAAGTGGGCGTCATGAAGAGGTCTTGGACGACGCGTGCCGTCTCCTGATGTTCGCTTGAAGCGACGACCGTGGTGGGTGTCTTTTGAGCAACTTCTTCGGCATGGCTGGGACCATAAAGCACGGCGACCTGTTCAGAG
>JAURNP010000032.1 GCA_030830105.1 Rhodothermales bacterium | reverse complement strand
GCCGCCATGGTAGATGCGGGTATCTGCACCAGCAAGTCTTGAAAACTGGGATCCGTCCTCTCGTGATGTGAGGACAACACCTGCCGTATTATTGCCACTCAAATCCCGTCGCAATCGAACGACACCGAAAAGCGGGTTGTCTGATCCCGACGCGGAAAAGTCCTGATCGTCCGCCGCCAGGATCGTAGCCACGTTCAATTTGCCAACCTTTCCTGTCATCTTCGCGCCGGCGATGGGTGCAACAATCCGCCGCGTGTAGATCATCTGACCCGGTGTGTCGAACAACTCCATTCCCTCCAGGAAGAACGGACGTTTGTCTGGAAAGAAGAGGGCGAATCGCTCATTCAGGACAACCTGCCCCACGTCCGCTTCTACCTGCGAAAAGTCAGGATTGACCGTTCCGTTCAGGACCAGGTTCTGGCGGATACCCCATTTGACATCCGCTCCAACCTGCGTGTCGTCCGAGTACGCCCAGTCGCCATCCACATTTTCTGCGCCAACCAGGGCGCTCGTGACGGTAGGCGCGACATCCAGAACAAGCCCGCGATTCATATCCCGCAACCCGGTAAGCTTTCCAGACTGTCCGAGGAAGGAGGCGTTGGCTCGGATGGCGGGCGCCCACGTATCCTGGAAACCCGAATGCTGCACACGGCGCAGAACGTGAATGCCCCAGTCCTGCACATCAGCGTCCTGATAGCGCAAGCTCTTGAACGGAATCCGGATCTCTACCTCGTATCCGGTATCGGTAAGCCGCCCTGCGGAATCGAAGGTGTAATCCGGATTCAAGTCTACGCTGCCATCAAGCGGGTTGATGTTACTGGACCCGCCTCCGGTCGCAGACCGCCCTCCCGCTCCACCACCAAACTGGTCGGATCGCGTGCCATCCTGCTGAACACCAAGTGGATTCACACCAAACAGGTAGCCAATCTGATTATCGTTTTGCGTATCGAGAAGAATCTGGACGTGGTCTTCCGAGGCAATGTTATCGCGGTTGGCCTGCGTTGCTCGCACGACATCGCCGTGCAGTTCGGTCGCCTTCACACCGAAATAGATCGCCTCCGCCGAATACCAAACGTAGATCTCGGTAGGATCAGCTGCGGGTCGTCCGTCAACGGGCTGATACTGGGAGAAGTCCGCCAACCGAGCTGCTCGGGACCACACATCGTCCGTCATTGCACCATCGATAACAGCAGAATCTCCCTCCAAGCGAGGGATCGACACGTTGGTATCGCTGGAGATCCCGCTATAGCGCTGCGCAAGGGCATCCGGAACAGCGATGAAAACAAGAAGCAGGGCAACGCCCAGTCGGTAGGCAAGAGACATGATCTGGCAGCAGGTAGATTGGCATAAGACGCGCCATACTACGGACACCGTCGATGTTCGATCCTTGAACGTCAATGGGGATCTCGAAGCATGCTCCGAGATCCCGATTGCCCAGAAACAGCAACGTGGCTCGTGCCGCTTCTGAGATAGAGTCCGTCCAAAGTCAGTGATTCTCCGACGAGCGCGAGGCTACCGGCCCTTCCAGTACCATGGCAGCGCGATCCAATCCGCGGCGCATCGCCCACGCGCGATCTTCTGCGCTGCGCATGCTTGAGGACTCCCTCATTGCACGCGTGAGAGCCACCCGGGCGTCACGCGGCAGATCGTCTTCGTACATCAGAATGGCGCTGGCAGCTACTTCGTAGATAGCGGCACAGGCGGCAGCCTGGCCGTTGTTGAAAAGCGGAGCGCCACGTTGGATCGCCCCTTCAATCATGCGCATGGCGCGGGCCGTTGCATCGTCGGCTGCTGGCGGAAGCAGAACGCCGTCTATGACGTGAATGATACCATTACTCGCTTCGATGTCTGTGGCGATGACGTTCGCTTCACCCACACGTAATCCCACCGGGACCCGCTGTCCGTTAACTGTTTCAGCGGACATCGTACTCAGTAAATCCGAGGCTGCGATACGACCCGGCACGACGTGATAGGTCAGGATGGAAATCAGTTGATCTCGATTTTCAGGTTTCAAAAGCTCTTCAACCGTTCCAGCAGGCAATGCTCCGAACGCATCGTTCGTAGGAGCAAAGACCGTGAAGGGTCCGTCCCCATTCAGAGTATCGACGAGCCCGGCGGCCTTGACGGCGGCAACCAGCGTGCTGAACTGATCGGCACTGGCGGCAATTTCAACGATGGAGTCGTTGGACTGACGGGCATCGGCCTGCGGTACAAAACCGGATACGAGAAGAAGGAGAGCGACCAAAGGTCCGCATTTCGCAGCGAAGATTTTCATGGCTTCAACATCGAGATGGGTGGGAAAAAAGAGCGTCTTCAAGCCTCAGAAGCGCCTCTTTCCCATTCGTTACCTCGACCCCCGCGTTCCTGCGGTCAGCGGAGCGTGCACGCGATGAAAGGCATTCAGTCCTCGTTGGTAGTGCCCGCCGTCTTGTCGCGATACGCCAACACCTTATCAATCCGGTTCCCATCCAGGTCTACGACTTCCAGGATCCAATCCTGCCATTCTGTGACATCGCCCGTTTCAGGCACCCGACCGAACATCCACATGATCATTCCGCTCAGGGTATGGTATTGAGCTCGTTCGTCATCCGGCACACCGGTCAAGGCAAGCGTGTCCTGGAGCTCGAGAACTGGCATCATTCCGTCAAGTAGCCAAGAGCCGTCCTCACGTTGGACAGCCCACACATCCGATGGATCAGCTGGTTTAAACTCACCAGCCAGTGCTTGCAGGAGATCCTGCAGAGTAATAAGTCCGACCACATCGCCATATTCGTCCACGACGAATACCATCTGCATGCCCGTTTCCCGGAACTGCTCCAGAAGCTTCATGCCGGTCAGTGACTCCGGCGCGTACACGGAAGGCAGGAGGTACGGTGTGATATCCTCGCCCTCTTGCCCCTTCAAGTGCTGCCTGAATAATCGTTTCGCGGTCACGACACCAAGGATCTCATGCAGCCCTCCGCGGCACACGGGATAGCGCGTATGGTCCGACGCTATCAATCGATCAAGACTCACGTCCATCGATTCATTCAGATCCAGGTATGTAATCTCGCTGCGTGGCGTCATCAAGGACGCAATTTGGCGATCGTCCAGCCGAAAGACATTGCGTACCATGTCATGCTCCTGTTGCTCGATCGCACCCGAGCGCGACCCTTCGAACAGTACGGCGTAGATATCCTCTTCCGTCACGTTGGCGCTTGAAAGCTCGCCCTTCCCGAGCAGCCGCAGGACGCCGTCTGTCGAAGCAGACAGCACCCAAACGAATGGTCCTGAGAATCTGGCAAGGGCCGCCAGTGGACGCGCCATGAAGCGTGCGACCCCTTCGGCATTGAACTGGGCAATTCGTTTAGGGACCAGCTCCCCGAACACAATGGTCAGGTAGGTGATGCTGATAACCACGATGGCCGTAGCGCCAATACTGGATACACCCGCGCCCAATCCGGTCTTCTGCAACAACTCCGAGAGCGGCTCTGCGAAAACGGCTTCCCCGACGATACCATTCAGGATGCCGATGGCTGTAATGCCAATCTGCACCGTTGACAGGAATTTGGTAGGATCGTCCCGAAGCCGCAGAGCAGCCTGGGCCGAGTCGTCACCACTTTCTGCCAAACGTCTGAGACGAACCGTTCGGGAAGCAACAAGGCCAATCTCTGCCATGGCGAACACGCCATTGATAAGGATCAGCAGAAGCAGAAAAATGAGTTCCAAGAGAAGGTGCGGGAAGCTCAAAAGGGCGGAGTTCGTAATCGTCGGGACCCCAAGCAAACGATGATTTGTCCTTGTTGGTCCATGTTCACCCCGACTACTGCTCCCTCATGCGACTCATGAGTCGTTACCCATCCCGAGATACGTCGTATTTGAACAGGCCAATAAAAAACCCCTGCCTCTTCACGGTGCGAAGAAGCAGGGGTTTCAATGGTGGAGATGCTGGGAGTCGAACCCAGGTCCGAATGACAGTCCAGTCAAACGTCTACGTGTGTAGTTGGCTTACTTAGTGCTCATGCAGTCCCGTGGCCAGCCATCTAGGGCCAGGTCTACACAAAGACTGATCGAGTTTCGGTGCCGCTTACTCAGCCGGCGTGGCGTCACCTATTCCATAAAAGTCGATGCTCAGTCAGCTGTCTATGGACAGACATGCTGGTGAACAGATAGCAAGGCTAGAGTTCGTATACGACTCTAAGCGGCCATCGCGAATGCGTAATCATTGGCATTTGTCGGTTTTCCAAAAGGGTTTTACGAGCACTCTTGGACGCTCGACACGCAGTCTGCTTTACTCATCACCCGTCGAAGCCGTGACATCCCCATATTTGCAAAGAACAGGCCCCGGCGCTCTGAAGCACCATTCAGCACGCAAGCGTGCCGGGCCATACATATACACCTCAATACGAGGTGAATACCCGGGTGTTACGGATTATCGACCCCTATTTGTTTCCTACCGCCCCAAACCGAGTGTCTCCCAAACGGCTACTGGATGACCTCTGGACATAAAAAAGCCGACGGGCATCGCGATGCCCGTCGGCCCATACCCGGCCTCAATCAAATGCAGACAATAAATAGTATGCACTCAATGAAGTCGAGCGAGAGACCGACTCCTTCCCAACATCCCCCCACAGGTACTGATGGGGTAAACCAGCCTCTACGTATTTCGGCTGGCAGATCCAATAAAAGAGATCCACTCGTTCGGTAACTGCCCGACGCCGAATTCAATGCTTATCTCCTTACCATCCGAGAACGGTGCAGAATTGCGCATCGTTTTTTTTGTGCTTAGCCTGCGGCCCATCAACTCATCTGTCGCGGGGTTCCACACAGGTAAACGCAATTCCGTAGGACTGGAGATCAGACAAACGTCAGAAAATTGTCTGGCG
>JAURNP010000031.1 GCA_030830105.1 Rhodothermales bacterium | reverse complement strand
CAGACCGCCATCGACGTCGGCTTGGCCGAAGATTTCGACAGCGTTTCCGGGCTTTACGCTTCCGCCGTACAGAATTGGAATGCCTGATCCGATCTCGCGACCAAACAAGTGCTCCAATAATCGGCGGATGTGGCTGTGCATGTCTGCAACTTGCTGCGGCGAGGCAGTTTTGCCGGTACCGATAGCCCACACTGGCTCATAGGCTACCACCAGTTCGCTGGCATTCGAAATATCCACGCCGTTCAAGCTGGCTTGGATCTGTGATTCAACTACCTGCTCGTGTGAACCTGCCTCGCGCTGCGGAAGGGACTCGCCGACGCATACAATGGGCACCAATTTGTGAGCCAGTGCCTTCTGAGCCTTCTCACTCACGCCAGTGTCCGTCTCACCGAAGAATTGACGTCGTTCCGAATGGCCCAGAATAACGTAGTGACAGCCAACTGCACGCAACATGGGTGCCGATACTTCACCCGTGTACGCTCCTGAATCCTGTACGTGCATGTTCTGGGCACCCAATCGGATTCCCGTGCCATGAAGGACGCTATAAACGGCATCCAGAGTCACATACGGCGGACAAACGCCAACATCCACATTCTCGACGCTTCCAATGGACGAGGACACAGCGGAGGCAAGCTGGCGAGCGGCTGCCAGGTCAAGGTTCATTTTCCAGTTTCCGACTACAAGCATGATCGCAAAACGTGGTTTACTGCTGCTGAGAAAGTTGCTCAGCGAGCTGGTTGTAAGAATTGATAATGGTGATCAGATCACTTTCGAGATCGTCGAGAGCCGGCCCGGTATACTTTGCCACGACGCGGCCATCCGGGTCGATCAGGAATCGCGTTGGAATCACGTGGACATTGAAATCGCGAGCGATCTGAGAAGCCATACCATCGGCCGACCAAACAAAATATCCGGGATGGTCCTGCTCTTCGAATAGCGCTTCATTGATGGCTTCGTCCGTTTCGACACTTACTGAGACATAACGAAAAAGCTGATCTGGAAGTGCACCGGCCAGATAATTTCGTTTAGCGAATTCGCGCTGATAGATGGGTTCGAGGGGGTCGAAGAATTCGAGGATGATGAAATTATCGAGCAAGGTAGAGGACGTGAGCTGCTCCCCTTCCCGATCGGTCACATCGAAGGCCGGAGCCTCCATACCAGGCTGCAAGTTCTCAAGGTCGTACGTAGCGCGTACGGCCCATTCAGCCCAAGGCGAATCAGGGTATTGCCTCCGGAGCTCCGACGCAGTTTCTACCGCTTCGGATGAACGATTGGAATCGGCGAAGGCAACCACCATCTCGGCCATGATACCCGCCTTTTTGTCCTCCCGAACAGTCTCCATCAGCGATGAGAGCAAATTGAGGGCAGCGGCTCCTCCCTGCAGGCGCGCCACGGACCGTCTAGCTGCGCGGGCGACCTCTACAACACTCTCATTGTCGGAAGCCACTTCCAGGTATCGCGCCACAACCAGCGAATCATTCCAGCCTTCCATCATGATGACGGATTCCGCTTTTGCCAGGTTTCCACCAATCGTTCCATCGTAGGTGTTCTGGATATTCCACAGAATCGAGCTGGTCTGCGTAATGATCTGCTCCATCATATCCGATGTGTATCGGCCCGCACCGATAAGTTCTGCCATGGACTGGTTGTGCTGCGTCTTGGCATTACGATAGGCCATCCATGACGCGTTCTCCCTGGATACGATTCGCAGTCGTCGAGCGCCAAGCGGAAAAATCGCTGTCACGACTACGGTGTCCTGATCGACCGCCACGAATTCCCCCAACGCCAGCTCCGAGCCGTTCCGCTCGACGGAAATTGGATAAATACCGGCCTCCGGAGCCTTCACTTCGAACGCGAACGAGCCATCGGTGGCCGTGACTGCCGTCCCAAGAGTATCCACATCGCCATCACGCTGGCCAAGGACGGAGACCCGGAAACCCTCGTGATTTCCAGTAGAGTCGATTTCTGCTCGAACGGAGAACGTACCGCTCACCGAGGAATGGACGGGATACTCGTTTCCGCCACAGGCTGTCAGGGTTAAAATGACAATAGCCGAGACGACGGCTGCAAGGGGTTTTACCGAACGCATGAACCTTTCTGGTTGCTCTGTCCCGTTCGTGAACGAATTCAGGACCATGTAATCAAGATTGAACCGTCTCCTGAACCCCTTCGGGCCAGAACGGATCCGGAATGTGGGAAACCGGCTGGCATGACGGGAATCAGGGCTTACAGGCATTTGAATGCCTCACCCCACCGGGGCCGAAAACCGGGTCAACCAGTGCCTTAGAACGAGAGCGTTCGCTCGATGGCGTCGTCCAGTCGGGCGCTAGCCGAGTATATATCGTCCTCGATGGCCTTCGAAAAGGCGATAGGAAAATCGGCGCCGCCCACACGTATGGGTGGCGCATCCAGCGCTGCAAAAGCCATCTCGCTGATCTCAGAGGCAACCTCTCCACCGAATCCGCCTGTTCTCGAAGCTTCATGCAGCAGGATGACCCGATTTGTTTTGCGAACGGACGTAAGTACCGTCTCCCGGTCCCAAGGAATCAGCGTCCTCAAGTCGATCACCTCGATATCCAATCCCTTGGAAGCCCATTTGTTGGCCGCCTCGATGGCCCAGTGAACACCAACGCCCCAGCTGATAACGGTGAGATCCTTTCCTTCCCTGACCACATGGGCCTTTCCGAGCGGGACACGGACGGCAGCATCCGGTACCGGCCCACGAATAGAGCGATACAGTTTT
>JAURNP010000030.1 GCA_030830105.1 Rhodothermales bacterium | reverse complement strand
GGTATAACTGCGCACAGATGGTGACTCTGCGTGGGAAACGAGGCGTACGTCCTGCCCACCGCCAGTGGATACCCAGAGGCCACGGCCTCGTTGTCCGGGCTGCATCCAGGAGAAGGCGAAGTGTTCGCTGTCGGGCGCCCAGTCCGGACTGGATGGGCTAGATCCCGTCATCCGTGGCGATGCAAATACGTGATCGAGTGTGAGTGCGCTCTCCTGAGCAGTGACTGAGCCGGGCAGTGCCATCACGATGGTTGTTGCAAGGCAGATTAGCCAGAGGGAGGCCTGTCGCATGTGTTTATCTGGGAGGGTGTCTGGAAAGGAATTGAAATCGAGGTCTCAACGGCCGGGATCTCAACTGCGCAAAGAGGCATGGTGTTTGTCTTCAGTCCGGGGATTCAGTGCTGACTTACGCGTTACCGCCGTCGGTTGAAGGAGGGACTGCTCACACCTGAAGGAATGTAGTTGGTCTATGACCGGCACGCCAAAAAAGCGGGCTTACAAAATGCGTTTGATAGGTAAACCCAATCCAGCGGTCTAGGTCAATTCGGAAACAGCACGAATAGCTTCCTCTATCGCGGCTGGGGTGGATGCTGATGCAGCGGCGTCTGAGTTGGCGATGGAAATATTACCAACTCGCTGTCGAGCTATTTCGTGAGGAGCGGCACCTTGTTTCCATTCAGGGTCCCAAAGGTCCATATAACCGTAGGAATAGCCGTGAGGCCATCGATTTACCGTGATCGCCAGGATATCGGTTTGAACATCAAATCCTGCACGACCCAGAATACCGTGAAGGACGGTTCGCACTTCTCGTTCGAAATCCTCGAATGACATGGCCAGCAGTTCTTGTCGAGCATCTCGCAGTTGGTCGTGAAGAGGTTTGTCGTGTGTAGGCGGAGCCATCATTCCCCAGAACATGAGAGGAACTGGCTTTGAGCGACCAGGACTGTATGAATAGCCGGCAGTGTTGACGCCATCGATCTTGAGAACTTTTGCATGCAAACGGCCCGGACAATAGACGCCGGAGATATCGAGGTCTTCGATGGGGGCCGTGTCACGAATGAGTACGTTCGTCAGCAACATCGGGCATTTCACCTGGTATTGCTGTGCCGTTTTTTGGTCCTGGGATAGCTCAGGACAGAGATATGGGATAATTGCATGATAACATGCCAACACGCAGTGATTTGCAGCCACTTTGACCGTCTCGCCATTGTGGACATAGGTCACGGAGACTCCATCATGTTCATTCTCAGCTCTCACCACCGTGGCGTTCAGGCGCAGTCGAACATTCGAATCCGGTAGATCCAGCGACTCGTAATTGAATGATGCGGCGGCCACGTTTTGAGCTGTCACATTCTCCGCGACTGATGGAATCAAGGCGTGGACGAGCAACCGGGCAATTGAGGCGTTGCCATCAGGAAACATGGCTACTTGCTCGGACTCGATCCAGGGCGCTACGCGTTCAGCATGAGGACCCAGAAGATGAGATCCAGGAAGCCACGCGTGCATGGCTTCGGAGACCGATAGACTTGGTGTCTGAACTCCCCAATATCCGTCCATTGACTTGATGAACAAGGCAACGGCGTCTTTTGTCAGACCGCCGTATTGGGAAAGGAAATCCGTGTAACTGGTCCGGTGAAGTACTTCCTCAACCTGCTCCTCACTCATGCCAGCAAGGACATTGATTTGTGAGGAATAAAACGCCTTGAGCGACTCCCTTCCTGCTTCGCTGATAGGAAATTGGTCGATGACATCCAGCGGTTCCCTACTCCGGTCATACATCGAGAATCCCTTGACGAACACGTTTTTCCCGAACGTCTCCTCGTCAAACCAGATGGATGGTTTGTCGCCGCCGTAGTGGAAATCGAGCTGCTTGTTCATCCCAACCAGATCGATGCCGAGTTCTTCGAGAAACTCAAGAGCAGTGTTGGAAAATGACAGGTACTCCAGGTTCATGGTACCGCCCCAAGACAGAACCGTCTGACCATCTACTTCAAATTCGTTGCGCTTGGCGTGCCCTCCGAAGTCATCATGATTATCCAGTAAGAGTATTCGGGCGTCCTTCCCAAACCGCTTTCGGTATTCATCGGCTGCGGTAAGACCACTGATTCCTGCCCCCACTACAATCAAGTCATACTCTTCATTCAGAGTGCTTTTGGCTTCAAAACTCATTCCTGAGCGAGCCAGAGCATGTGCATTCTCAAATGAACCTGGGTGGGAGCCACGCATACCCGTTTTCAGCGGAGGGTAGATACGATCTGCTTCAGACTCAATTACCCTTTCTTCAGGCGCCATACATCCCGAAGAAAACATGAGTCCTAAAGATGCGAGCGTAGCCGTATGAATGAAGTCACGCCGGGTGATTTCGGCCTGCATGCCTAATTCTTCGTCGGACAACTTCATCGGCATGTTTATTCAGGTTTGTATAGCGGCTGGCAGTTTTGGCGCATCAGTCGGACGCTTTGCATCCTCGTATGCGGCGGGCTGGCGCCCACCTCTGAGAAAGTAACCGGTACCAGGCCATCACGCCAGAACTGCGCGGCTGCTGAATGCGCTTATCACAAATGAATTAGGGCACTTTTCAGATGAAAACCTGGTGGTAGAGGGAGGTGGAGCGCGAGCGTCAGCGGCAGATGCCGGCGCAGATGCGGTGCCGTCGCTAGCCAGCACAAATTGATAGATGCCCCCTATCGAGCGAGCTCGAAAGATCTGACACAAGAAACCCCCACAGCCTTTCGGCTGCAGGGGCTTCTTAT
>JAURNP010000029.1 GCA_030830105.1 Rhodothermales bacterium | reverse complement strand
GAGCTCATGGTAGAGTATGGGATGAGCGAGCTCGATGTCCTCAAGGCCACGACATCACTCAATGCAGACACGTTCCATCTGATCGATCGGGGTCGTATCGCAGAGGGCTTGCTGGCCGATCTCGTAGCCGTTCAGGGAAATCCATTGGAAGACATGACCGCCGTGCGCCATGTGCGCATGGTCATGAAAGGGGGAGAAGTAGTCCGACTGGAGGACTGAATCCATTCGCACTCTGGATGTCGCGAACCAGGTCTGAGCAGACGTGTGTCGATCAGATCTCTTTGAAAATCTTGACGTCCAGCCAAGACATCGAGCTGCCAGGACGGCTCTCGAGTTGTGATACGGTCAGTTCGACCTTCATTTTCTGGCGCTGAGCTTGAACCAAAAGCTGGTTGAATTCTTCCGCTTTGTGCTTCAGCTCTTCCGACAGCAGGAAATCCTTGTCCCGGAGCAACCGATCGACAACGACGTCGAGGTTTTCCTGAGGATTCTGGGGCTTTTCCATGGTAACTACTGGTTCCTGCTTACGATGTAGAAATGGACCGTCATCCGTTTTTTCAGAGACGACAGTACGCGCTTCATCATAAGGTAACGTCGAATTTTCCTGATTTTGCGCTGAATCTGCAGGTAGGATCGGTGGGTTGACTCGGACGTCTCCCTGTTCAAAAGATTCGTCAGTGAGTCCTGGGAAATCCTTCTTCCAGATTGGAAACTGCGACTTCATGGGCCGCACAGCTGCGGTCGAGGGAGAACCGTCACGGGGATTCCAGAACTCTTCTGCCCGTTCTCCGGATTCTGGTTGATTCCCTTGTGGCGCCTGTACGACAGAAGCAGCAGGCTCTTCGGCCGCAAAGAGACGCTTGAGTAATGAAGAAAAGGGGCGGTGCGCATCGCGCACCGCCCCTTCTTCGGAAAGTTTTCTGGCCGGCTCGCTCACTTCAGCTTGAACGTAATCGGCAAAGACATCTTGACCTTCACGGCCTTTCCGCGCTGCTTGCCAGGCTTGAACTTGGCGCTCACAATGGCTCGGATCGCTTCTTCGTCGCAGCCGGCTCCAATACCACGAGTCACAATCGGGTCGTGAACGTTGCCTTGCTCGTCGACGACGAACTGGAGATATACACGGCCTTCAACACCAGCTTTCTTGGCAATCTCTGGATAGCGAATCTTCTTCTGCAGACCGGCGAGACCACCGATAAGCTCAGGAGACTGCTCCACAATCACGAAAATTTCTGGCTCTTCTTCCTCTTCCTCTGCCGGAGGTGGCGGAGGTGGGAGGTCTACCATATCGTCGAGGTCGAGCGAGACGTCAAGATCGAGATCCACGTCGTCCAGCACTTCGTCGTTCGGTACTTCAACAGGAACCGGCGGACGCGGTGGTGGTGGTGGTTTCTCGATTTGCTGCGTCTGCTGGATTTCTTCCATCTGAACAACTTCCTGCTCATCGAGCTGGACATCAAACGTGTCATTGACGGACATATCCAGACGGAACGCCACGATGAGAACGGCCAGAGTGAGGACCATTCCAATCTCGACATATAGCGGGTATCTCCGCTTAATGTCGGCCTTTTCAGTCTTTTTGAGAGCCATAGTAGTGCTGAGCTAGGTGCCTTTGAGGCACAAAATCGGTCGGAAGTGAAAGTATACGGTGGGACGTCCTCATTGAAAAGTGAAAAACAGCGAACCGTCTATAGAGCCTTATCAACGGTCAGCTACCTCTCAAAGGGCTGTCTTTTCAACTCAAAGAGCTGTCTCTTCAGGCAGCCAAAGGGCCATTCCAGTACGTATTCAGAAATAGGACCGGCGGATAGGGTTAAAGTTGCCGCGTCTCTTCATCTTTTCTGAACGGATACTTTCCGGCCTCGTTGCGCCCATGATTCGAGGCGATGTCGCAATGGAATCCAGATCCCGAGTCCGATGAGGGCGCCGATCGCGTCCGCGGCGGCGTCGAGGAAATCCGCGTGGCGACCGAACGGAAGCCACCCCTGATACAGCTCAGTGATCACCGAGAACGCCAGAATCACCGTGAAAACAGCGATGGCCGGTCCCCACTCGGCTTCCGAAAGGGCGGAAAGCCATAGAACAGTCAGTACGAAGAAGAGAACGCCGTGCACCAGCTTGTCCAGCTGCAGCAGGGGAGAGTCTGGAATTTGGGATCCCGGTAGTGTCAGGCCGACAATGATCAGCAGGGTCCAGGCGGGCGCCAGCAGGCGAGGAGATGTCAGGAGCATGGGGTCAGGAAAGGTGACGCAAAACCTCTGGTAGCGCCTCGATGAGATCCGAGGCAACCAAGGATTGGGCAGCACCCCGTTCAACGAACCGCCCTGCTGCGGTTCCGCCAATGTGGATGGCTGCTGATGCAGCTTCTAGTGGCTCAACGCCCTGTGCCAATAAACCCGCTACAATGCCGGCCAGAACATCGCCCGTGCCAGCGGTCGCTGCGGCAGGGTGTCCAGTGGCGTTGATGATAGTTCGGTCATCGGGATGGCACGTGATGGACGGCTGCCCTTTGGACAGGATTACACAGTTCCATGCTTTAGCGACGCGCTGGACCCGGGCAACCAGATTTACATCCTCAGGCGCATCGGTGTCGAGTCGTGCCAGCTCGCCAGCATGAGGAGTCAGCACCCAGTGGCCATTGGAAGCATGTGCAACCCGGTCCCGATCTGCTGCAACGGCAAATATCGCGTCCGCATCGAGTACCACTGGACCGTCGAAAGCGGATAGTAGCATCCAAATTTGGGAAGCCACTTGCTCACTCCGACCCAGGCCGGGTCCAATAACCAAGGCCCGGGCTTTGGTCCACCGATCTCCGAGGTCGTCAATCAAGGACTCGATGGCTGCCTGCGCATGGGTGTCCGTTGACCAGCTCGCAACCGGAATGGCGTCAAGCTGCTCTTGCAAAATGCTGCGAATGGAAGCAGGACCGGCAGCGATGACATACCCGCTGCCTATGCGTGCTGCGGCTCTGGCTGCCAATGCAGGAGCGCCTGGAAATGCATCCGATCCGCCAACGATCAAGGTTGGCCCGGTCGTGTATTTATGATCGGACCGGGTTCGCGCTCGCAGAAGGCCGGACACCCAGGTGTCACTACTCAGGAAGCCGGAACCAGCTTCCATTGCATTTCCTGAGAGTGCGCCTTTCGGAATGCCGATATCCACGACCTGTACGCTTCCGCTAACATCAGGTCCGTCTCCGAGTAGCAGTCCCGATTTGAGAGCCCCCATGGTTACGGTCACGGAAGCATTCACGCATGGGTCGAAGGCTTCGCCCGTCGTCGCCGAGAGGCCAGAAGGGACGTCCAGGGCCCAAACAGGTGTAGCGTGCTCATTCATTGCCCGAACAACGACATCAAACGGGGCGCGTAGTGCTGATTCCAGGCCGGTACCGAACAGGGCATCCACAATCAGGTCGCCTCGCCATGATGCAATCTCATCCGCAGACCAGGATCCTGCCGGGCGGACTTCCAATCGGGACGTCTCCAGCCGTTCAAGGATGGCCCAATTCATCGCTGCGTCAGGAGCAAGCTGTTCGGCAGGCGCCGTCATCCAGACGTCCACCGGATATCCTTCATCTGCCAGCCATCTGGCGACTACGAGACCATCGCCGCCATTATTTCCTTTTCCTGCTATCACCAGGATTCGCGAACCGGGAGAAAGAGATGCGGCCGCCAGGCGGGCAGCTTCTCGCCCCGCCGTTTCCATGAGGGTGAAGCCCGGGATGCCCAGAACCTCGATCGTGTAGGCATCGGCTGCCCGCATGGCGGCCGCACTCAAGACCGGCGCGAGATGCACGGATCGGGCGGCCGTGCCAGGAATCAAGTCGTCACTCATCGTTTTCTGCCGACGCCTGTTCGGGCGGGGGTAACGTGAAACGTAGCGTGTCTTCCGCAATGGTGTCCCAGCGAGGCCGAACACGTTCGAGGAAGGCATGCCAACGTACGGGCTCCGCGGGGAGGTATGGCGAGAGGGATCCCGGACTCCACGCGTCATCCCCGTCCTGATCGACAAAGACCAACATGCTTCCCCGAATTCCTCCCGGCAGGTTGTCAAACAGCATCAGGTCGTTATCCAATGTTGCCGAGGAAAGTGCTCGAACGCCGTTTTGGGAAAATATGCGACCGATCAAAGCGGATGGGTCGAAAGAGTCTGAATCAACCGCGATGCCGAGGGCTCCGAGCTGACGCGCCGTGGCCGTTTGCAGCCACACGGAATAGGTGGAGTCGACGCCCGGTATCTGCACGCGAACCTGATATGGATTCGGCGCTCCGGAGGCATCCCATGAATACAGCGTGGCATCTTGCTGGAGTATCGGAAGCGTCAGCTCTTGCTGAGAGGAGTCGACAAAGGAAATAGCCAAATCGGAGGAAGGACGTGTCAAGCGGAATCCAACCTGCTCTTGCGGCCATACTGTCCGAGGGTTCGTTGCTGTTGGGGAGGAAGAGGATGCAGACACCAACGAATCAGGGGTCCAGGAAAGGAATGAACTTTCGTCAGGAGCTGGCAGGCCGGGTGGCGCCGAAAACATTGCTTCGAAGGGAGCGGCTGTATTGCCCGCCGAGTCCGCCACGGCCAACGTCCCGCTCAGCATCCAGGACCCCGGCGTCAGCCCTTCTACTTCGGCGAACAGCGTGCGGGGATTCGGTTGTCTGAACCAGAGGGATGAAACAGGGATCGTGCGGGTCCCGGCAGAATCTGTCAGAACCAGACCCACATCTTCCGATAACGCTCGATCCATTGATAGCCACAGCGCTTCGGACATGCGCAGCTCCAGCTCTCGATCGGAAACAGCCCGCACTCGATCCAGCGAGGGAGCCAGACGGTCGGCATTTGCCAGAATCCAGGGCTCCATGGATGGGACATCGACCGTATCCGCTTTCAACGTTTCAATGGGCGGAACGGCTACCCATTCACCAACATCTATCACCAGGTTGCGATTTCGATCCTGTAGACCGACCACGAAGTAAGTGTCTGGGCGTAGGTAATCGAGCACAAATCTACCATCCATTCCCGTTTGTGTTCGATAGAGCGGGCCGGAGGCCATGGAGGTGGAATCGGCCGCCGCGTAGGCCAGCACATCAATCCCGGACGCTGGCGTGCCGTCCGTGGCCAATACCATGCGTCCACCGAGTTTGGCCGTGTCGATTTCCGGACCGGTCGCGAATGCGAGGGTAATGGGCGAACTGAGCGCAACGCCTCGTCGATCCTTCAGGGCCGTATCCAACGTCACTCGGTACGTGGTAGCATCGCGCAATTCATCCGGTAGCTTCACGGTGATGCTCCGACCGGAACCGCTGATATCCATCAGGCCCGATATTTCAGGCGTGATGGTCAAGGCATTGAGGAGAGAGGCCTGATCAACCGGTTCGGAAAACGTAAAAATCAGACGATCGGTGTCCACATTCACCGATCCTGCTTCGGGCTCGGATACTTCCAGTGAAGGCGGAGTGGAATCCGGGGGACCGCCGGTCGGGGGAACGGGCACGGCGCAGGCCGCCAGAAGGAGCAGTACGATCACTCCCGGGCTCAATTGCTGAACCAGGCGGTAGGAAAAACGGCCATCAGTCACATCACTTGGGTCACCCATCATCACTGCGCCTGCTTCGCAGATTAAAAAGGAGGTACGTGCCCACCGCCGTTGCTCCAAGCAACACAACCGGTTGGGCGGCATGCATCAGACGCGAGCGAGGAGGAATGGTGGGGTCAAGAATAGGTGAGCCATCCACGGCCATCCGCTCTGCCTGGTCCCTGGTCAACGGGTCACTCTTGGAGGACCGACAGGTATCTGTCCCGGTGACATCTCCCTCGATCGATGAAAGCCACCAGGTCAGGTCGATGGAAACCGTGCGCTTCAGCATTCGTCGACCGTCACGCTGCAGATCAACTTCGGCCTTGTCAGTGGTCACAACCAGCAACGGAGCAGGCGCTTCAGATGGCTGAAGGAAAACGTTCTTTCCCGCCTGCGTCCAGGAGCCAACAAGGGGAGAGGCAACCAGATCGGTAGCTCCCTGCGCTAGGAACCGGAATGAAGAGGACTCTCGGATGACCGGCTCAAGACAATCAGCCGTCAGAACGGCGAGCACGTCCGCGTGAGACACTCCCGAATCGCCCGACTGGGCAAATGCAGGGGTCGAGATGACCAAGAGGGAAAGGGTGATTAAAAGGCGGCGCACGAGTAGCTCCAGAGAATGAAGGCAGTCCGAAAGATGCAATCGGGCCGCTCCACAATCAATTGCCATCGCAATCGCTTTCCGAAGCAAGCGTTCGAGCCACGGCAGGTCACTGAGGGTCACTCTCCGTGGAAGCAGGTCGTTGCTGGCCCCTCCAATTCACTTCAGGCCACTTCAGGCGATGAATCAGGCGTAGATACCGCGCAGCTTCAAGGCATCAGCTACTTTCTTGATGGCCAGCACGTAGGCCCCGATTCGCATGGTCGTATTATGCTTCTGGGCTCGATCGTAGACTTCGTCAAACGCCTGGCGCATCATCCGGTCGAGGCGACGTTCTACCCGGTCCTTCGTCCAGAAGTACCCCTGGCGATCCTGAACCCACTCGAAATAAGAGACAGTCACGCCACCGGCATTGGCCAGGATATCTGGAATAACCAGCGTGCCGTTCTCAGCCAGAATCTTGTCGCCACCCGGTGAAGTCGGACCGTTGGCGCCTTCTGAAATAATCCTTGCCTTGACCGTATTCGCATTGAGCGAGGTAATCTGGTCCTCCTTGGCGCAGGGTGCCAGCACATCTACATCAAGTGCCAGAAGCTCATCGTTGGAAATCTTCTCGGCATCAACGTAGCCCTCGAGGCTGTTACCGTTTTCAGCGGAGTAGGCAATCATAGCCTGTATGTCGAGGCCGTTTTCGTTGTAGTAGCCACCTGAGATATCGCTGACAGCAACGACCTTGCACCCTTGCTGGGTGAGCAGGTCGGCCGCAACCGACCCGACATTTCCGAAGCCTTGAACGGCCACCATGCTGCCGGCCACCTGCATATTGAGGCGTTCCATGGCGGCCAGGGTAACGGTCATCACACCGCGACCCGTAGCTTCACGTCGTCCCTGCGAGCCACCCAGAGCAATAGGCTTACCCGTGACGACAGCCGGTTCGGTGCGCTTCACCGACATGGAGTAGGTATCCAGGATCCAGGCCATGATCTGCTCATTCGTGTTCATATCCGGAGCAGGGATGTCCTTATCAGGACCGAACACATCAGCAAGGTTGGCAGTGTAGCGGCGCGTCAAGCGCTCCAGCTCTGCGCCGCTCATCTCACGTGGGTTACAGATGACCCCTCCTTTCGCGCCGCCAAACGGAACGTCGACAATCGCACACTTCCACGTCATCCAGGAAGCGAGGGCCTTGACCTCGTCCAGCGAGACGTCGGGCGCATAGCGAATGCCACCTTTGGATGGCCCCAGGATATCACTGTGGATTACCCGGTATCCTTCGAACATCTTGATCTTGCCCGTATCCATGACGACTGGAACAGCCGTGATGTGGACGCGAGCAGGGGTTACGAGATACTCGTAGAATCCTTCGTCCAACTCGAGAATTTTGGCAGCGATGTCGAATCGCTCGACCATGGCCTCAAACGGATTTTCATGACTCCGCTTTATCGGTGCCGGTTCTGAGTAAATGGCCTTGCCGTGGGGATCGTTGAATTTCATCGGGATGCTCATACCGGTCGGAAAAGCGCTTCCGACACCGGAAATTTCGAATGGGAGTGGATGAGATATAGCGAGGGAGATCCAGTCAGACCCGTCCGGAATGGCCGACACGGATCTTAGGCGCAAAAGGTATGAACCTCTGAATGGAAACCTACCGTTTTGAGGGCGATACTCCATCAATCTTCACCAACAAACCAAGTACCCGCCGCATGGCGACTCCCACAGCCCGACAATTGAAGGAAGCAGCGGGTCTGCATCGTCGTAAGAATCGCGAAACTTCGGGGTGTTTCCTCGTGGAAGGTTGGCGCTCGGTGAGCGCGGCCATTGATGCAAACGCTCCCGTTGTCCATGTGTACCGCTCGCCTGCGCTGCTCATTCCCGATTCAGATTCCTCAGCCCGTCTTGAACACGTTGAGGTCTTCGATATCAGCGATCGGGAAATGGCACGACTCTCGGATGTAAAGTCAGCTCCTGGAATAGCGGCTGTCGTACGCATTCCGAATACGGCTCTAAAAGCACGCGCAGAGCGCATCTTGTATCTGGATGGCGTCCAGGATCCGGGCAACGTGGGAACGTTGATCCGCACAGCAGCTTGGTTGGGAATGGATACAGTGGCCATTGGACCTGAAAGCGCCGACCCATGGTCTCCGAAAGTGACGCGTTCGACCATGGGAGGCATTTGGGAAGTGCACATCGAACGGGTCAAGGATGCAGCCGCCTGGCTGGATGAAGGGCTTTCCGACGGTGTTTCCGTCTGGATCGCCGACATGGAAGGAGAAGACGTTGGAGTCTGGAAACCCAAGAATCCATGCGTCCTGGTGATCGGCAGTGAGGCGCACGGCGTCTCCGACGCCGTGCGCCAGAGAGCCACAGGCGCCGTCTCGATTCCCGGACCCGCTGGCCGGAACGGAGTAGAGAGCCTCAACGCCGCCGTAGCTGGCGGAATCATCATGAGCCACTGGGCTTCCCGATGACTGGCTCGTGTCCTGAAGGACTCGTATAGTGTAGGGCTGAACGCCGCCGTATATTGACCCGTCACCCATCCAGCCTGCCACATGGAAGTACCTTCACTGCAGGGACTTGGACTTGAAGCCGGGGTCCTTACCCAGGAGAAGAAAAAGCCGGTCGATGAGAAGGGTCAGTCCCTCATCATCGGTGTACCGAAAGAAGCCTCCGAAGACGAGCGCCGCGTGTCGCTGGCCCCTTCAGGTGTGGCCACGCTTGTGGCTAACGGGCATCGTGTGCTGGTTGGTCAGGGAGCGGGTGAAGGAGCCAACTTCGCCGACACCGAGTACGCCGACGTGGGTGCGGAAATAACGGCGTCTGCTGCAGATGTCTACGCCAACAGCAGTCTGATTGTAAAAGTCGGGCCTCCTACGGACGAGGAAGCAGACCTGCTTCAGGACAGGCAGGTGCTGATTTCGGCCCTGCATCTGGGTAATACCTCTCCGCAGTTTCTGAAGCGTACCATCGATAAAGGGGTGACAGGGCTTGGTTTCGAATTCATCCGTGACTCGGACGGGAGTCTGCCCATCGTTCGGATGATGCATGAAATCATGGGCTCGATGGCCATCCAGATTGCAGCACGATACCTGGAAAGTTCGGAAGATGGTCGTGGCGTGATGCTCGGAGGAATTTCTGGCGTGCCTCCCTCAAATGTGGTCATCCTTGGCGCAGGCGTCGTCGGTGAATGGGCAGCCCGGACAGCGCTCGGTTTTGGTGCGCATGTCATCGTCCTGGATAACGACCTCGGTGCACTGCGAGCATTGGAGCACTACCTGGGACGCGGCATCACGACCGCCATGGCCACTCAGCAATATCTGGCGGGTGCCCTCGAAAGCGCCGATGTAGTTATAGGCGCCATGATGGCAGCTGGAGCCCGTTCGCCCATTATCGTGTCGGAGGAGATGGTCGCGTCCATGCGGGATGGATCGGTGATCGTGGATACGATGATGGATCAGGGTGGCTGTATCGAGACCAGCCAGCCGACAACACACACCAGTCCGGTTTTTCGTCGTCATGGGGTGATCCACTACGGGGTGCCCAACATGCCTTCGAATGCCGCCCGGACGGCGACCTATGCCCTTACCAACGTGCTGGTACCATATGTCATCCGCATTGGAGAAGCTGCATCCGTCAATGAAGCACTGTGGATGGATGTTGGTCTGCGCAACGGTACCTATGTGTACCGCAAGCACCTGACCAAGAAGAGCCTTGCCTCGATGTTCGGTATTCCTCATCGTGACATTGAACTCTTGATTGCATCGGGCATCTGACGTGAGCCGCAAGCACCTTCTCTTATCTACGTCCAGAACCCACGGAACAGGGTATCTGGAACATGCTCAGGAGGGCGTCGAGTGGTTGCTTGGCTCACGATCCTGTCGCATCGCCTTCGTCCCCTACGCGGCTGTTCGATTCTCCTATGATGACTACGAGGCCATGGTCGCCGGCGGAATGCCGAATCATCACGTCAGGAGCGTGCACCGATCAAACGATCCGGGTAAGGTTATTGACGATGCCGATGCCATCCTTGTGGGGGGCGGAAATACCTTTAAGCTGGTCCATGATTTGCACGCATTCGGCCTGATCTCCCGAGTCCGCGAAAAGGCGCTCGCCGGGACGCCTTACATGGGCTGGAGTGCCGGGGCCAACGTGGCTTCTCCGCGATTGTGCACTACCAATGACATGCCCATCATCGAGCCCGCATCGTTCAATGCGTTTGGTTTGATCCGAGCACAGATCAATCCGCATTACCTTGATGCTCACCCAGACAAGCACATGGGCGAGACACGCGATGAGCGGCTGCAAGAATTCGTGGTCATCAACCCGGAAGTGCCCGTGGTCGGGATGCGGGAAGGAGCTTGGCTGCAGGTCGAAGGAACGTCCATGGTCCTGGGTGGAGGCAACGGGGCCCGACTGTACCTTGGCAGCGAGCCCGCTGTTGAACTTGAAGCGGGTGCCGACCTGAGTCGCGTTTCGTGACCCACACATTACCGCTTCCATCCACTCTGCTGCCATGGAATCTCCGATCAAACCACTTTCTCCGATTGCTGCTCGCGTATTGGGCGTGCTGATTGAAAAGGAGTTC
>JAURNP010000028.1 GCA_030830105.1 Rhodothermales bacterium | reverse complement strand
GCACGTGCCTCTCTTCGGAAACGGGGATCGCCCGCGAGAGATTGTGGCATTCACGGAAGCGGTAATCCAAGACGTGCAGAGCGAGCAAGTTCGCAACCTGACCAACCAGAATCTGCGCTCGATCACGACGGGGCCCGACCTGGTCATCGTGACGACGGAGGCGTTTGGCCAAGCTGCAGAACGGCTTGCCGATCATCGCCGGTCACAGGGGCTGGAGGTGACAGTAGTTACCCAGGATCAGGTATTCAATGAGTTTGCCGGGAGCGTTCCTGATGTTCGTGCCATCCGAGATTACATGGCCTTCCTCTACTCCCGTTCCAACAATCCAGACTTGCTTCCCAAGTATCTGTTGCTCTTCGGCGATGGGCACTATGACTATCGCGGACTCTCTGGACTGCAAGACCCGCAGGGTAATCATGTTTTTCCATTCGAGACAGAGGAGTCACTCCGGACCGTCGGGACGTATACCTCCGATGATTATTTCGGGCTGCTGGATCCCGACGAAGGAGTGTGGGAATTCGTTTCCATTCAGCACCGCTCCGAAGAGCGACTGGATATCGGAGTAGGCCGGTTGACCGTGCAAACCGCGGCAGAGGCGGCTGTCATGACGGATAAATTGATCCGTTATGACGATCCGGCAACCTTTGGAACGTGGCGATCCATCTACACGGCCGTAGCTGATGATGGACCCACCGGCCTTTCTGCTCAGCAGAACGACGCGGACCTGCACCTGACCAACATCGACCAGGTCGTTCAGTACATCTCAGACGAGGTGTATCCGTCGATCAACATGAACAAGATCTACGGAGAAACCTACGAGCGCGTATTTCTGAATGGTTATCGTATTCCGGAAGCCCGGCGGGATATTCTGGATGCCATCGAACGCGGAACGCTCGTTGTGAACTACAGCGGTCATGGTGGCCCGGATGGACTTGCACAGGAAGCCATTTTCACTCGTGAGGATGCGGGAGCTTTGACCAACTGGGACAGGCTACCCGTCATGATCACAGCGACCTGCTCTTTTGGGTGGTGGGACCTGGAGGAAGAACAGAGCGGCGCCGAAATCATGCTGCTCAACCCGGATGGCGGAGCCATCGCACTCCTGACCTCTGTCCGACTCGCCTATACATCGGCCGGTCAGAACACGTTGAATGCCGGTCTTAATCGAGCATTGAACCGGGAGATGTTCAAGCTGGATGATGGCTCACCTCGTCGTTTGGGAGACATTCTTCGTCTGACCAAGAATACAGAGGTTGGCCTCGAGGGCAACAGCCGGAAGTTCAATTTGCTGGGCGATCCGAGTATGCAGCTCGGGATTCCAGATGGACAGGCTTCTGTCGAATCACTTTCCGGAGTTGCGTTGGACGCCTCTTCGGGTCAAATGAAGGCATTGGACAAGGTCACGATTGAAGGGAGCATCCGGGGCTTGGATGGGCAGATAAATACATTATTCGATGGACTGGTCAATGTGTCCGTGTTTGACGCCGAGCGTCAGGTAGCTATTCAGGAGAGACGCTTCCACATCGAGTCCTTCTTTCGGCAGCGCGAGGATCTGCTCTGGCGCGGTGATGTTCGGGCTCAGGCGGGGCGCTATCAGGCAGAATTCGTGGTCCCGAAAGACATCAGTTATACCAATTTGCCTGGGCGTATTGCTGTTTACGCTCTGGATGAAAACTCCCAGGCACTTGGATACACCGAAAACTTCCTCGTCGGGGGGACATCTGATTCTCCGCCGGATGACCAGCAGGGACCCGGCATTGACCTGTTCATTGGCGATTCCACCTTCGTATCAGGAGCCACTGTGCCGAACAATCCAGAGCTGATCGTTTCACTTTTTGACGATTCTGGTATCAACACCGTCGGTACCGGGGTTGGGCACGAAATCCTGCTATCGATCGACGCAGATGAAGAAGGAGCCATCGACATCGGTTCGGCTTTCGTAGCACAGCCAAACTCCTACCAGGAAGGAGAAATCCGTTGGCAGCTCAACGACCTGGAGGCTGGTCCACACACGGTAAGTGTTCGGGCGTGGGATGTTCTGAACAATTCGAATACTGCTGAGGTCTCATTTTCCGTAGCGAATGATGAGGTATTGAACGTATTCAATGTGTATAACTATCCTAACCCCATGAATCGGGAAACCCGGTTCGTGTTTGAACATAATCAGCCGAGTGGTACTGCGGCTGAGGTCCAGATACGCATATTTACGCTTAGCGGACGACCGATACGAACCATACATTCGGACCAGGCACTTCCTGATGGCGTGCTGGGCAGCGGACCCCTTGTGGTCCTCTGGGACGGAAAAGACGATGATCTCGACCGTCCGGCAACCGGAATCTACCTGTATCGTATCAGGATTGCCGTTGACCAGCCCAGCGGCGAACGTCAAGTCAGTGAACACGTAGAAAAGCTGGCTATTATCCGATAGATCAACTCACCAATCACGAGCTTACATCGAGTAACCGTTACCGGAACGCACTACTATTCATGATCATTCCCCATGGGACTGCATCCTGAGCCGCCTCTGGCGGTAAGAGAGTAGATACCGACCTGCCGAAATGCACGGTATCCACGGCGTGTCCCCGGATGGAATCATCCGGCATACACCAGACACTATCCTATTATCGTTCGATGTACGAAATGACTCGTGAGCTTGTGAATACTTGCACCCGCAAGACCGTCCGCACCTTCAGCGGAAAAGCCATCACACACGGTTTGCTGCCTTTCGCCATGGCCGTTATCGTGGTGATTGCCATGATAATTCCCGGGCAAGCCCTTGCCCAGGTGGGCGGTTCTGCCGTGGTCTTCCTGAAAATCGAGCCTGACAGCCGTGCCTCTGGTATGGGTAATGCGGGTGTCGCTTTGGCAGACAATGCCAGCGCCATGTTCTGGAATCCGGCTGGATTGGCCTTCCAGACCGGTACTGAAGCAGCGATTACGCACTCTGCCTGGCTGCCCGAATTCAATGCTGATCTGTTTTACGAGTACCTGATTGCTAAGCACAATGTGCCAGGTTGGGGTACGTTCGGTGCTCACTTGACCTACCTGTTCCTCGGGGAGCACGAAGGGCGTGACGCGCAGAACAACCCGACCGGGACGTTCCGCTCGTATGATCTGGCTGCCGGTCTGTCCTATGGAACGAAGCTGAGCGAGCAGTTTGGTGTCGGAACCTCGGTCCGATTCATTTACTCGAACTTGGCGCCTGGCCAGGTCGTGGGAGCTCAGGAAACCAAAGCTGGCGTTTCAACCGCATTTGATCTGGCTGGATTGTACCGCACCAAGCCATTCTCCATGGGTGAAACCATGAAGGGAACGTTCTCGGCCGGTTTCAACCTCGCCAACATGGGGTCCAAGATCCAGTATTCAGACAACGCACAGGCTGATCCGATCCCGACCAACCTGCGGTTCGGATATGCTTTCAAGATGGACTTCGACGAGTTTAACAGCCTCACCTTGGTCACCGATTTCAACAAGGACCTGATCCACTATTCGGGCACGGATTCCACCTCTTACGAGGCCGACCCTTTCTACAAGGCTATTTTCTCCTCCTGGCAGTCGATTGACGTGCGAACGAATGCGCTGGCCGACGATGATGCTGAATTCACCTCGCTGTCGGTCCTCAATCAGATGACGATCGGTACAGGTATTGAATACTGGTACAACAACCTGTTTGCCCTGCGCGCTGGATACTTCTACGAGAACCCGGATAATGGGAATCGCAAGTATATGACGCTGGGTGCGGGTGTGCGCGTGAACATCATTGGCGTGGACTTTTCCTACATCTATGCAGAGCAGGACTCGCCGCTGGCCAACACCATGCGCTTCTCCATGCTCGTCGATTTCGCGAAGTAAACCTTTCCGAATGCCGCGTACCTCGTCGCTGATCGCGACCTTTGCGGGTAACACGACAGCTGATCATAGCGGCAGCTGAATAGCGCACAGGCTGAATTTGCGTTCGACATGACAGTATTTTCAACGACCGGGCCTCGCACATACGGGGTCCGGCTCGTTTTACCGGCTCTACTGCTTCTTGTATCCCTGGCAATCCCAGCCTCCGGTCAGCAAGGTCGCGATCTGTACCGTGTGGACGTTGTTGCGCTGATGGTAGAATTCCAGCCCGACACGACCCGATTCACGACTGGCGATGGTACGTTCGACGGGATCCTGTTCGAAGGGGTGGAGCCGCCATCGATCGACCCGCTACCACACAATAATGCGTACTTCGATGCGCACCTTCGATTTCTCGAGCATTATGTGAGCCGCGTCTCCGATGGGGCCTTGGATGTCAGGACGCACCTGCTTCCAGACGTGGTACGTGTTTCCAAACCTATGGGTAGCTACAGCCCCACAGGGCTGGATGCCGGGTCGGATACGGAGCTATCGAAACTGTCTGCGCTCATTACCGAGGCGTGGACGCTAGCCGACCAAAGTAGCATGTCGCTTCCAGCCGGGCTCGATCCCGCCACGACATCATTCGTCGTGTTCCATGCGGGTGTAGGTCGGGATATCGAACTGGTTGGGACGACGCTGGACAAGACTCCCGAGGATATCCCCTCCATCTTTTTTGATGAGCGCGCACTGACTCGACTGGGAGCCTCTGGTGTGACGATGAATGGCTTGCCAATTTCAAACAGCATGGTCATTCCGCGTACCGAAAGTCGACTGGGGGTGGATCCATTGACTTCCGAGCCATTCTTGATTGAGTTGTCCATCAATGGGCTGATGGCAGCGAGTTTCTTCAACTATTTGGGCGTCCCGGACCTGTTCAACACGGAAACAGGCGATTCTGCCATAGGACCGTTTGGTCTAATGGATGCGTTGGGCATTTTTGCATACAGCGGCCTGTTTCCACCCGAGCCTTCGGCGTGGACGAAGCAATTCCTGGGATGGTCTGACGGTGCGATGAGTCTGGATGGGTCGCAGACCTTTCAGATTATGCACGCTGGAAGTCCAGCTCGCAATGAGATGGTCCGAGTCTACATTTCCTCGTCGGAGTATTTCCTGGTGGAAAACCGTCATCGTGATCCGGACGATGACGGTGTGCGTATGATTGTCTGGACGCATGACGGTGAACAGGAGGTAGTCTTTCAGAACGGCGATACGGAATTCAATGATCTGACGGTTTCCGGCTTTCCTGGAGGTGTGGTGCTCTCTGTGGATGACTACGATTTTGCCTTGCCCGGTGGCCTGGATGAGAACAACAACCCATTGCTGGGCGGCATCCTCATCTGGCACATCGATGAAAATCGGTTGCGAGAAGGTCTCCCGGATAATCGGGTGAATGCGGATCGCAATGCCAGGGCTATAGATCTTGAAGAGGCAGATGGCGCACAGGATATCGGATTCGGCTCTGGCGCGAGCTTCTTCGGCCCTCGATTCGATCTGGGAACGCCGTTTGATTTCTGGTTTGAAGGCAACCCGGTGACGGTGCGCACAAGCCGGGGACAGGACATCCGCCTTTACGAAAACCGATTTGCAGGGGATACCGAGCCCTCGAGTCTCAATAATGCAGGTGGTGAGAGCGGCGTAACCCTATCCAATTTTTCTGCCTCCGGTCCGGTCATGACCTTCGACGTCAACCGGGGAAATGCTGGAGAATTGGTGGCGATGGAGGATGGTTTTTTGCCAGATGGCTACACCAGACCATCCATTCAGGAAGGTGTATTGCTGGTCGACGCGTTTACCGGATTACAGTGGGCTTGGCATGATAATGCCTGGGTCGGCCCGTGGACGTGTTCAGGGCAGACCGAGCCTATCCAGCCAGTGGTATTGGGAGGCCTCGTGTTTTACATCACCGACGAGGGATTTTTCAATAGTGGGGACTCTATAACCTCCCTGACCTGTCCCGCTGATGCCTTACATCTGTTTCCGTCTGGTACCCGAAGGTGGACAACCCCAAGCATAGAATGGGTCCAAGTCCCGGGTGAATTGCGTTTCTATGCGGGCGTTGAAGACCAAGCTGGATCCAGTGTGATGGTCGTTGTTGTTCACGAAGATGGTCGGGTGGATCATTCCAAGATTCAGTTGCCTGAACCAGCGCGGTTCATTTTTGTGGAAGATCGAACCAGTCCGGAGATCTTGATTGTCACGGAGGCGGGAGTACGGGACGCACAAGGAGCGTTATTGGCGGGTGCGGATCTTTCCGGCATTGACGAAGCTGCCATGGCAGGAACGGCGAGTGACTGGCAGTTGGCTTGGACCAGTGACGAACACTCCAGTGTGGTGCACCTTTTCCGTGCTTCCGGCGATGAGGGTCAAATCAGTCCAGCTGGTGCTTGCAAGCCGGCCTTTCCCGCTTGGCGAGACCTGGATGACGACGGGCGACTCGATATTTCCTTCGCTTGTGGCGCCAGCATTCAAGCGGCCCACGATTCGGGAGCCTTCCTGAGAGGGTATCCGCTCAGCCTGGACGCTGCGGTTGTCGCACAGGCCATTTTCGGGGAAGATGCTGCTGGAAGCACGGTCGTAGTCACGCGAACTGCCGAAGGGTACGTCGAAGGCTATAGAATGTCCGATTCTCGATGGGATGCCATTCCGGGATTCCCTTTTTCTGCGGGGGCCCCGATAATCGCTCCTCCCTTGGTTGATGGCAATGTCGTGACCATTCTGGAGTCGAACAGCACGTTACAGCGCTGGGGCTTTGACATGTCGAATACGACCATGGCAGCCGATCTGGGGCGCATGGCTGAGCAGCCAGAAGGTGCCACTGAAGTGGTCTCGGGAGACCGTCTTTTGAACGGCAGTGAGACCTACAACTGGCCCAATCCCATTGTATCCGGTAGCACCCGGATTCGATTCGAAGTGCAGGAAGCCTCATCTATTCAGATTGACATCGTCGATATGAGCGGTATGCTCATCGGCCAACTGGAGGTCGGCTCCGCTGCGGCGGGCGTACCTACTGAGGTTATCTGGCAAACTGACGCCGGAAGCGGCGTTTATCTGGCCCGTATCAAGGCAAAAGCCCTCTCCGGTGGCAAGACCGACACGCGCCTCGTTCGTATGGCCATTATCCGATGAATAGTTTCAAGAGATACATATCAGGGATTCTGACAGGCATTGTCCTTCTGCTAGGATGGTCTGCTCAGGAAGCACGTGCTCAGGAGCCGCTGGCCTACATCGACTACGTGCGCACCGAGCTGGATTGGTATACCATCGAAACGCAGCACTTCCTGGTCCATTACCACGGCGACGAAAGTGGTGAGGGTAGCCGTACAGCACGAGTCGTCGCCCGTATTGCCGAGGATATTTACGCCCCCATCACTTCCCTGTACGAGCTGGAGCCGGACACGAAAGTCAGTTTCATCCTCAAGGATTACGAGGACTACTCGAACGGAGCGGCATACTTCTTCGACAACGTCATCGAGATCTGGGCACCAGCCCTTCAAACGCCTTTCCGGGGCAACCATAACTGGCTGAGGAACGTGATCACACACGAATTCCTGCATATGATCCAGGTGCAGAAGACCATGAAGGCTTCCCGCAAGCTGCCCTTCGTGTATCTGCAGTATCTGGACTATGAGGCCGCCAGGCGACCGGACGTTCTGTATGGTTTCCCCAATGTGATCGCTTCCTACCCGGTTCCGATCCTCAATAACCCGGCGTGGCTTGCCGAGGGGACTGCTCAGTTCCAGCGAGCCGACTTCGACTATGATCGGTGGGACAGCCACCGGGACATGCTGCTACGAACGCAGGTACTGGCAGGAGAGGAGTTGACTCTCGAAGAGATGGGTGGCTTCTATTCGCACAACAGTCTTGAGCGCGAATCAGTCTATAACCATGGCTATGCCTTTTCACGGTACCTGGCAGATCGATTCGGGGAAGAGGCGCTCATGGAATTGAGTGCCTCACTTGGTTCTTGGACCAACTGGAATATGAAGCAGGCCGCCAAGGATGCTTTTGGTATCCGCGGAGAAGAACTGTATCGCGATTGGATGGCATCACTCAGGGAGCACTACCAATCCACGTCTCCGAAAGAGATGCCGGTTGATGTAGTCGAGCCGGAAGGATTCCACAATTACTGGCCGACCACTTCTCCGGATGGATCGAAGCTGGCGTATGTCTCCAACCGTGGCGAAGAT
>JAURNP010000027.1 GCA_030830105.1 Rhodothermales bacterium | reverse complement strand
GAGTGGTCCATCGATCCTTCCGGAAAGGCGGGTGTCCATACGGTGACGGTATCCGTTACAGACGGTGTAAATACGACCACAACGTCAGCTGTACTGACTATCAAGCAGGTCGACAATTTCGAGGCTAGTCTTTCCGGCTACAATGAAGTTCCGCCCGTTGCGTCTGTAGCTTCAGGAGTGGTTTCCATGCGCATGGTCGCCGACGATGGTGCGCTAGAGGTAACGTTTAGCGTAGCCAACCTGGCTGGTACGTTGACAGGCGCTCATATCCATATGGGTGGCGTGGGCGTAAATGGTGGTGTGGCTCTGGATCTGATTCCGTCTGGATCGACTTTTACAGAGACATACGATATTTCCGGTAACACCGATCTTGTGTCGGCGATGCGTTCCGGGATGGCATATGTGAATGTTAAAACCGCTGCTTATTCGGCAGGAGAATTGCGTGGTCAAATACTTGGTGCCGGAAACAGTGCACCTGCTGAGGCTGCATCAGTGGCACCGAGTCTGGTCAACGTAGCAGGCGATGCCACGTCGACGGCGTTTTCTATCGCTTGGTTGCCAGTGGCAGATCCGGATGGTGATGCGATCAACTATCTCCTTCAGACCGCAATGGATGCGAATTTCACCATGGTCACTGATCTGCAGAACTTTGGTCAGACGAATGGTATTGCATACACGATCGAACAGGCAGCTGGCATATTTGACTCCTTGACGAACAATAATCCGGACAGTGATGGTACGACCGCTGCGTTTTACCATCGCGTGATCACGACGGACGGTTCCAAGTGGAATGCCGGTCCTGCTTCCATGACGTCCCTGCGTCGTGGAGCTATTACCGACACGGAGAACGGCGCAGAGCTGCCAACAGAGTTCGCTCTGAAAGGCAATTATCCGAACCCGTTCAACCCGACCACAACGATCTCCGTCGACCTTCCTGAGTCTGCAGACGTAACGGTTCAGGTTCTCGACCTTCTCGGTCGTGAAGTAATGGCCATTCCGTCCCAGACGATGACGGCGGGTACAGGTCAAACGATTCAGATCGACGCTTCCAGCCTGTCTTCCGGTATTTACCTATACCGGGTGATTGCTCGTGCTGCTGGTACGACGCACATGCAGGTCAAGACGATGACGCTGCTCAAGTAAGTAAGCGACATTGTTGAGAAATGTGGCGGGCGCGGATCTTTCGATCCGCGCCCGCTCTGTTTTTATACATACTCAGTTTCGAGATGCGTTTCACCTTTTTGATCATCGCGTTCGTTTATTGCTCATCTGCGAGTGGGCAAGAGCGTATTACCCTGCATCCAATAAAATCCAAGACAGATACCTTATTGGTTGAAGTACATGTAGGAGCTGAGGGTGACTCGTTGTCACGACCGTACTCCTCGTTTCAATTCCAGACTGACGTGTCGAATCCTTCGCTCCGTTTCGTGGGAATCAGCACACGGTGGTCACTTTCAGATCGAGAAGGTTGGCGGGTTCGATCTAATCCTGAAAACGGCAGGACAGGGGGCTTTGCCTCTGCCCTGGAGGCCATTGCGGTGGGAGGGGCCCTGCTTACACTAAGATTTGTTAAGACGGCTCCGCAGAGTGGTTGTCAGGAAGTCGAGATTCGTCTAAATATCTTCAAACTGAATGCGGGCCACCCCGCTCATCAACCCGATGTGCCGTCCACCACGGTGACATGTCGCGACACATCAAATTAGTGGCACTTTTGAAGATCCGGGAATCTCTTATTGTTTTCTTTGGGAAACCTCCTTTAATTCTGTCGATACCACTCCTGTAATTTTATACCAAAGCGGACCATCCTGCATGGCAAAAAAGCTACAGCGTTTATTTACAGCGGCCTTTCTTACGATTCTCCTGGTACCGTCCGCATTCGCACAGATGACGGTTACGGTCGGCGATATTTCCGGTACAAACGGAGAGACCGTATTCGTACCGATAACCTTGGCATCGGTACCTACGGATGGTTTCAGCTCATTCAAGTTCGACGTCACGGTAAACAACAACAATCTGACGTTCAATGGGCATCTAACGACAGGCACGTTGTCGAGCCAATCGGGATGGTCTGTCCAATCAAATGATGGTAACGCGCCCAATAATCCTGGTCGCGTCGGTGGTTTTGCTTCAAACAGTGACGTCATTGTCTCTGATGGTGTCGTGATCCTGTTATCATTCACGATCAACGGTACCGACGGTGGCGCTCAGGTGGATTTGCTAAACATGCGCTTTGCTCGCGGAGCGACGGTCAGCCATACTCCAGAAGTCCCTTCTACGCAGCTTATCACTTCCAATCCTCCGGAAGCGGTCGATGATTCCTATGACGTGGACGAAGGGGAAACCTTGACTGTTGTCGCTGCAGCGGGCGTGTTGTCCAATGATTCTGATGCAGACGGCGATCCCTTAATAGCAACCCTGGGCACAGACGTCTCGAGCGGATCATTGACCTTGAATGCTGACGGCTCATTCGGATATGTGCACGACGGCTCCGAAGGGGTGTCTGATTCGTTTACCTATGTGGTTTCTGATGGATCTAATACTGATGTTGGTACGGTTTCTATTACCATCAACCCGGTCAATGATCTTCCGGTATTTACGGCGACGATGGCCAGTACCGAGGTCAACGAGGGTGACAATGTCCTTTTCGATTACGATGCTGATGACGCAGATGGCGATGTGCTGTCGTTTTCCATTGTGTCTGGGCCAGGAAGTATCAATGCGTTGACGGGTGTTTACAGCTATCTCTCCGCCACACCAGGTTCATATTCTCTGTCTGTTGCTGTAAGCGATGGGAGCGTGTCCGTACTCGCGCCTATAGTCACGATAACCGTGCGTCAAATCGACCGGTATGAGGTGGTTCTTTCCGGACTTAATCTGCCGAATGCAATCGGAACTACAGCGACGGGCGTTGTAAATCTTGAGCACAATGTCAGCGACGACATCCTGACGGTTTCAGGTTCGTTTTCTGGACTGGGTTCCAGCTTTGCTTCTGCTCAGTTGGGAGTTGGTTCATTGAGCGAAGATGGGACGGCTGCGTTGTCCCTGCTGGCTGGTTTTACCGACCCAACCTTTCGCAGCGGATCATTTGATGCAGCATCCAATATGCTGGATTTGAATTTGGTTGGTTTCCCGGCAGGTATAGATGCAACGACATTCAAGGCAGCATTGGCCTCCGGAGAGGTTTTTGTATTGATCAGATCGCTGGACAATTTGGATGGTGAACTTCGGGGGCAGTTGAGAACAGGCGCGAATACAGCTCCAAGCGCTATCGATCTTGCGGCTCCCACCTCTGTCACGACGACCGGTAACCCAACGGACCCCCTGATCAATATCACGTGGAGTGGCTCACCAACGGATGCTGAATCAGATGACACGAAGCTGATCCTTGAGATAAGCGATAATGTCTCCTTCTCCTCGATTCTCGAAGTGATGGACGTGAGCGTCACGACGGGCTCTGAAGTGACCTACACAACTGACTGGGCGGCCACCCTGTACGATACAATCACGGGCCGGGAGCCAGGTGATATTCTGGTCGGGGGTACGTCCGCAGTGTTCTTACGGTTGACATCGACCGATGGCAATCTGCTGGCTAGCGGAAGTGTTCATACGTTGAACATCACCCGGGCATCGGTTACTGATACCGAAGACGGTGCGTTGCCTTCAGACTTCGTGCTACGTGGCAACTACCCGAACCCGTTCAATCCGACCACGACCATCTCCTTTGACCTGCCTGAAACGGCGGATGTTCAGGTGGATGTGCTGGATCTGCTGGGGCGGACCATGATTTCCATTCCTGTACAGAGCATCAGCGGAGGAGCCAATCGTTCCATCAGCATCGATGCAGCAGACCTGACGTCAGGCATTTACATGTACCGCGTCCTTGCTCGAGGAGCTTCAAGCACCTGGGTCCAGAGCGGTACCATGACCCTGATCAAGTAGTCGTCGCGTGAGACAGGCGGGATGGAAGGACTGGCTGGTTTACAGCGACCTTCACGTTCTTCTGGTCTCTGCGGGGTGGATGCTGGGCGGAAGCGCCTTGATGGGCTATGAATTGCCTTGGACATTCGTCCTCCTGGGTGCGTGTGGTGCATTCTTGATCTATCGACTGGATCATTGGTTTATCCATTCGCCTGAGGACCACCTGAACGCCCCTCAGAGACTCGCTCATGCAAAGGGCTGGCAATACCCGTTAATCGTGTTTGCGGCGCTCCTGGCGTTTCTGGCACTCCTGTCGCTCGCTGAAGTGATCCGGCAGGATGCGTGGCCCTGGACCATCGCTCTGCTGATCGGGACGTTGGGTCTGATCTACCCTCTAAGAGTCCTGCCCGGTGGTCGGCGTCCGAAGGATCTTCCTGCTCTGAAAACGCTCCTGATTGTGAGCTGTTGGGTGGGAGGTGGAATTTTGCTTCCAGCGGTTTTATTCGGTCAGGGAGAGGCTATGCAGCCGTTCGGTGGGGACGAGCTGGCCGCCGTCGTCTCGTACAGGGTGCTTTATGTCCTTCCTAATCTGATCGCAGTGGACTGGCTGGACCGGGAGGGTGATCGTGTTGAGCGCGCGGGCAATTTGGTGAGCCAGTGGACGAGGCGGGGCGCCAAGAGCTCCATCTTCATTATATGGGCGATGGCAACCATGCTGTTGGCTCTACTTTTTGTTTCTGGTAGTAATCCTGTGCTGTTGTCGATTGAATGGTTTGGTGTAACAGGGCTTTCTCTCATGGCCGTTTCGACTATTTCAATCAGGGAATTCAAACTAGATGGGATGATTGGTCGAGCAGTCTTGCTGGATCTTTGGGTAGCCTTTCCGCTGATAACATGGCTTTGGTGGTTCTTCGGATAAGGGAATGCAACGACCGGCTTCTCACCACTCACGCGGGCTCAAGAACCGTTCAGAGAGGAAACCAATCCACCCCAGCGGGGTCTGTGTACTTTGGGCACTTCTGATTGCCCTCCGCCCGTCCTTGCGATACCAGGCGTACTTCGGTGCCTGTCGCTCGATCAACGGGCAGTTCCTACCGTGTCTCATCCAATCATTATGATGCGAAGCACATTCATACCTGCCGCGCTCGTTGCGCTTGGCACTTTAATGGCCTCACCGCTATCCGCACAGGATGCCTCCATGGCCATGGCCCCTGACGAGAATGCTCAGGCCGTTCCCGTTCAGATCGATCTGGATCATGCGGCCTTCGCTCTGGAATCAGAGACGTCCCTCGTGGAATTCTACATGTCGTTCGAAGCTGCCACGCTCGTCTATGAGGGCACCGAACAGGGATTCTTGGCTAAATTGCCTGTGGGTATGGCTCTTGTGCGCTCGACCCAGGCAGGGATGGGTGATTCTCCGGAAGAGCCAGTGTGGCAGGAGGATCTGAATCTGAGCTTCGTAATGGCGGATACGACCGGGCTGGCTGAAGGACAACATTTCGTGCACCAGGTCCGCGCTGCAATCCCTCCGGGGGAATACGAATTGCACATTACCGTGCCTGAGGACTCGAATGATGGCCGTGCCAGCGTAGAAATGCGGCGCGACGTCCTTATTCCGGATTTTGCCGAAGAGCAGTTGGTTCGAGTGTCCGACATCACACTGGCCTCTTCCATCGAGCAGAGCCAGGACCGGGAGAGTCTTTTCTGGAAAAACGGCCTCTTGATCCGTCCCAATGCCAATCAGTTGTTTGGGTCAGGGCTGAATACGCTCTTCTATTACGCAGAGGTCTACAACCTAGACACGCAAGAATCGGCATCGGGCAAGTACACAGTCTTTACGTATCTCTCGGATGCCAACCTGCCGCAGCCGATGTCCACGTATCAGCGTCGTTCCAGTCGCACGCTTCGTTCCCCAGATGTTCTGGTGGGAACGTTCAATATCCGTGAGCTGCCAAGTGGATCGTATTTCCTGCGTATCGCCATCTTGAATGAAAACAACGAATCGATCTCCGAGCAATCCCGGAAGTTCTTCGTCTACAATCCGGAGGTTGAGCGTGAGACGCAGGTCGTTTCGCTTGAGGAATCGTTCGAGACGAGCCAGTACGCCCGTATGACCGAAGAGGAGTTGGAGCGCATGACGGATCATGTGGACGTGATTGCCACGGATGCCGAGCGCCGTCGTCTGCGGGGTATTCGCGACTTGGATGAGCGCCGCCGCTTCTTCATGCAATTCTGGAATGTGCGTGACCCCAACCCCAATACTCCCGTAAACGAGTATCAGGACGAGTTCTATTCGCTTATCCAGTATGCCAACGATCGCTACACAAACAGCTTTTCAGAGGGCTGGAAGACGGATCGCGGACGCGTGTTGGTTCGCTTTGGCGCTCCCACGGCCATTGAACCGCATCTGTTTGACCGCGGGATGGAGCCCTTCGAAATCTGGGAATACAACAACATCCCGGGAGAAGGACAGGCCCAGTTCATCTTTGCAGACCTGGATGGGTTCGGATCGTTCGAACTGATCCACTCGACAGTTACTGGAGAGCGCAAGTCTACTAATTGGTTGGAAGAGGTCCGGAAATAGGGTTTCTGACGCCAGTGCCGAGCAGTGAAATCGCTGCCTCGTCCGGTTTTCATTGAGATTTGTGTGGGTCGGGCCGCCTTATGGCGGCCCGACCCACATCTGCTTTTGGCCCATGCCTTATTTTCTGGGCTCGAAATGAACATGCGCGCCGAGTCGCCTCATAGATGGGGCAGTCAACGAAGCGGGCCCCTCACGTCATTACCGTCTCCTGACCACAGAGACCTATCATGATCCCAGATCACACATCCATCGAGACCCTTTCCGATCACGTCGGCGAAACCGTCACACTTCGGGGATGGCTGTATAACAAGCGCAGCTCCAAGGGGCTGCATTTCCTCGTACTGCGCGATGGCACAGGTTTGTGTCAGTGCGTAGTGAATGAGGGCGAAGTGGATGCTGCCAGCTGGGAAGCCGCCTCTGAAGCCACCCAGGAAAGCTCCATGGAGCTGACTGGCCTGATTCGCGAAGACGAACGCCAGATGGGCGGCGTCGAAATGCAAGTCACGGCGATGTCGCTTTATCAGAAGGCTGAGGAGTATCCCGTCACGCCCAAAGAACACGGCGTGGACTTCCTGATGAACCACCGCCACCTGTGGCTGCGCAGCCGCCGGCAGTGGGCTATCCTCAGGATCCGAAACCGCGTGATCATGTCCATCCACGAGTTCTTTCAAGGGCGTGGATTCCTGCAGATGGATGCGCCGATTCTGACTGGAACGGCAGTGGAAGGGACTTCTACGCTGTTCGAGATGGAGTATTTCGGTCGTTCGGCGTACCTGACCCAGAGTGGGCAGCTGCACGGCGAGGCCATGGCCATGGCCTTCGGCAAGATCTACACGTTCGGTCCCACTTTTCGCGCTGAAAAATCCAAGACGCGCCGACATCTGACGGAATTCTGGATGATGGAGCCGGAGATGGCATTCTATGATCTGGACGCGACCATGCAGCTTACGGAAGAGATGCTCTCGCGCATTGTGAGTGATGCGCTTCGGGATTGTCAGACCGAGCTGGAAGTTCTTGAGCGCGATCAGGAGCCGCTGAAACGCAGTATCGGAGATTACCCACGGGTCTCATACACCGAGGCTGTCGAGCTGCTGCACTCCGAGAAAACGGCCACAATGGTCAAGGAGAAAATCGCCTCCAACGAGCAGGAAAAAATTGATCTAGAGAAGGAGCGCGAAGAAGGAAAGGCAGCCTACGGACAGGCCAAGAAGTGGCAGAAGCGCAAGATTGACGCGCGCGAAATAGAGATTCAGGGTCGCCTGAACGAGATCGAGGAAGAACTGCGCAACCTGCCCAAGTGGCTCGAATCTGCCCAAAACTTCGAATGGGGTACGGACTTCGGCGGAAGTGATGAGACGCTGATCACCTGGCACTACGATCGCCCGATCATCGTCCATCGTTTCCCGGCTGTCTTCAAGGCGTTCTATATGAAACGGGATCCAGAAGACGACACGTTGGCACTTGGCATGGACGTGCTCGCTCCGGAAGGCTACGGTGAAATCGTCGGCGGGGGAGAGCGTGCCACTGATCTGGCATTCCTGCAGGAGCAGGTAAAGGCCCACGGACTTCCAGAGGAAGCGTTCAAGTGGTACTTCGATCTGCGTCGCTACGGATCTGTACCGCACGCCGGCTTCGGACTAGGGCTGGAGCGTACGGTTACCTGGATATGCGGTATTCATCACCTGCGTGAGACCATCCCGTTCGCGCGAACCCTGGACAGACTGTATCCTTGACCCGAAGGGCGTTTAGCGGCCCGGAGCGCCGGACGGAGTGATTCGCTTCGCCTTGCTTTATGGAACAGGGATTGCAGGATGCAGGGTAGGACATTCAGGAATGTCCGTTTACGTCTTTTCAACGTTGATCAAATGAGGGTTCGTCATGATCGCTGCAGTATTTAATGCACGCTCCTCTATTGGAATGGGCACACCTTTAACGCTTTTTCTGGCGCTGATTCTCGGATTGGCCGCACCGGCATATGCCCAGGATCGAGTATTCACCGTTTCTGTTTCCGGGGAAGGCATCATCCAGGTGTCCCCAGACATGGCATCCATCTGGTTTTCGGTTGTGACGCACGATGATCTGCCCGATCGTGCACGATCTCTGAATGCGGATGCTTCAGCAGCGGCCATGAACGCAGCTCGGGAATTGGGCATCGACGAACGGGATCTGCAATTGGAAGGACTGCAGCTCGCCCCAAGGCGAGTTTATGATCCAGATCGGCGGGTGTATGACCAGGATGGATTTGAAGCCACGCGTACCGTCAAAGTAATCGTGCGCGATCTGGATGTGCTGCCCGACCTGGTCGCTGCGATCGTGGATAATGGCGCCAATCAGCTGAACAACATCCAGTACGGCCTGCAGAATCGGGAGGCCATTGAACTCGAAGCGCTCTCGAGTGCGGTTAATCGCGCCAAGGAGAAAGCCAGCGTGATGGCCCGTGAACTGGGTTGGTCACTTGGAAAAGCCCTTCAGATTAATGAGCAGGGCGTATCGGTTCCGCAAACCCGCCTTCAGATGGAAGCTGTATCCATGATGGCGAAGGATGATGGAGGCAATCCCGATGCGTTTGCAGCCGGGGAGTTGGACGTGCGCGCCTCGGTTACCGTCGCGTTCGGTCTGGTCGAGCCAGAAGAGTAGCTTCGGGGTAAGCCGCGCTACAACATCATGGGAGATAGAAAGGGGTCGGTCGCCTACGGCGACCGACCCCTTTACGTTTGAGTCAGCGTCCGGCTATTTCTTGAACCACTTGTTGTAGATCCACAGAATGACCAGCGCGCCCAGAGTAGCGCTGACGATCGATCCGAGAAGGCCGTCAAACAGACGGTTCATGCCAAGCAATCCCCCCAGCCAGTCGCCGACAAAAGCGCCGCCGATGCCAAGCAGGGTAGTCATGACGGATCCGCCATCGTCCTTACCGGGCATGATGTATTTGGCCAGTGCTCCAGCGACGAAGCCGACGATGATGATCCACAAAATTCCCATGGTTGTCCTCGTAGTTGATTCAGAGCGCGATTGATGCGCAATGCGCAATTCAAAGCGTGGTCTACGGCAGCATGTGCGTAAGGATACGATCGTTGTTCATTAGTTTCCGGAGACCACATTTCAACCACCCCCTGAATCCTGTCCCATGTCCCAAACGCTCGTCGTTTCCATTTCCGGTGTCCGCGGCATCTTTGGTGCCGGCCTCGATCCAGAAGTCATTGTCCGATTTGCTTCAGCCTATGGAGCGTGGATTCTGAACAACACGGAAGGAAAGGCCACCGTGGTAGTGGGGCGCGACGCCCGCGTATCCGGTCCTGTGTGTGCTGATTTGGTGATGCGGACGCTCCAGAGTCAGGGAATCGATGTGATCAACGCGGGTCTGGCCACCACGCCCACGGTCGAAATGGCCGTTTTGCAGGAAAAGGCGTCTGGTGGCATTGTCCTCTCGGCCTCCCATAATCCGGCAGAGTGGAATGCATTGAAGCTGCTCAATGGACGCGGCGAATTCCTTCCACCGAAGGATGCGCAGGTGGTTATCGATGCCTCACAAGACAAGAGTCATCATTGGGCTTCCTGGGACACCCTGGGTAATCAGACGGAGCACGACTACTTGCCTGCGCATATCGAAGCGGTATGCGGCCTTGAGGGAATAGACGTTGGACAAATTGCTGATCGTGATTTCCGCATCGTGGTCGATGCCGTCAATTCCGTCGGTGGGATTGCTATTCCTGCGCTGCTTAGAAGACTGGGCGTACGGGAGGAGCAGATCATCACACTGCATTGCGAACCGACTGGGCGATTTGCGCACCCGGCAGAGCCTCTTCCACAGAACCTGACTGAGATCATCGAGAGAGTGGGCCGGGAAAATGCAGATCTGGGCCTCGTAGTAGACCCCGATGCTGATCGACTCGCCCTCATTGCAGACGGTGGCGTGTATGTGAGCGAAGAACTTACCCAGGTGCTCGCTGCTGACTACTGGTGGCAGTCCCACAGCGGACCGTTCGCAACCAACCTTTCGTCCTCACGCGCCATTGAAGATGTAGCCGCTCGGTATGGCGAGTCCGTGTACCGCTCCGCGGTGGGTGAGATCAACGTAGTGGAGCGTATGAAAGAAGTCGGGGCGGCCATCGGCGGTGAAGGCAATGGGGGAGTGATCTTACCAGACCTTCACTATGGCAGGGATGCGCTCGTCGGAGCCGCACTTATTCTGCAGCATCTGGCGAACACGGGCCTGAAACTGTCAGAATGGGTCGCTCAGATGCCGGTGTATCATATCGCCAAGCTCAAGACAGATATCGGCGACCTCGACCCGGATACCCTGCTTGCCCGAATGGCTGAGAAGTACGCAGGAGAAAAGATTTCGACTATCGACGGCGTGAAGATCGACCTGGACGAAGGGTGGGTGCATATGCGCAAGTCCAATACCGAGCCCATCATCCGGGTTTACGCAGAGGCGCAATCTGCTGAGGCGGCGAACCAGCTCGGCCAGCGGTTCATGGGTGAGTTACTCGCCTGATACGCGCGCTGTGCCTGATACGCCTGGTGCGTTAAGGCGCGATGCGCGCGGTTTTTACAGGTCCGTGAAACGGGCATCTTCCACGTCAGATGAGGGGGGCGCAGCACGTCCCTCGGAGTCTGCAGAGCGTTTTTTGACTACGCGAATCGACGGTTCTGAAGAATCGTCCTGCCGTTTCGTCTGAAAATCGTCAAAGCCACGCCTCGATGAATGCCGGCCTTGAACAGGTGGTACCTGGCCTTTGGCCGCGGCAATGAGATTGCCAGCCGCGCGAAAGATGTACCAGGCCAGAATGGCCATCATGATCCACTTGAAGAGCATCGGGATCCGTCCGCTACAGCAGAGTAGCTCCTGAGGAGGATGGGTTGAAGTACGTCGTACCGGGATGACGCAGTCCGGCGATTTGTCTGATGAGTTCGTTCAGATCTCCCGGGCGTTGGACAAAGTCGATATTTGTGGCGTTCACAATCAGAAGTGGACTCTGATTGTAGTGGAAGAAGTAGTGATTGTATGCCTGATTCAGGCTGTCGATGTACGCGCGGTCCATGTCTTTTTCGTATTCCCGGCCCCGCATATCGATGTTTGCCATCAATCGATCGGTTGATGCCTGCAGGTAGACAATTAGATCCGGCACGGGCGTCGTGGGCTGCATGATACCAAACATGGTTTCGTACAAGCTCAGCTCGTCTCCATCCAGGTTAATACGCGCGAAGATCCGATCCTTGTCGAAGGTGTAATCGGACATCACGAAGTTGTGGAAGAGATCGCGGCCGCCCAGTGTCTGCTGCTGGCGGAATCGACTGGCCAAAAAGCTCAGCTGCGTCTGAAAGGCCCAGCGGGCACGATCTCCATAAAACCGCTCCAAAAACGGGTTTTCCTCAAACTGTTCGAGTACCAACCGGGCATCGGCCTGCTCGGCAAGCATCTTGGCCAGGGTGGTTTTTCCTGCACCGATGACCCCTTCGATCACAACGTATTGCAGGTGCTCAGGCCATGCGACCGATTCGCCATCGGCTACTTCCGGAGCGTCGGGTCGTTGGGAGAGATCGTCAAACAGGCTCATGCACGATGAGGAAGCTGCAGGGAAGAGTGGCGGAGGGTCTTGGTCTGATCCGGGCAGACGGAGAGAAGATACCCAACACGCTCTTCAAACGGAGCCGGTACATCGACATCTGCAGCAATTTCGGCGAGCGGCTCGAGAACGAAGCGTCGCTGGTCCAGGCGCGGGTGTGGAATGTCCAGCGTACGGGTATGAACGATGCGTGCTCCGGCCAGAATGATATCCAGATCCAGTGGGCGGGGCTGCCACATACCCTTTGAGCTTCGATCCCTGCCGTGACGGGTTTCGATCTTGAAAAGTGCCTCGATCAGTTCTTCAGGGCTTAGGATACTCTCACACGCCAGGACAGCATTGAGAAAGGCCGGTTGTGCCGGCTGACCTGGCTTGACGTGAGCCGGTGATTCCCAAACGGACGAAACGGCTACGACGTGGCAGCCATCCAGATCTTGAACGCCATCGACTGCTCTCTGCAGATTACCGGCACGATCGCCAAGATTCGAACCGAGGGCAATGTGATATGTGATGGAGTCAGCCACGTCTTGAAAGTAGGAGATGGACCAAAACAAAGCGGGCCGCAGGATAGATCCTGCGGCCCGCCATGAAAATCGTCCTGGACGAGGGAGACTAGAAGCCGCCCATACCGCCCATGCCGCCCATGTCAGGAGCACCACCGCCCATCGGAGCTTCTGGCTCCGGCTTGTCGGCGATGACGCTTTCCGTCGTCAGGAGCAGACCGGAAACCGATGCGGCGTTTTCGAGCGCTGTACGGCTGACCTTGGTCGGGTCAATCACACCAGCTTCGATCATCGAGCCGTACTCTTCCGTCTGAGCGTTGAAGCCGAAGTCGCCTTCGCCTTCCAACACTTTCTGGACAACGATGGAGCCTTCGAGGCCGGCGTTGGCAGAAATCTGACGCAGTGGCTCTTCGAGGGCACGACGAATGATCGCGACACCGATGGTCTGATCTTCGTTGTCCGTCTCGAGGCCTTCCAGACCGGCGATACCACGCAGGAATGCAACACCGCCACCAGGTACGATACCTTCTTCAATGGCAGCTCGCGTTGCGTGCAGGGCATCTTCGACGCGGGCCTTCTTCTCTTTCATTTCAGGCTCGGTTGCGGCACCGATACGCAGAACGGCAACACCGCCAGCCAGCTTGGCCAGACGCTCCTGCAGTTTCTCACGATCGTAGTCGCTCGAAGTCGATTCAATCTGCTGTTTGATCTGACCGGCGCGGGCTTTGATCTGCTCTGCATCGCCAGCACCGTCAACGACTGTCGTGTTGTCTTTGTCCATGACAACGCGCTTGGCCTGACCCAGGGCTTCGATACCCGTGCTTTCGAGCTTGTAGCCTTTCTCCTCGGAAACCACGGTGCCGCCCGTCAGGATGGCGATGTCTTCCAGCATGGCTTTACGGCGGTCACCGAAGCCAGGAGCTTTAACAGCTGCAATTTTCAGCGTGCCACGCAGCTTATTGACGACGAGGGTGGCAAGTGCTTCACCTTCGACATCTTCCGCGATGATCACGAGCGGGCGACCCATCTGGGCAACTTTCTCGAGAACAGGCAGCAGATCCTTCATTGCACCGATCTTCTTGTCGTGGATCAGGATGAAGGGGTCTTCCATCACGGCTTCCATGTTGTCAGGATCCGTGACGAAGTAAGGAGAGAGGTAGCCGCGATCGAACTGCATTCCTTCAACGACGTCCAGCGTCGTTTCCATGCCTTTGGCTTCCTCGACGGTGATGACACCTTCTTTGCCGACGCGCTCAAATGCGTCTGCGATGTCGTTACCGATAGCCGCGTCATTGTTGGCCGAGATCGTAGCGACCTGGGCAATCTTGTCACGGTCCTGGATCTCCTGGGAGATGCTGCGCAGGTGGGCGACGACCGACTGAACGGCTTTGTCGATTCCGCGCTTGAGGTCCATCGGGTTGGCACCGGCCGTGACGTTCTTCAGACCGGTCGTCATGACGGCCTGGGCCAGAACGGTTGCGGTCGTGGTACCGTCACCGGCGACGTCCGAGGTCTTGGAAGCAACTTCCTTGACCATCTGGGCGCCTACGTTTTCAATCTTGTCTTCGAGTTCAATCTCTTTGGCAACCGAAACACCGTCTTTCGTGACGGTTGGTGCGCCGAATTTCTTCTCGATGATGACGTTGCGACCTTTCGGTCCGAGCGTCACTTTCACTGTGTCGGCAAGCTGGTCGACACCGCGCTTGAGAGCGGTACGTGCTTCCGAGTCAAAAATGATTTGCTTAGCCATGAGTATGTAGTTGGGTTATCGTCCTTGAACGATGGGCGAGCCACAAAACAGGCTCGCCGCTATTACAGAGGGTCTATCGACGTTGATCATTGACTGAATCAGTCATTGACCTGGTCAGTCATTGACAATCCCGAGGATGTCTGACTCGCGCATGATGAGCACGTCTTCGCCATCCATGGTGATTTCGGTACCGGAATACTTCCCGTAGAGAACCGTGTCACCGTTGCTGACCGTCATGTCGATTTTGTTGCCATTCTCGACTTTACCGGGGCCTACGGCCAGGACGTTACCGCGCTGCGGCTTTTCTTTGGCTGTATCAGGGATGAAAAGTCCGCTTGCCGTCTTCTCTTCGGCCGGCTCGGGCTTCACCACCACGCGATCGCCGAGAGGTTTAATGCTAGCCATGGGTTGCTGCCTTTGATGAATGTTGGTTGATAATCTTGGATGGTTTGGCACTCTGGGTGGGAGAGTGCTAAACAGGAGTCAATCAAAAGCCAGGCGGGAATTTTTCCGCGTGGCAGAACAATAGAACCGCATATTTTCCCAGTCTGTTCCACCCACTTGCACCCAAAAAATGCGTTTGAGTACCCTAAAAGGGAACAGAGCAATTAAAAAACTGTGAACCGGATCGGCGAGCGCCATGTGTTCACAGAATCCAGTTCCTTCTTCTCCCATGAATCGTCCGAGTTCATTCGTTCGCAACGGCATCCTACTGGGATCGGGATTGGTCACACTGGTCATTCTGGTCCTCTTGCCGCCCTTCGTTTCTATCGCAGTTGCCGATGGATTGATGGCGGCATTCGACCCTGTTTGTCACCAGCTCTTCGATCGATCACCGCATGTGGACGGGACTCCCTTTGCTGTCTGCCATCGCTGCTTTGGTGCGTATGTCGGACTCGCGGCGGGATCGATCATTTTCACCACCAGCAGTGGCCGCTCGCTTCCGTCGTGGTCACCCTTCCTCCTCCTGGTCCTGGCAGCTATACCGGGTGTGATAGACTGGGGTGGGGAGTTCTTGGGCTTTTGGACGAATACGCCCAACTCTCGATTGATAACCGGTGGATGGTTCGGTTTCTGGACAGGTATGCTGCTTGGATCGGCCGTTCAAGGCGAGAGATTCGTGAGCGGTTGACCTCACGGCGTCCGACCACCTGGATTGACCTTTATGTTGTATTGAGGTGACACATCTTGTACGATCATTCGTAGATTTCGTCATCGGAGATGCACGCTTCTCCCACATCATCCGCCCACCTTACGCCCTCCCTCATCATGCCTGATACGAAGCAGTCAATCCTTCTGGGTGCCCTCGTAACCGCAATTCTGAGTGCCTCCTACCTCAGCCTGATCAATATGCTCTGTTGTTTCGGCGTCATCGCTGGGGCACTTGTCGCTGTGTGGCACTACACGGATACGAATGAGCTGACAATTATGACCGGCAAAGGAGCCGGGATGGGGGCCTTGGTCGCAATTATTGGAGGTCTTTTTGCGCTCGTCATTAATCTGGCACTTATCCAGATGGGTATCCGCCACGATCTGGCCATGGTAGAGTTCATGGTCAGCTCATTCGGCGATAGCTTGCCACCCGAACAGATTGAGGGCATGGAAGCGCAGCTTGATGCTCCTTTCAATGTCGGATTATACCTGCTCAATGGTCTTTTCGGACTCTTCGTCTCGGCCATCTTTGGAGCTGGCGGAGGGGCGATTGGCGCCAAAGTCTTCAAAAAAGGTGGCGACGAGCCAACAGAGTTAGACGTGATCGAGCAGCTCTAGACGTCTCGGGGTATCAGCGTCTTCCTCTGCGTTTGGACAGAGGTGGGGCCAAGACTTCGGCGGCGATGAAGGATTGGCGGGAAACCATATGATCCTTGAGGTTCGGCGTAGAAGTCACGGCCACTGGTGCCGGGTTTTCATCCGGGTCCTGGAAAGAAAAATCGTGGTCGTGGGTGATGACTGGTGCCGAGAAAGTATCCGATGTTTGCTCCTCGAATGCCTGGTCGTAAAAGACGGCCTTTTTGGGCAAGCTGTCGTAGAACACAGAGGGAGCTGATGTCCGCGCAGGTGACGATGCGGATTGGCGCTGGGGAAGGCGAGCAAGCATTGACTCGCGAGCCGTTTCTACCTCGTAATGAGGTTCGGGAAGAGAAGGTGCTTTCGGCTGTGGCTCGACAGATTCACCCCGCAGAACCCGGCCTATTTCTCCCAGGGCCTCCTGTAGTTCTGAGGGAAGCTCTTCGCTCGGGACATCTCCTTGCTCGGGTGCTGGCCCCGTAGGCTGTCGACGCCGTG
>JAURNP010000026.1 GCA_030830105.1 Rhodothermales bacterium | reverse complement strand
GACATTCGATTGAAACGATTCAGGACATAGCGCTGATCACTTCCAAGCATATCGCAGGATGGTTCTGTCCCAGCGCATGGTTCTGCGTGGTGGCCCTCCTGATCGCGTTCTCTCCGCAGCAAGCGAACGCGCAGCAGCAGATTTCAAGTCCTGTAACCATCATTGCCTCTGATTCTCTCGTCTTCAATCTGCGCGGTAATCAGCGCTCTGGTACGTTGCACGGCGATGCTGCAGTAACCTATGAAGATGCATTCTTGAGCTCCTGGGAGATCGATCTGCTGCTGGCAGACGAGGAATTACACGCACGAGGGTTGGCCTCAGATACTGGCTGGGTTGGAAAACCGCTTATCCGGCAGGGAGAGGACGAGTTTACAGGATCCCAGCTGGCCTTCAGTCTGCAGACCCAACGCGGACGCGTTGTGGGCGCCCAAACGCAGTACGAAGAAGGATTCATCGCAGCTGACATCGTCAAAGCGCTGGAAGATTCCACCTTATTCATCCGAAACGGGGTCTACACGACCTGCTCGTGCGTGACGGATCCTTCCTATTCGCTGCGATCCAACAAGATGAAGATGGTCGACCGGGAATGGATCTACACGGGTCCCATCCAGCTGTATCTGTTCAATATTCCGACCCCGTTGTGGCTTCCATTTGGTTTCCTGCCAGCCCAGGACAACCGCAGGTCCGGTCCCCTTCCTCCCACGTATGGGGAAGATGAGTTTGGATTCTATCTGAGGGACTGGGGCTGGTATTTTGCCATGAATGACTACATGGATCTGCAGCTTCAGGGTGGATTCTGGACGCGCGGCTCCTGGGAGGTTCAAACGCTGTATCGCTACAAGAAGCAGTATGCGTTTGATGGTCAGCTCCGATTGGATTACGGACGCTTTCGCAATGGAGTGCGTGGGGATCCGAACTTCTCGGTTCGACGCACGCAGTCCCTTCGTTGGAATCATAACCAGAATATTGGGAAGCAGTCCAACTTCAACGCCAACGTCAATCTGACGACGTCCTCATATTTGCGGGCTGTTTCCCAAGATTACAATGATAGAATCCGTCAGGATATCCAGTCCAGTCTGAAATTTTCCAAGCGCTGGAGCGGTCAGAACCTCTCGGTTCAGGCCAGCCAGCGGCAGCAGCTCTCCACTGGCCAGGTAAATCTGACGTTACCCTCTCTCTCGTTTACACAACGCTCACTCAAGCCTTTCCAGCGTCGCAATCGCCTACCAGGAAGTGGCGAATCCATCCGAGACAAGATCACCGTCAGCTATTCTGGCTCGGTGAACAATCGCTTCAATTTCGTCCCTCTCCCCGACGAAGAGCTGCTGGCCCGTGGCGACACACTGGCCACCGAGATTTCCTGGTTCGATGCCGCCTTGTCAGCCAGTGACTACCGTCGAGCCACAGGCAAGGATACGCAGTACGACTTTCAGGCGACGCACCGCATCCCGATTACGGCGCCATTTTCGGTGAATCGAGTCCCTTTGCTGGGTAATATCAATCTGAACTTCAATCCAAGCTTCACTTACACCGAGAACTGGTACTTGCGCACGCAACGGCGTGAGTTGGCCGCTGACGGCAACGGCGTGGAGGTCGTCGACGACCCTGGTTTCTTCGCACTTCGGCAATTCACGTCTTCCTTTTCGGCCAGTACGATTTTTTACGGGATGTTTCCTGTGAAGGCTTTTGGGTTTCAAGGCCTTCGCCACACAGTCCGCCCAAACGTTGGCATGTCGTTTCGACCGGACTTCTTTGGTAACCAGTGGGGATACACGCGTTCCTACGAGGATGCCTCCGGAAACGAGATCGACTATCCCATTGTCTCGGGCGTCAATCGTGGACGTCAGCAGTCGCTGAACTTCTCCCTGAACAACACCTTCGAGACAAAACGCGCTCCCGCCGACTCGCTGGAAACCGAGCAACCTTCCTCGGCTCTCAGGGCCCTGAAGCTGTTCGACCTGAATGTCTCCTCATCGTACAACTTCGCAGCCGATTCGCTCAAGATGGCCGATGTAAGCCTCACCGCCCGAACACGCATCCTGGGTAAGGTCGATATTGACTTGCGAAGTGCCTTCTCGCCGTATCAGCTGGGCACCACAGGCTCCAGAGTGGATCAAAATGCATTCTCCTGGACTACGCCATTCGGTCGGCTGACATCGACAAGCGTCACGTTGCGGACGTCACTTCGCTCCCGTCAGGGCGCTGGAGACCGACCCATCACCACACCCCGAGGTGGCTTTGTGCAGGGTGCAGGTCAACTGGCCAATGCAGGATCGGTGGTAGGTGCTGGCGCCTCAACATTCCTGCAAAACTCCTATGCCACGGCTGGGGCCGATTTCTCCATCCCATGGTCGCTGAATATGGACTTCAGCTACGGTGTGACCAAGCCAGGCACAACCTCCATACGTCGAGCTATCTTGAACGCCTCATTCGACTTCAGCTTGACACCAAACTGGAAAGTGGCCAGTAGAACGGGTTATGACTTCGAAGCCAAACGTATGGCTACTACCAACATCAGCTTGGCTCGCGACTTCGATTGCTGGCAGATGGCGTTCAACTGGGTTCCGTTTGGCCTTTACCAGTCCTGGGGCTTCGATCTGCACGTAAAGAGTGGACACCTGAAAGATCTGCTTCGCATCCGACAGCCCAAGTCCGACGTCCGGGACAGGTTCGGCTCGTTCTTGTAGCCCCCTTGCGGTCCGGATTCACACGCTGGAAGCCCGCAATCAGCGATCGTCGGTTACCTCGCGGGACGCTTCCACCGTCACAAATGCGTCAGCGGGAATCTCTTGGTCGCCCGGGATGCGCGCCTCCAGCTCGGTCCCATCTACATCGATGGTCAGGGACGTCTGCATACCAAGGAATTGGTGGGCGGTAACCCGCGCCTGGACGCCTTCACTTCGACCGATACGAATATGTTCAGGGCGAATACTCAAAACGCGCCCATCATGCAGCCCACTTCCAGTCAACCTGGCTGCCAGGGCAGGATCGTCCACAATATTGCTCCCTCCCAAGAAGGAGGCCACAAATGCGGTATCCGGTTGCTGATACAGATCGCGCGGGGCGCCGGTCTGCACAATGCGTCCAGCTCTCATGAGGGCAATCTGATCAGAAAGGGCCATTGCCTCCTCCTGATCGTGCGTTACGTAGATACTAGTCAGTCCCAGACGATGCTGTAGCGCTTTCAATTCGGCACGGGTTTGATGCCGAAGCGCCACATCCAGATTAGACAGTGGCTCGTCAAACAGGATTACTTCGGGCTCGATGGCAACGGCTCGAGCCAACGCGGTACGCTGCTGCTGTCCTCCGGACAACGATGTGACGGGTGTCTTGAGGAAGTCTGCCATATCCACACGACGCAAGGCGTCGAGGACGCGCTCCTTGATCGCATCCCGGGACATTTTGCGAACCTTCAGACCATAGGCCACATTCTCCCCCACCGTCATGTGCGGAAAGAGTGCATAATTCTGAAAGACCATGGCCGTGGGGCGACGACGGGCCTGCAAATCGGTTACGTCCTCATCGCCAATGTAAACCCGACCGGCGTCCGGCGACTCGAAACCAGAGATGATGCGAAGCGTCGTCGACTTTCCGCAACCGCTTGGACCAAGCAACGAAAAAAACGACCCCGACGGGATCTCTAGATCCACGCCATCTACCGCTTTGAGCGACCCGAATGAGCGGGATACACCACTCAATCGGACCCCTTTGGCGCCCGTATGTCGATTATCCGTCACTGACCGAATCAGCTGCCAAGTGCAGCCTGCACCTTGTCAGCAGCTTCCTGGAACAGGATGGCCGTTTGAACTTCGAGACCACTTTCATCCAGGATGGCCTTGCCTTCAGCTGCGTTTGTGCCCTGCAGTCGAACAATGAGCGGCAGGTTGATATCTACACGCTTGGCCGCCTCTACAATACCGTTGGCGACACGATCACAGCGGACGATCCCTCCGAAGATATTGACCAGGATGGCCTTCACTTCGGGATCCTTCAGGATGATGCGGAAGCCAGCAGCAACCGTATCCGGATTGGCGCCACCTCCTACGTCCAGGAAGTTGGCCGGCTCTCCACCTGCCAACTTGATAATATCCATCGTGGCCATGGCTAGACCCGCGCCGTTCACCATGCACCCCACGTTTCCGTCCAACTTGACATAGTTGAGATGGTGCTCTCCGGCCTCAACCTCCAGCGGATCCTCTTCGTGGATGTCACGCAGCTCAGCGAGATCCTTGTGGCGATACATCGCGTTGTCGTCGATGTTTATTTTGGCGTCCACGGCCAACACATCGCCCTGATCGGTGAGCGTGAGCGGGTTGATTTCAGCGATTGAGCAATCGCTTTCCTCATAGGCACGGTAGAGTGCCATGATGAATTTCACAGCCTGTTTGAAGGCGCCACCTTCAAACCCAAGCCCAAACGCAAGACGACGTGCCTGGAATCCCTGCAATCCAATGACGGGATCAATCCACTCTTTCAGGATCTTCTCCGGAG
>JAURNP010000025.1 GCA_030830105.1 Rhodothermales bacterium | reverse complement strand
CAGACGTATTTACACTTTATCGACTCAAGGCGATTGGAGCAGCGCGGACACCAGTCCCAGTGGTCGTATCTGACTCAAGATGAGCAGCGTATTATTATTCTGGGAAGGGATATGGGCGCACCTCCGCAACCTGGAATTGCCATCTACAGGCAAAAGGTGTCCGGGGTCAGTACCGACTTCGTGGAAGAAGTGCCAACGCGCTTGAGGTTGAGCTCAGCGTACCCCAACCCGTTTTCTAGGCGGCTAAGGCTAGATCTGGAAACACGGGAAGCAGGACTCGTGACCGTTTCTGTCCATGATATTCTCGGTCGCAGGGTACTACACGACACTCGGTATTTAAGCCTTGCGGGCTCTCAGACCTGGATCATGGAGGCAGGCTCACTGGCATCAGGCCTTTATCTAATACGCATTTCGCAGGGTCGTGAGGTCATCCATCACAAAGTGGTCAAGACGAATTGATGATAAGACCGTGATATTCATTATCGTAGCGGATATTCATTCCCACATCGAAGGACCCCATGTCTGAGCAGAATTTCAAGAATCACGTCAAAATGGTACCGCTTTTCCATGGTGTTACCTTCGGCATCCTCTTCCTTACGTTTATTGGTGCCCTCTACCATTTGTTTGGAGCATGGGGAACAGAGACTCAATATGTTGCCTCACTGATTGCGGCGACCAATCTGGGTGTGCTATTCCTGTTCTATTTCGCGCGTGCTTTCCCTTTGCGTGCGCAGGACCGCGTAATCAAGCTGGAGGAGAGCTTGCGGGCACATCGCTTGACGGGCCAGGACCTTGATGCTCGGCTGACCATGCCCCAGATCATTGCCCTGCGATTCGCCTCCGATGATGAATGGCCGGCGCTTGCCAAACGCGCTGCCGACGAAGGCATGGAGCGATACGCAATCAAAGAGGCCATCAAGAACTGGCGGGCGGATACCTATCGGGTCTGATTCCACGTTAGAAGTACGTACACCGTGATGTCCGATCTGATTTCCTCGCCGTGGTCGATTCGGCCGACAACCGACGAGTACAATGCATTCTACCATGGCTATGCAAGTTGCGTCCCTGACGGAGACTTGATTCCCTTCATGGCCGCGCAATTACACCGCGTCCAGGAAGTGATGGGCGGACTGGATGTGTCGCGAGGCGACCACCGCTACGAGGCCGACAAGTGGACGGTCCGCGAGGTGATGGGGCACATGCTCGATACGGAGTGGATTTTCGGGTCCCGTTTGCTCCGCTTTGCGCGTGGGGACAAGGCAGCCCTCCCGGGGATGGACCAGAATGATTTCATGGCCAACGCGTTTACCAACGATCGCTCCATGGCGAGTCTGGTTGCTGAGTTCAGTGGATTGCGAACGGCCACGATGACTCTCATGGACAGCCTGCGAGCAGAGGTTTTGGACTGGAAGGGTAACGCCAGCGGATTTGACATCACCGTTCGCGCGCAGGGATGGGTGCTGGCCGGCCACTGCGAACATCATATGACCATACTCAAGGATCGTTATGGCATTTAAAGCTCTTAATTGCCCCCGGAAATTCTCGTGGCTGACGTTGGTGATTACGTCGGTTATGTTGGTCGCTTGCGAAAATCCTTCGAACGGTCTCCCAACAGACGCAGAGGTGGAGGAGTGGGTCTCGCTGTTCACAGGCGAATCCCTCGAGGGTTGGTCTCCGAAGATCAGGGGAGAGGAATTTGGGGAAGACGCCCGAAACACGTTCCGGGTGGAGGATGGTGCCATCACGGTTTCTTACGACGAATACGGCGTATTCAGTGAGCAATTTGGTCATCTCTTCCACGAGACACCCTACGAGTACTATCGTCTTCGGTACACCTACCGATTTTTCGGTGAGCAGATGGACGATGGTCCCGGATGGGCCTGGCGTAATTCCGGCATCATGATTCATTCGCCCGCAGGAGCCACCATGGGTGTCGATCAAGACTTTCCGATATCTATCGAAGTTCAGCTTTTAGGCGGCAATGGGACGGATGAGCGGACCACTGCCAATTTGTGCACGCCGGGTACGAATGTGGTCATTAGCGGGGAGTTGGAAACCAGACACTGCATATCCTCTACCTCCGCGACCTATCACGGAGACGACTGGGTGAGTGGAGAAATCCTGGCGCTGGGCGACTCCTTGATCGTCCATATGATCGAGGGACAAGAGGTACTGGCGTATACCCATCCCCAGATGGGTGGAGGAAGCGTGAGTGGTCACGATGAGTCCATCAAGGTGGATGGACGGCTACTGGCTGGCGGGTATTTCTCCCTGCAAAGTGAAAGCCACCCTGTGCAATACAAGGACCTCGAGATCCTGAACTTGAAGGGCTGTATGGATGCCGATAGTCCGGCTTTCAAGTCTTATTTCATCGTAAACGATCCCTCTTCCTGCGAACAATAAGCAGGTTGCTGGAGGCGTTATCCCTCTGTGAAGGCCTATTTCACGGAACCCGTGATGCCGGGCAGTCATTTTCATAGCCTTCAAGCACGATGGGCTGTGTAACTATTTCACGCTCCGCTCGTGTGACACGCGTGGGATAACGTCCCTAAGGGTTCACCCCGAACCTCATCATTGTATTCCGCTTCACTTCAAGCCAAGCCATGAAGAAGACTATTTGGACCTTCCTGTCCGCCATGCTGGTGTTTGCCATGGGCACGACCGCCCAAGCACAGCAGTTCGGTGGGGCAGTAGCCCAGGCAGGCGATGACGTCATCGTCGGCATGTCCGGGCAAAATACTACGAACTCCTCTGTTTACGTCTATCGTCCGAACGAGGACGGTGAGTATGTACAGGTCGCGCTGCTCGCGCGCTCAGACAATGACGGAAACGACGATCGCTTTGGTCGTGCGTTGGCCGCTGATGAGAACACCCTGTTTGTTGGAGCAACGCTTGCCGATAACTCGACCGGTGGTGTCTGGGTATTCGAACGCGATGCCGACGGCAACTGGATGGAAACCGCCAAGCTGCTTCCCGACACGGTTGGGGAAGGCGACTCGTATGGTCGATCCATTGCGTCGTCAGGTGACTTTGTGGCCATCGGTGCTGCCGGCGCCAATGACCAGAAAGGAGCTGTATTCGTCTACCATCGCATGGATGGCGAGTGGAGCTTGCACACGACGCTGGAAAGTCCTTACGAAGGCGAAGGCGGCTTTTTCGGCCTTAACGTGGCCATGGATGGCAATAATCTGCTGGTTGGTGCCCCCTTCACGGGTCAGTCCGAGGAGTCTGCACCTTCCGGTGACGTCTACACGTATTCCTACGACGCTGAAGCAAACACGTGGTCTGGTGGATCGGCTCTGGCCAAATTCCCTGGACTGCTGGATGAAGCCAATCTCGGGCTGAGCATTTCCATGCAGGGTCCGATGGCGGTTGTTTCTGCTACCGGCCTTGGCGGCATGCTGGGTGGTGCAGTCGTTTACATGAACGGCGGCGGCAACTGGAATTTTGCAGGTCTTCTCCTGCCCTACGCCCCGCAGTCCCCGAACTCCGGAAGTCCGATTGCTTTCGTTGGCAACGAGATCTGGATGGCTTCCCAGGGTGGTGTCTACCAGTACCTGGGTGTTGACCAGAACGTAACCGGCGCTCAGCAACTGCTTGGCGGCGAAGTATCTGGCGCTTCGGCATTTTCCGTTTCCGGTGATGTTGCTGTTGTTGGTCAGGCTGGCAATGACTCTGCAGCTATCCTGAAGCGTGGTGACGATGGCTGGGAACTGTTCCAGGTCGTTGAAACCGAGTACGTCGATCTCTATCCGAGCATCTCGGGCGGTCAAGTTGATTGCCAGGATGGCGATGTCAACGGATTTGCTTGCTCGGAGGTGGACCTGCTTTCATTCGTCGCACTGGGCGACCTTGGAGGCGACAAAGGCATCCGCATGAATGACGTATGGGGGTGGACCGACTCTGAGTCTGGACGTGAATTCGCACTCGCCGGTCGCTCGAACGGAATGTCTTTCGTGGAAGTAACGGATCCAGAAAACCCGATCTACCTTGGTGATCTGCCGATGACCGAAGGCGCCAACGCTGCTGCATGGCGTGACATGAAGGTCTACCAAAATTATGTCTACATCGTTGCTGACGGTTCCGGACAGCATGGAATGCAGGTCTTCGATCTGAACCATCTCCTCGACATCGATGAGCCGCAGACGTTCGAAGTCGATGCCTTCTACGGCGAGATTGGTTCTGCTCACAACATCGTCATCAACGAAGACACCGGCTTTGCTTACGCGGTGGGTGTAAACAGCGGTGGCGAAACGTGCGGTGGCGGTCTCCACATGATCGACATCAATGATCCGCTGAACCCGACGTTCGTTGGCTGCTTTGGCCACGAAGGGACAGGTCGTGCAGGTACGGGCTACTCCCATGATGCTCAGTGCGTGACCTACGCGGGTCCTGACACGGAGCACGCTGGCAAAGAGATTTGCTTTGGCGGCAACGAAACGGCTGTTTCAATCGCTGACGTCTCGGACAAAGACAACCCGATTGCGCTATCCACAGCCGAGTACCCGAATGCTGGCTACACGCACCAGGGATGGCTCACGGACGATCACGAGTTCTTCTACGTCAATGACGAGCTCGATGAGGTTTCCGGCGAGCAGAGCCGCACGCGTACCATGATCTTCGACGTTCGCGATCTGGATGATCCGGTCCTTGTCCAGGAGATGATGGGTACGACGGCCGCTTCGGACCATAACCTGTACGTCCAGGGCAACTACATGTACCAGTCGAACTACAGCGCCGGATTGCGCATTCTCGACGTCTCCGACCCGGAGAACCCGGTTGAGGTAGCATATTTCGACGTGAATCCGGTAGGCGACAACGAAGCCGGCTTCAACGGTACCTGGAGCAACTATCCGTACTTCGAGAGCGGCACCATCCTGGTGACTGGTATTGAGTCGGGTCTGTTCATGCTCAAGAAGAAGCAGGTTGACCTCTAGGTTCTACAGGTCACTCGCAGAGCACGTCTCTGCAACCTGAGATCTTACGACCGTATACAGGGCGGGGCGACACAGTCGCCCCGCCCTGTTACATTTACGGGTGTCTGGCAGTCACTCCGTGGCTGCCGCCCCAGATCCAACCTCCCGATCATGTCGCTATCCTGGATTCTTGTCCTGGGCTCGATGCTCATTGCCTTCGGCCTGCCATTCCTCTTCTACGGACTGGTCAAGATCATGCAGAACGTGAGTCAGACCCGATCTGACCTGCAAGACAGCGCATCAAACATGCAGCGCTCTCTTGAAGCTCAGTCTGGCAATGTGCAGGAGGTTCTGACCAGTCAGGAGAAACTGATCGAGCGGATCCAGCATCTCGAAGCCATTGTCACCAGCGAAGCCTGGGATACCATGGCTGCCGACAAGAAGGAGCAGATCGCAGAAGGCGTGTTGCACTTGGAGGAGGATGAACTATCCGATACAGATCGAGCTGCACACATGGCCAGACAAGTAGAGAAGGAGTAAGTCTTTGATTCCCCGTTCAAATAGTGGATCCGGTCAGGTCAGGGCGCACAGCCTCTCAGCGCTGACAGAACACTCTGCCCAGGCCAGCGGAGTACGGCGGGGAGAAATGCGTCCTGGAGACGTAATCGTTCTCTACACGTCCAACTCAGAGTACCGAGCCCGTCAACTGTCTGATGGCCGTTTTGCTGTGACGGGAGGATGGTTCGACAAACATTACACCTCCGAATTTATCACTTCCATTTCAGGCTGTACATGGGGGGGCAAATGCATCAATCGTGAGTTCGTGGGGAGCTGCGGGATGCGTGTGGAATTCGGCAACCGCGTCATCACTTCCGTGCTGCAGCGCGTCGTGCGCATTCCTGCGAGCATGATGAACTGATCCTGCGCACGGTCCACTTCAGTCGTTCTCAGTCCTGCTCCTTCAAATAGGAGAGCTCCTCCGCGTTGAAGGGTGTCATTTTCAGGCCGAAAAGGTCTGCCGCCGGCCGCCCATCGCATGTATTTCCTTCAACCAGCATTTCGAGCTGGTCAGAGCTGATCGGTAGCAGGATACCTCCCAGGATCGACACGACGGGACGCATCAACCACAGCGGTTGTGGAATCATGGGCTTGTGGCGTACTCCCGCGCCGGATGCAATGCGACCAAGAATGTCCCTGAACGGAATCGCTTCTGGTCCTGACAGACACATGACTTTACCGTGAGCGGCTGGGGTGCCAAGCGCGACTACGAAGGCACGTGCTACATCTTGGACATGAATGGGCTGCATGGCAAACAATCCGTCTCCGAAGATAGGCCAGACGGGGAACGGCTTGATCAGATCATTGACCAACTGGGAAGCGAATTCCGGCACTTCGTTTCCCGGCTTTCCAAAGACCAGTGAGGGCCGGAAGATGGTCCAATGGTCGAATCCGGCCGACTTCACGACCTGCTCCGCCTTCCATTTGCTGGTCTGATATGCCGAAACCCCATTTTCCCGAGCACCGTTCGCACTCATCTGTATCCAGGTGTCCACGCCCGCTCGACGAGCCGCCTTCACAACATTAGCCGTGGCAGTGTGATGGAGCGCATCGAATGTGATACCGCGATTCGGCTTCTCTTCGATGATACCGACGAGGTGAATCACGGCATCGACACCTTCCAAGGCATTTGTCAGAGATGCAGGCTCCAGCACATCTCCCTGCATCTGCTCGACAGTATCTGGGAGACGACGATCTGGAGCATTGCGCACGAGACAGCGCACGGAATGTCCCGCTTTCAACAGATGGTCAACAATGTGTTGACCTACAAATCCGGTTCCGCCGGTTATGAAGACGAGCATGATGGAGAGGAAGTCGATTTATGGGTACATCTCTCTGTGTTGCTGGTCGTTCGAACGTTCCAAGGTGCGATCTACGCCTCAAATCGGCCATTCTGAATTCCCGGCTTGACAGAATAGTGCTGCCCTGACACATTCTGCGTCCGCGTCGCCGTTCCCACCCGACTCCCCCACTGCGATCGACGCGCTCATAATCCCCCATAATGTATGTGCACCCCGGTTCGTTTCCGGTGGCTGACGTCTTGTTGGACGATTTGGTTTTTGTCCTTGCTGGCAAATCCCGTCCATGCGCAGTTCAAGGTTCTCACTGACCTGGACATTCGGATCAGTGACGGCGATGAATTGGCGCTGTTTTTCGAGTGGGACGGTTCTGATGCAGTGGAAGCCTTTGCGGTTTGTGTGCCAGATGGCTGGACCGTGCTCGATGCTGCGACCTCGGACGATCGGGGTCAATTCGTGCCCGCCTCGTTGGAGCCCTCTTCCGCTGACGAAAGTCTCTGGTTTGTTCGCTCCATGGATGGACAGGTGATTCAGGCTGGACAGGATGTCAGACTGGCCATTCAGACCGGAAATGCGGTCACTTCACTGATCAGGGTGGCACCGGCATCGATCAGGGATGGCAATTTGGTCCTTTCAGGCCGCGACGAAACGGAGATGCGCTTTTCCTGGAGCCACAACATCCTGTTCGACCCTGCAGGCAGCAACCTGTTCGTATCCTTCCTGGCGGAGGGAGGCAAGTTCGACCTGCTCGAATGGGAGGCAGGGCAGCAAGTCGAGAGCGAAGCCGGCGATCGGAGCTCGACCAAATTCACAGGCGGAGTGGTGTGGATCCGGTCAGGTCTTCAGATCGAACGTCCAGGCTTCCAATTCGCACCGTACCTGAGTATTCCGGTCAGACAGTGGACACGGCCGACGGACGATTGGCCGCGCTCGCGCGCACGCATCGGACTTCGATTCATGGTGCGCTGACTGCGCGGATCAACCCTGGATTACCTTTCAAAGGAAATGCCCAGCGAGTCGACGTGTTTATTGAGATAGATGAGAAGCGTCCTGATGAAAATGACGACGCCTGTCATTTCGAGCCAAGATGGTGAGGATGATCATGGCTGGCACGACCCATGCGAAATACAGGATACTGCTGGTTCCCAGTAGTTCTCGCACTGGGTAGGTCAGCAGTTCATGCATACTGCTGGCCTCATCCATCGAGAGAAACAGAAAGATGGCAGCCATTCCTGCCCATTTCACGCGGTCAGCGCTTCCCTTATGTCGTGCATCAAACGCTATGAGTGAGATCAATAGGGCAGATGAAAGGTGTAGAAGGCTGGAGAAATAGGCGGGGATATTGCCTTCCATATCGACCGTGAACAACGGGACGAAGCCGTAGGCATATTCATATCCGCCATAGAATCGCAGCCCCAGCGTAGTCAAACTGGCTACACTCAAAACGATGACAGTCGCAAAAAGCGACTTGACGATCCGGTCAATTTTGAGACTCAAGATGGGATGTTCAGGTGTCACGAAGTCTTCCTAAGTGGCTAAAGGGTGAAAATGTGTATTATCTCCCAGTTTAACACATTTCGTGCCAACATCACGCGATTTGGAGGGGTAAGATCATCGGTGATGGAAACGAGTCAAAGAATGATACTGGGTATTCTCTCTGACACCCACGGTTGGCTGCATCCCCATGTCTACCAATACCTGCAGGATGTGGACCTCATCCTGCATGCCGGCGATGTCGGGTCCGTTGATCTCATTGACGAACTGAAGGCCATCGCTCCAGTCCGTGCTGTCTGGGGTAATGTAGACGGATGGGACTTGCGCCATCCATACCCGGAGCATGATCGATTCGAGGTGGCCGGTGTCCGATTCTGGATGACCCATATCGCCGGGCGCCCTGGACGCTGGCAGCGGGGGATGGGAAAGCAGCTGTCGGAAGATCCTCCAGATGTATTTGTCTGCGGCCACAGCCACATCCTGCAGATCGAACGGGTACCTGATTTGAATGGTATGCTGTTCCTGAATCCGGGAGCAGCCGGCCGTCAGGGGTTCCAGCAGGTCAAGACACTCGTTCGGCTTCACCTCGCTGACGGCCGGCCGAAACAAGCCGAGGTCGTACATCTGGACGAAGACGGCTGAGGCTCCGACGGCTCGCGAATTCCGGTTATCCCGGTATGCTATACACAGGGTTCACGACTGTCCCCACGGTGATGTAACTTGGCGGCCTTCCACGAACCCAGAGCACTATGTCCGACCAGAGCGCCGATCCCCGAAAAACGGATCGATTTGATCTACGGGCCATCTTTGAAACCAGCCAGCTGCTAAGCTCCTCCCTGGATCTGGAGTTCGTGCTGAGCAACCTTCTCCGCACAGCGATGGGAAAACTGCTGGTTACCAAGGGTACTGCGTTGCTCTTCAATCCACTTCGCTCGGCGTACAACGTCGCCTCTGTGATGGGTATCAGCGGGCTCTCGAAGGACGATGAGCTGGTTCTGGTTAAGCTGGACCTCGAGCACACCATGCATGACGAATCCGTGCCTGATGCGCTCAAAGAATTGGGTCTGAAAGTGGTATTTCCGGTTGCCTTCGGGCACCGCGAGATCGGGCTGATTGGCCTGGGTGCAAAGTTCACCAAGCAGGAATTCGGCGAGCAAGAGCTCGAGTTCATGGCCTCGTTGGTGAATATGTCTTCGGCGGCGGTCCACAACTCGCTGATGGTGGAGGAACTGAAAATTGCCAACCGGGATCTGGACGCCAAGGTGCAGCAGCTCAATACGCTGTTCGATTTGTCGCAGGAGTTCAATTCAACCGTCGATCGGTCATCCCTGGTGAAACTGCTCACGTTCGCCCTGATGGGGCAGCTGACGGTCACGAAGCATGTGTATCTGATCAAGAGTGTGTCCAAGGATAATGAGGGAGAGGCCGCCGTACAGGTAGTCACACACAAAGGGGTCCGCAAGGATGCCATGACGCCTGGCGTCATCGAATCCCTGAGCAATATCAAGGAGATGTGTTTGCTGGAGGACAAGGAAGTCCCAGAAGGATGCGAGCCACTGGCAGAGGCCGGTATTGAGATGGTGCTCCCCATCAGGCATAAAGGAGAGACCGGAGCCATCCTTTGCCTGGGTCCCAAGATGACGGGGAAGGATTATGAACCCGATGAGATCGAATTCCTGTATGCACTTGGCAATTTGGCCTTCGTTTCATTGCAAAACTCCTATCTGGTCGAAGATCAGATCGAAAAAGAACGCCTTGAAGAAGAGATGCGTCTGGCCCGCGAAATTCAGGAGCGACTGCAGCCGGCCAGCTTGCCCGATTTCGAGGGTCTCGAAACGGCCAGCCTGGCGCTACCCAGCCGGCACGTTGCTGGGGACTATTTCGACGCCATCAAATTGGATGATGATCGCATTCTTTATGCGATTGCCGATGTGACTGGGAAAGGCGTTCCAGCCTCCTTGCTCATGTCCAACCTACAGGCCGCCCTACGCGTGCTGGTGCCGCTCGATGTGTCTCTGGAGGAAGGCACGGCTCATATGAATCGGGTGATCACCGAAAATACGGGCTACGACAAGTTCATCACCTACTTCCACGGTATCTACGATCGGCGAGATCGCTCCTTCAACTATGTGAATGCCGGTCATAATCCAGCCACGATCGTTCGAGCCGATGGCACATTGGAGCTCCTGGATAAGGGCGGACTCCTGCTTGGAGTGATGGCAGGGATGCCCTACGAAAGCGGGACGGTCACGCTGGCTCCTGGCGATGTCCTGGCCATGTTTACAGACGGGGTTACCGAGGCCATGAGCCCCGAAGGGGAGGAGTGGGGAGAGGAACGTCTTGAGCCCCTGCTGGTCGAGATACGGGAGAAGTCTGCCCAGGAAATCCTGGATCAAGTAAGCGAAGCGGTAGAGGAATTCACTGATCATGCTCCCGTGTTGTCGGACGATCTGACCATGATTGTGATCAAGGCTATCTGACCCGCTCGGCCTCGGTCTATCCAACCACTTTTTTCAATCCACGGCGAATCCATGAAACGCGCACTATTTCCCTTTCTGATTCTCTCAATGCTCTCGCTGGCAGGTTGCATGCAGGCTGATGCGGATCAAACGCTGGCTGCCGAGCTAGCGATTGGAAAGACAGCCATTGTCATTCATGGCGGAGCAGGCACCATCCTGAAAGCCAACATGACGGACGAGACGGAGGCCGCGTACCGGGCAAAGTTGGAAGAGGCACTGCGCGCCGGACATGTCATTCTGGAAGAAGGAGGTGCTTCGCTCGACGCGGTCATCGCTGCGGTCCAGATCATGGAGGAGTCTGAGTTGTTCAACGCAGGCAAGGGAGCCGTCTTCACCAGCGAAGGAACGAACGAGCTGGACGCAGCCATCATGGATGGGGCTACTCGCAACAGCGGAGCCGTTGCCGGTCTTAAGAGGGTAAAAAGTCCCATTGCGCTGGCGCGCGTGGTCATGGAGAAGAGCCCGCACGTGATGATGATTGGAATGGGTGCCGAGACGTACGCTGAAGACAATAATCTGGAAATGGTCGAGAACAGCTATTTCTATACCGAGCGGCGTTTTCGCTCACTCCAGCGCGCCCTGGAACGCGAGGCAGAAGCATCTTCCTCGCTGCCTTTTGATGCATCCGTCCAATACGACCTGCCGCTCTCGCCAAATGGCGATAAATTCGGTACAGTAGGCGCTGTCGCCCTGGATGCCGATGGTAACATCGCCGCTGGGACATCCACCGGTGGCATGACCAACAAGAAATTTGGTCGAGTTGGAGATGTGCCCGTGATCGGTGCTGGTACGTATGCCGACAACCGGACGGCTGGTATCTCGGCAACGGGTCACGGAGAGTATTTCATTCGCGGCGTGGTCGCGTACGACATTGCCTCACGCATGGACTACGCAGGGGAGGATCTGAACACGGCGGCCGATGCAGTCGTCATGGACAAGCTCGGAGAGCTGGGCGGAACGGGTGGTATTGTCGCGCTGGACCGCACAGGTGCCATTGCTATGCCATTCAACACCGAAGGGATGTATCGCGGGTACATCGACGTGGACGGCAACATGGAAATTCTGATCTACGGCCCGGGTGACGAATAGTCGCGTTCCAAATCGCTGCTTATCGCCCGCAATCGTATCAGCGCTGTAGGCGTCCCGAAGGGAAAACGACCACGCTCTCGTTGCTGCTGGCTCCGACAGCAGACACACCGAAAAGAAAATTGTCTATCACCATGCCTTCCAGGGTGAACTGTGTCGTATCGGCAGGCACCAACCGGGAGTGGGTCCACTGGGGGGCCGTGGTATCGCGCCACCAGAGGCGGTAACCGACAAGAGATGGATCATCGACCGAATCCCATTGCAGGGTCGTCGAGGGACGCACTGCTCCGCCGATCCGGACAGCGGCAGGCTCAGGAGGCGCCCAGGCAAGGCCGGCAAGTGCCACGGCGTTGACTGCGGTCAGACGAGCGGCGTAGTCAAAATCGACACCTTCAATCACGTCGCCGTACGCAATGCCATCTTCCACACGGATATTTTGATGCTGCCGGATGTAGTTCTCGTGGGTCTCCATGATGCGAATGCCCGGAAAGCCCGCGTCATTGAAGGGTCGATGGTGGCCACCGCGCCCGTACCGGTCGAGGCGGTATATCATCTTCGCTTCGAGATTCGTGAAATACGTATCGGTCATCCGCGCTACGTATCGTGCCAGCTGCCGCGACACCCCGTCTACTTCACCACCCTCGTAGCGCCTGCGCTGACGTTGACGATCCGTCTCTGTGACAGGCGTGGGTTCGGAGAACACGCGAAAGGTGCTGTTCTCGATCACGCCATCGACACCTTCGATGTTGCCAATCATGTCGTTGTTCAGTACACCGACAATATCCCAGTCCTCTTCAAGGGCGACAGCCGCCATGTGAGCACCACCCCAGAGCCCCTGTTCTTCGCCCGAAAGCCCCACATATACGATACTGGAAGGAAATTCGTAGTGGGACAGGATTCGGGCAGCTTCCAGCACGCCTGCCATGCCCGATGCATTGTCGTTTGCGCCAGGGGCATCACCTTCGCCGTCCGTGCTGCTCGAATTTCGTGAATCTATGTCCCCGGCCATGATCACATAGCGATCCGGGTGACGCGTCCCGCGCTGAACGGCCAACACATTCACGACCCAGACGTCTTGCACTGCGCGATTACTGGATCCCGCCTCGATAAGATTGCGCTGCGTGGATATTTCCAGACAGTCTCCGCAGACTCCGGAGATCCGTCCGAATTCTGCCTCGATCCAACGGCGGGCCGCGCCAATGCCACGCGCGGTTGAACTTGTGTCAGAGAAGGTATTCCGAGTGCCGAATCCTGCCAGCGTCCGGATGTCTGTCTCGATCCGTTCAGCTGACGCCGACTGGATGATGTCGTACATCCGCAAATCCTGAACGGGCATTGTTTGAGAGGAAACAGGGCGGAGGGGGAGCCCAAGAAGGGCTAGAGCAACAAGAAAGCGCATGGGTTCGGGATCTGGTTCAATGGATCCTACGAACGGACGCGCTCAGGGTCAATTTCGGCCAGGGGGAGAGGAGGAGGTCGTGTGCTCTCCATAACCGGGAGAGCCGGAACCGGACTGGACACCCCCTCAAATGTCGCGTCCGGTCCCTTGGTGGCTCAATTCCCGATATGGTTCACCCTAGAGGAGGGTGTAAGGCTTTCATCGACCACCAGCGTTATCGATTTAAGCGATCTGGGCTACTGTGATAAAAATGTTCTTAACGCAGCCTGTGGTGCAGCCGATACAGACACCGAACACGAACATCTTTTCTCCATCCCTACCTCGCTCCGAGATGTCACAGACACTGATGGCTTTTCTGGCCATGATGATAGCTGCCTTGGCAGCCATCAACCAGTACACATCCCAGATACAGTCGTACGACAAGGCTTACCGGACTGAATTTGAGCTCATGGCCAACGCCCTGGTGCTCGAGCAGGTGGAGATCATCGACATGTCTACTGATTTCGAAGATTTGGAAGGAAGAGAAGGAAATATGAAAGTAGGCCTCTTGTCAAGTTTACGTTTTTCTTTCTCATAAGGTTCACGTTCAGACTTACTGATTCTTTTGATGATATGCCATCCAATCGAGCTTTCTACAGGTTTCGTATAATCACCGTCATTTTCAAGAGCAAAAGCTGCATCTTCAAATCCTTTTTCATACCTATTAATGCCAAATTTCCCAATATTACCTCCTTTACGTTGACTAACTTTATCGTCTGAAAAAGTTTTTGCCAATGTCTCAAAATCCGCACCCTCTTCTAATGCATTGTAAAGACTATCAATTTTTTCTTTTACACCAGGGACCGGTTGCCCTTTTCGTTGTTTTCGCAAAAGAATATGAGCAACTTCGATTTCACCTCGCGCAGGTCTTTTGTTTTCAACTTTTAAAATATGATAACCCATTTTTGATCTTACCGGCGGTGAAATTTCTCCAACCTCGAGAT
>JAURNP010000024.1 GCA_030830105.1 Rhodothermales bacterium | reverse complement strand
TTGCCACCTTCGTTCTTCCTGAAACCCAGCCTGGTTCCATAGGCGAGATTGTCGATGCGCAGGTGTTTGCGGGTCGTGGATTCGAGTCCACCGGTCTCAGCGTGCCCGGCATTCGCGTGGGTGAAATGAATACCCTTTACGTGCGCGCAGCGGACCAGACGGATACGACTTCGGTCAGGGTGGACTACTCATGGTTCATTAAAGGCAAGACGAGCAATATCCTCTACGTCAACGATTTCCGGCGCGCCACGCACCCGACCGTAACCCAGTTCCACCTGGACATGCTGGGAGACTATCTACCTGCGGGTACCCCTGTGGACATCTGGGATCTCACGACCCCCTACACAACGGGAAGCTCCGGTAATTTCCCGCGCTCCGAACTGCTGCCATCATCCTCACAACCGGGCTTGCAGCGTTTCATGCAGGGATACGACTACATCTACTGGGTCGCATCGGCAACCACCGATCAGATAGTGGGCAACAATCTGCCGTTTGTTGCGCCGATTCTGGAGCCATTTTTCGAAAACGGTGGCAAGATGATGGTGCACTCGCCCATCCAGCTGCCTGTTGACCCCGAAGAGATCGCGACCAACGCCGCGACCCTGCTGTTACCGCTCAATGCGTTGACCACCTTCCCGGATTCACTGCGACAGACACTCCGTCTGCTCTCGAACACGCCCATAGCTACCGAGTCTTCTTTGCCAGGCGCCTCTTCGCCGCTGCCACCGCTGAAGATGAACGGATTCCTGATCAATACGCTTCCTTACGTCGCCAGCAGTTCTGCTACGATTCCGCTTTATGCTGGACAATTTCAGTACGTCACACGTCAAGGAAATCGTCGTGGAACGTGGCCGGGACCATCTACCATCGCTTCGATAAGTGATGACAGGAGGGTGGCCCTCTTCTCCCTTCCGATGGTCAATGAATCCAACGGCAGTCCTCTAATTGTCGGCGAGGATGGAGATCCAGGGGCAGCTAGCCGCGCTGTCCACCTCATCCTCGAAAGCCTCGGATTCCCGCAATGATGCTGCGGAAGTCACATATCGTATTCCTGCTTCTGCTGGTTGCCACGGCGCTTCCTGCCTTGGCGCAGGGTGTTTTGTCGGGCCGTGTGACCGATGCGGAGACCAACGAAACGCTTCCGGGCGTGAACGTCATTGTGGTCGGGACTTCCCGTGGTGCAGCAACAGACTTTGATGGTCGTTTCGAGATTCCAGGATTGCGGGCTGGAGAGTATTCGGTGCGGGTCTCGTTTATCGGCTTCGAGACCAAGTTGTTCACCCAGATCGTCATCCGTGACGCTGAGACAACCGAGCTGAATGTAGAGCTGGGCGTGGCAGTGCTTTCTACGGAAGACGAGATCGTCGTCATTGGAGAGAAACCTCTGGTAGATGTTGAGAGCTCAGCCTCCTCATCTACTGTCTCCAGGGAGCAACTCGAGCTGGCCCCATTGCGCGATGTGCAGCAGGCGGTTGCCACGCAGGTCGGGGTGGTCAGGGATCCGACCGGTTTGTATATCCGCGGCGGTCGTGCCTCTGAGACTGGATTCTATGTGGACGGTGTCTCCGCCAAAGATCCACTGGCAGGTACCGGATTCGGGCTGGATGTGGGTTCGAATGCGTTTTCCCAGATTGAAGTGACCACAGGCGGCATCGGCGCTGAATTCGGCGATGTGACTTCGGGCATTGTCGCCGTCCAGACCCAGGATGGGACGGACGATTTTCAGGGTTTCTTTTCTCACAAGCGCGACAATCTGGGTTTCAATGAGGACTCGGATGCCAATTACATGGAAGACGTCTGGGAGGCGAACTTGAGCGGGCCCATCATTCCGGGCAAACTTCGCTTCTTCATGTCGGGGCAGGTGCAGCTCTCGGACGGTTTCACCCGTCAGACGGCCACGCCGGATCAGGTCCGTACCTCGCTGGTCGACGGCACCTTTTTCATGCCGCGGACAGGTAATCGGTGGAATGGCATCTCCAAATTGACGTGGGAGCTAGGACCCGGTAAGAAGCTTCAGGGATCCTATCAACGCTCTCTGACAGTGAATCAGAATTCACGCATGTTGCAGGTGACCGGCAATGATGCCGTGATCGCGCCGGGATTCCAGTACGCTTTCGTCCTCCAGCCGGACAATGCCAGCACGTACGCGCACGACAACATCATCTCCTATTTGAAGTGGTCGCACGTACTGGGCGAGCAGTCCTTTTACGATGTTCAGTTCAGCCGCCTGTTCACGCGGCTGCGCTCGGATGCCAACGGCCGTGATTGGCGCCCTGACAATGTGGATACCGAGCTGGATCCATTCTCGATCGTGACGTATCCGGCCAATCTTTTTGTCGATGCCGAAGGCAACCCGCTGGATCCGAACGCGCAATTTGTGCTTCCTGGCCCCGGGCTGATTAACAACGGTGGTATCGCAACGCGTTTCCACGATCACTTCGCCGAGGAGTACACGTTGCGCGCCACGTTCACACGATTCTCCAAGGATCTGAACAACCGCCTAAATGTCGGCTTCGAAGCCAAGTTCAATGACTACCAGTGGATTGACGTCATCCGCCCATGGGTGGGTGCTCCGATTGGGGAGAGCGATGGTGCCAGCACCGGCCGCCTGGGTGATTCTTCGGACATCTGGCGTGTGAAACCACGTCGTGGCGCTTTCTTCGGTACGCACCAGATCCGCTATCGGGGTCTTATTGCCAACGCGGGAATCCGATTCGAGTACTGGGCGCCGGGTCGCTATGTGGACGACCTGATCGAAGACGAACGCGCTCCGATTCTGGATACAGTCCGTGAGGACTACAAGGACGAGTCTGTTTCATTGTTTGGTCTGAGAACCAAATTCCGGCTGCTGCCGAAGCTGCGCGTCTCTTTTCCGATCACGGAGAATCGCGTGATGTTCTTCAATTACGGCCACTCGACCAAGCTGCCGCATCCGACCTTTGTGTATACGGGTCTGGACCCCTTCTTCCAGGACCGCTCGTTCTTCTCCGATCTTGGAAATCCAAGCCTCGACCCCGAGGTGGACATCTCTTACGAATTGGGACTGCGTACGCAATTCACGTCCAACGATGTGCTGAACGTGACGGCCTTCTGGCGTGACAAGTTCGATTTCATCACGGTCGAGAGTGTGATCGTTCCTGACCCAACGGGCCGTGAAGTACTGCGTGCCTTCCGAGTCAATGGGGACTTCGCCCGAGTCCGTGGGATTGAGGCCAGCTATCTGAAACGTGTCGGCGACCGATTCAGCGGCCAGGTAGCCGCGTCTTTCTCGCGCGCGACAGGTCTTTCGAGTACCAACAACGACGCACTCTCAGAATTCCTGGCCAATGGCGATATCGACAATACTTTCGAGACGCCACTCGCTTGGGACCGCCCCTTCGATCTGAAGACGACACTTACGTTCCAGCACGATCGGGACCGGCCATTCTTGGGCGTGAAAGGACTGAATCGCGTTGCGGCGCTCGTGTCCTCAACCCTGCGTAGCGGACAGCGCTATACACCCGTCGAATTCCAGGGTAACGAGGTCAATCCATTTTCTGGAGAGCAGGATTGGCGTCCAATCTACTCTCAGGTGGCCGATCCGGCAGATCGATTCAGCGAGATCGGTTCAATGTGGTGGTGGTTCGATCTCTCGATGCGTAAGACCCTCACGTTGCAAGGCACGGATCTTCAGTTGTCGCTAGAGATCACCAATCTGTTCAACCAGAAGAACAGCATCGTGATCAATCCGGTTACCGGAGAAGCCTATCCGGATGTCGATCCGGCAAGCACAGACTTCATTGCCCTTCGAGGCAATCAGAATTATGACATCCCGTCTGGCACGCGTGATCCTCGCTACGAGGATCCAAATACGTCAGGTCTGCCGCCCTTCAATCCGGCCCGCTTCTTGCCGCAGCGTCACATCATGTTCGGTCTCTCCTTCCGATTCTGATGAAGCGATTTCTGGTCATAGCGCTCCTGATACTTTTCTCGGCTCCCGCCGCGAAAGGGCAGATTTTGCCTACTCTCGGGGGTGAGCGTGCGGGCACATCTGGCTTCCAGTTCCTGAAAGTCCCGGTTGATGCTCGTGGTGCAGCGTTGGGTGAAAGTGTCGTCGCCGATGCCAATGATATAAGCGCGCTGATCTGGAACCCGGCATTGGTTGCCCGTCTACCTGGAATGCAGGTCGGCTTCCATCACGCGGCCTATTTCGTGGATGTCACCCTGGACTTCGTAGGTCTCTCCTACCAACTGCCGAACGGTATTGCGCTTGGAGCCAGTTTGCAGACCATGAATTCAGGTGAAATGGACGTCACGACGGAATTTGAGCCGACCGGAACTGGGGAGACCTTCCGCCTGATCGACGTTGCTGCCGGTCTGACTCTTTCTCAGCAGCTGACAGACTTGTTCTCCTACGGCATTACAACCAAGTATGTCCAGGAATCCGTGGCGGGACTCACTGCCAGTACCATCGTATTCGATCTCGGAGTGCACTACATGGTTGGCTCCACGGGAGCCCGAATGGCGGTAGCCGTCCGAAATTTTGGATTGGATGGCCGACCGAAAGGCGAAATTGTTCGTCCTGTAATTGCGGATGATCCCATTCGCATCGAATCAGACTTCGAGACCATGACGCCGCCGACGACCTTCCATCTCGGATTGGCCTATGACGTGTTCGATAATCCGGAGAGCAGCAGCCTGACTGTTCTGGCGCAGTTGAACAATCCAAACGATAACGCCGAGTACTGGACACTGGGCTCGGAGTACGGTTTCAACGACATGTTCTTCCTTCGCGCGGGGTATCGATTCGGTGTAGAGGAGATGGATGCCCCCAGCCTAGGCGCGGGCATTCATTTACCCGTGGCTGGACGCGCCTTGAACATTGACTATGGTTTCAACCGCATGGCCCGATTGGGCAACGTGCATCGCTTTGGACTCACCGTTTCCCTATGATCCGACACGCTACATACAGCCTGTGGATGGTATTGCTTCTGCTGATGGCAGGATGTGATTCTCTCATGGGATCGAAGCAGGATGCGGTCACGGACCAAATCTTCGAAGCCGGTCGGAACGATCCCGAGTTGCTAAACGAAGTCGAATACGTTCCGTTGTTTCCCTTTTATGAGTCAGGAGCAGACGGGCTGCCGCTGGATGAGCCTCAGGATGTCTACGCCGGGTTCGACGAATTTTTGTACGTGGTCGATCGTCGCGGATTGCATGTCTTTGACCTCTCGGGTCGTGCAGCCAACTTCATGCCCATTCAGGGAGGAGGGACGTCCGTCGTTCAAGATCGACTGTTCAGGGTCTACGTGACTGCCCGACGCGACACGTTGCTCAATGGGCGTACGTGGAATCTGCCTGTTGTCATGCGCTACGACAACCTGACTACCGGCTCCCCGACCGTCGGGGATATGATCTGGCATCCATTTGACGATGATTCCCGCAAGTTCAATGCTCCAGATCCAATTGAGACGGACGAGATGGTCTCCTTTACAGGGGTAGGTGTGATT
>JAURNP010000023.1 GCA_030830105.1 Rhodothermales bacterium | reverse complement strand
TGCGAAAAACCGAGGGCAAGCTCAAGCACGCCGTTGGCAACCGAGGCACGGAAACCGACACCAATGATTTCAAGCTCTTTTTTGTACGCCTCGGATACACCCACGACCATATTGTCCAGCAAGGAACGGTACAGGCCGTGGATGGCCCGGTGCCGTTTCTGGTTGGTAGGACGGGATACCGTCAGCTCACCTTCATCCAGTTTGAGGTTGATTTCCGGGTCCACCTGAAGGGAAAGCTCCCCTTTGGGTCCGGATACCGTCACCAGGTTGTTCGATCCGATGTCGACCTTCACCTGGTCGGACACTGCAATCGGTGCTTTACCCACTCGTGACATTGTTTCTCTCGATGCGTTTCGAATAAGTGTGATCAGAGCCGACGCCTAGTAGACGTAAGCCAGGACTTCGCCGCCAATGTGGTTGGCACGCGCTTCTTTGTCCGTCATGACGCCGCGGGACGTCGAAATCAGAGCGACTCCAAGACCGCCGCGAACACGCGGGAGGTCATCGGCACCGCAGTAGTAGCGCAGACCCGGCTTGGATGCGCGCTTCAAGGAACGGATCACCGGCTTACCGCTTTTCTCATACTTGAGATAGACACGGATAAGGCCCTGCTTGCCGTCATCGACGTTGATGAAGCGACGAACATATCCTTTGTCAAGAAGGATCTGCGTCATGGCGCGCTTGAGCTTGGATGCCGGAATGTCGACATGCCGGTGAGCTGCCTGCTGCGCATTTCGGATGCGCGTCAGGTAATCTGCTACGGGATCTACTACGTTCATTGTCTTATGTCGTGTTGCTGCCGGTTCACTCAGTTCAAGGAGCGCCTGTCAACGTGAACGAAAGTGGTAAGGGGCCTGAGCCTACCCTACCAGGAGGATTTACGGATGCCAGGGATGTGACCGGCACGTGCGAGATCGCGGAAAGCGATACGGCACAGGCCGAACGTGCGAAGGTATCCGCGGGAGCGACCGGTCAGTTCGCAGCGATTGCGCATGCGAACGGGGCTCGCATCGCGCGGAAGCTTCTGCAGACCTTCCCAGTCTCCTGCTGCCTTCAACGCGGCGCGGCGCTCGGCGTACTTCGCCACCATGCGCTTGCGCTTACGCTCTCGGGCTATCCAGCTTTTCTTAGCCATTTTTCAGTTGGTCTCTGTGTTCGTTGGTCGTCAGATCAAGCAGCGTCGCGGCGTACAAAAGGCATACCGAGTGCCTTCAGCAGCGCGAGTGCTTCTTCATCCGTTTGTGCGGTCGTCACAAAGGTGACGTCCAGACCGGAAATCGAACCGACAGAGTCGACGTTGATTTCCGGGAATACGATCTGCTCCTTAATACCGAGCGTGTAATTACCACGTCCGTCAAAGGAACGGTCAGGGATACCACGGAAGTCGCGTACACGTGGCAGAGCCAGCGTGATGAGGCGATCCATGAAGTCATACATCCGCTCGCCGCGAAGCGTGACGGAAGCGCCGATGGGCATGCCCTGACGAATCTTAAAGTTAGAAACAGCTTTGCGAGCCTTGCGGACCATCGGGTGCTGACCCGTGATAATACGCAGTTCTTCAACTGCCTCGTCCATCACCTTCTTGTTGGTGGCAGCTTCGCCGACACCTTTATTGACGCTGATCTTGACGAGGCGAGGCACCTGCATAACGTTCGCATAAGCGAACTGCTTCATGAGCTCAGGCACGATCTCTTCCTGATACTTGGCCTTGAGTCTGGGTACGTAACCGTCCATTGTTCTACTTGATTACTACGCGGTTTGCGCTTGAATGGGAGTCGGGATCAGCTGTCGAGCTCTTCGCCCGTCGTGGCTGCAACGCGGACCCAGCGGGAACGGCCGGTATCCGAATCTTCGATTTTCTTACGACCGACACGAGTCGGCTCACCGCTGGTGTCCAGGGGCATCACGTTCGATGCATGGATGGACATCTCCTGCTGGATACGGCCTCCCTGGGGGTAGAGCTGATTCGGACGGGTGTGACGGATGCGAACATTCACACCTTCGATGATGACACGCTCCTTCTCAGGAAAGACCCGTAGGACTTTCCCTTCTTTGCCCTTGTCGTTACCCGACAGGACACGAACCATGTCGCCTTTGCGGATGTGCAGCTTGTTCTGCTTGTTGTGCTTCCGTGGCATGGGATTCTCTTTTCATGACGCCCTCATTCGGAGCGTCGTCATTGGACAATTGGTGAGCAGTCGGTCAGAGCACCTCAGGTGCGAGAGAGACGATGCGCATGAACTGCTTCTCACGAAGCTCACGAGCCACTGGCCCGAAAATGCGCGTTCCGCGAGGCTCGCCCTGTGCGTTGAGCAGGACGGCAGCGTTCTCGTCAAAACGAATGTAGGAGCCATCAGGACGGCGCAACTCTTTACGAGTGCGGACCACCACGGCACGTGAAACTTCGCCTTTCTTGACGTTTCCACCTGGAATGGCCGTTTTGACCGTCACGACTATCTGATCGCCCACTCGGGCATATCGACGCTTGGAGCCGCCCAGGACACGGATGCAAAGGACCTCCTTTGCACCGCTGTTGTCGGCAACTTTAAGTCTTGATTCTTGCTGGATCATGGCTTTGCTCGATTGGCATTGTCAGCCGTAAGACTGAGCTGATGAAAATCTGGATACAGGATCGATTACTTGGCGCGCTCGACTACTTCAACCAGTCTCCAGCGCTTGTTCTTGCTCATCGGACGGGTTTCCATGACGCGGACGGTATCACCCTCACCGGCATCGTTGTTTTCATCGTGTGCCATCAGCTTGGACGTCTTCTTGACGAACTTGCCGTACATCGGGTGCTTCATCCGACGCTCGATGGCGACCGTAATGCTCTTGTCCATCTTGCTGCTGACAACAAGACCGACTCGTTCTTTACGTGCGTTTCTGCTGTTATTTGCTTCCATTGTCATCGTGGGCTTGGTGAGCCGTTTACCGTTTCCTCACCAACTACCTTTAAAGTGTTATTCAGGCGGTTTCTTCTACCGAGAGACGCTCCTTGAGGATGGTCTCGAGGCGAGCAATAAACCGGCGTTTGTCACGGAGAATCATGGGATTCTGCAGATCCGCGATCGCGTGCTGGAAAAGGAGGTGGCTGAGCTGCTCCGTTTCCTCTGTGATCTGGGTCTGGATCTCTTCCGTGCTGAGATCTCTGATTTCTTTTGCCTTCATGTCGATCACCCTCAGGCTTTATAGTCAGGCCGAACAACGACCTTGGTAAGAATCGGGAGTTTCTGCTGCGCGCGACGCATGGCTTCTTTGGCCAGTGCCAGGTCGATACCGCCACCGACTTCGAAAAGGATGCGGCCCGGACGGACGACAGCTACCCAGTACTCAGGAGCCCCTTTACCTTTACCCATTCGGGTTTCCGCAGGCTTCTTGGTAATCGGCTTGTCAGGGAAGATGCAGATCCAGACTTTCCCGGCACGCTTGAGGTGACGCGTCATCGCAATACGAGCGGCCTCAATCTGACGACTCGTCAGACGACCTTGCTCGAGGGCTTTGATTCCAAAGTCACCGAAGCTGACCCGGGTACCGCGCGTTGCGTTCCCCTTGATCCTTCCCTTCTGTACGCGGCGGCGCTTGACGCGCTTTGGCATTAACATGGTGTTTCCTCTCTCTTCTGTTCCGACCTCTGTCGGTATTCAGACTGAATAGGTATGATTAGCGGTTTCCACGTCCGCGGCCGCCCTGGCCACCATCGCGACCGCCTCGGCCTCCACGACCGCCACGACCCCGATTATCATCGCGACGTCCGCGACGTCCGCGTCCGCGCTCCGGCTCCATCTGCTGCGTCTGCTGACGCTGGGCGGCAACATTCGGGCTCAGATCGGGCTTACCGAGGATTTCCCCGCGATAAATCCACACTTTGACACCTGTCGTGCCATAGATCGTGAATGCCGTTGCTGTTGAATAGTCGATATCTGCACGGATCGTGTGAAGCGGCACACGTCCTTCCAGATACTGTTCGGTACGACCCATCTCAGCACCGCCGAGACGACCACCGACTTTGATACGAATACCTTCGGCACCCATGCGCATGGCGGCCGTAATGGCCTGCTTCATGGCGCGGCGGAACGATACACGACCTTCCAGCTGCTGCGCGATGTTCTGCGCGACGAGACTCGCGTCAAGCTCTGGGCGCTTGATCTCGTTGATATTGATCTGGATGTCCTTGCTGGTAAGCTTCTTGATCTCCTCGCGAAGCTTTTCGACCTCTGAACCGCCACGACCGATGACAACACCGGGACGAGACGTGTGCAGCGTCAGGATAACACGCTTGGGCGTGCGCTCGATGACGACGCGGGAGAGGCCTGCACGCTTGAGACGTGCAGCCAGGTACTTACGGATTTCACCATCCTCAACCAGCTTCTCGGCGTAGTCCTTGCCGGCGTACCAGTTGGAATCCCAACCTCGGATTACTCCGAGGCGAAAGCCGATTGGATGTGTTTTCTGACCCATGGGGGTATGCTCTGATTTATCAGGTAAAGTGGGTGCTCGCTCAGGCGTCTTCTTCTACGGCGGCCGCTTCGACTTCAACCGTCTCGGTCGAGGTTTCGTTGGCCTTCGGATCAGACACAACCACCGTCAGGTGGCAGGTACGCTTCAGGATCGGGTGTGCCCGACCACGGGACACGGGGCGGAAACGCTTGAATACGGGACCGCCGTCAACCCGGATTTCGCTGATGACCAGCTGCTCTTCGTCGATGCGCTCCTCTTTATTCTGATCGATGAGGTTATGCACCGCTGACAGAATGGTCAGCTTGACGGTCCGGGTGACTTTCTGCGGCAGAAAGTTCAGGGTGTCAAGCGCTTCCGAGACACGCTTTCCACGGACCACGTTTACCACGGTCCGCATCTTGCGCGGTGAACTCCGGATGTGCTTTCGTACAGCTCTTGCTTCCATGTTCTTCGTCTTTTTGCCGAATGACTGACTGCATCAGTCCGCGGCCGTAATGTTTAGCGACCTTTTCTGTCCTTGGATGTGCCGGCATGTCCGCGGTAGAAACGCGTTGGCGAGAACTCGCCAAGACGGTGGCCTACCATGTTCTCCGTGACGTACACGGGAACGAACTGCTTGCCATTGTGCACGGCGAACGTCAATCCGACGAATTCCGGAGTGATCATGGACGCACGGCTCCAAGTTTTGATGACCTTCTTCTTACCAGACTGATTCAGTTCATCCACCTTCCTTTGGAGCTTGTAGTGGATGAAAGGTCCTTTTTTTAGTGACCGAGCCATGATTACTTCTTCTTGCGACTACGTACGATGTACTTGTCGGACTGATTTTTCTTCTTGCGAGTTTTGAAGCCCTTGGCCGGCACGCCGGTCGGGGATTTCGGGTGTCCACCTGAGGACTTTCCTTCACCACCACCCATCGGGTGATCGATCGGGTTCATGGCTACACCACGAGTCTTCGGGCGAATACCGAGCCAACGCTGACGTCCGGCCTTACCGATGTCAATGTTCATGTGGTCCGGATTCGAGGTCGTACCAATGGTTGCTGCGCAACCGACAGGAACGCGTCGGGTCTCACCAGAAGGCAGACGCAGTACAGCGTACTTGCCTTCACGGGCGGTCAGCTGCGCATACGTACCAGCGCTGCGAGCCAGCTGTGCACCTTTGCCGGGCTTCATCTCGATAGCGTGGACCATCGAACCAACAGGGATGTTGGCCAGAGGCATGCAGTTTCCAGCTTCTGGGGAAGCATTGGGACCGTTCTCGACGACCTGGCCGACTTTGATCTCGTTTGGCGCAATGATGTAGCGCTTTTCACCGTCTGCGTAGACGAGTAGAGCGATACGAGCCGAACGGTTGGGATCGTACTCGACCGAGGCAACCTTGGCCGGAATGCCAAACTTGTTGCGCTTGAAGTCAATGATCCGGTAACGACGCTTATGACCACCACCCTGATGACGCACCATGATGCGGCCGGTGTTGTTACGACCAGCCTTGTGCTTCAGGGGGGCAAGCAAGCTCTTTTCAGGCGTCGACTTCGTGATGTCGTCGAACGCTGAAACCGAGCGGAAGCGCTGTCCCGGTGTATTAGGTTTGAGTTTCTTGATAGCCATGGATCTCTTGACTAGGCTTCAGGGCCGA
>JAURNP010000022.1 GCA_030830105.1 Rhodothermales bacterium | reverse complement strand
TCGGCATGGGCGCCGGCCTCAATTTCGAATCTGGGCCCCGGCTTTGACGCGTTCGGTGCGGCACTGACGGGCATGGGAGATACGGTCACCGTACGTCCCGTCTCGACTACGGCAGATACCGTGCGATTCACGGATGCAAGCGTATGGCACGGTCCTACGGATCCGACTATCAATACCGCGTCCGCAGCCGCACGGGCCGTGGCACGGCGGCTGGGCTATCCGGGTGCGCTGGATATCGAGATATCCAAAGGGCTACCCGCAGGTACGGGCCTGGGAAGCTCGGCTTCGAGTTCGGTTGCTTCAGCCGTGGCTACCGAGGCTGTGCTTGGTACTAAACTGAGTCTTGAAGATATGCTGGCATCAGTCATCGAGGGGGAGGCTGCCACATCAGGTCATGGTCACGCCGACAACGTCCTGCCGGCCCTACTTGGTGGCTTGGTCATGATGCGATCCATCGCTCCCATGGATCACCTTCGGTTTGAAGGATGGGATGATCTTACGTGGGTGATCGTTCTGCCGGACCTGGAGGTTCTGACGCGCGAAGCCCGAGCAGTATTGCCAAAGCAAATTCCGTTGGCTAAAGCCGTTGATCATGCGGCGCGTCTCGGTCTGCTTCTGGGTGCTTTGTATCAGGAGGACACGCCTTCGTTCGCCAAATGGATGATGAGTGATGATATCGTAATTCCCGCGCGCAAGCATCTTTGGCCGCATTTGGATGCTGTAGTGGCCGAGGCCCAGGAGGCAGGTGCCCTCGGGTGCGCTGTTTCTGGATCAGGTCCGGCTGTATTGGCTTGTTGTGACAGCCGCTCGCCCGATAGAATTGAAGCCCTGGCAGCAGGCATGCGCATGGCGTGTGCAGCCGCAGGAATAAATGCGACGACGTCCGTTCATCAAATAGATAATATTGGAGCCAAGATCCTTACCAAAGAAGGACCCGTTGTCTATCGAACAGGTCAGTTGATTGCCTGAGTTGATTACTGGAGCTGATTTCCAGCGCTGAACTCTAAAAGGGATGCTATCCCGACCATTTCATACCGAAGCAGAATCTGAATAGCACCGTCATGCAGAGCCAGAGCCAGGGCACACCTTACGACAGCACACGAGGCTCGGATACGGGCAGGTCGCTGGGAGAAGCCATTGAAGCCGGGTTGGCAGTCGATGGTGGCCTCTTCCTTCCGCGTGTCATTCCCACCGTCGAGGCAGGCGAATTGGACCGCTCCTCCTTTGTCTCCATGGCTCAGGGAGTTCTGCAGCCTTGGATGGATGCAACGGAGTTTGAAGGATCATGGAGAGCCATCGTTTCTGATGCGCTTTCGTTTCCCGTACCAGTCGTTCCTGTACAGGATGACATTTTCGTGTGTGAGCTGTTTCATGGGCCTACGCTCTCTTTCAAGGACTTTGGGGCCCGTACCATGGCTCGACTGCTTGGAGATCGACTGAGCCGTACAGGCGAGGAGCGTATAATTCTGGTTGCGACTTCGGGAGATACGGGCAGCGCGGTTGCAGATGGATTCGCCGGTATTCCAGGTATCCAGGTAGTTCTCCTATATCCGGGTGGTGGTGTCAGCGAGGTACAGGAGCGTCAGCTCATCACAAAGCGTCCAGGCGTACATCCCTTTCGGATCCGAGGATCTTTTGATGACTGTCAGAGATTGGTCAAAGCCGCCTTCACGCACAAAACGTGGAGTGGGCTACCACTGTCAACGGCCAATTCCATCAACATTGGGCGGCTTCTTCCCCAGATGCTTTATTACTGGTGGGGTGTGTTGAATATCGTAGAGGCGTCCGATGGTGGCTTGGTTCCTTCTGTATGCGTGCCCAGCGGAAACCTTGGAAACCTGACGGCAGGGGTCATAGCGCACCTGAGTGGCATGCCAGTGGCCGGCTTCCACGCTGCTCACAACTCGAACGACTTTTTCGTCCGGTATATGAACGATTCGTCGTCTGCGTTCGGGGCCACCGTCAGAACCATTTCCAATGCGATGGATGTAGGTGCGCCATCGAACTTCGAGCGGCTGCGCATGCTGCTTCCGGATCACTTGCTGGGAAGACATATTTCTACAAGCGCGACCTCGGACGAGGAGACGCTCCAGACCATGACGAAGGTCTTTCAGCAGTCATGCTATGTCGCCGACCCTCACACTGCTGTGGGTATTCACGCCATTGAGGAAGCCCGGAGGGAGGGGCGCATGGACGGCCCGGTTCTGGTGATGTCCACTGCGCACCCGGCCAAATTTCCGGATACATGCGAGCGAGCTGCGGGAATCACCCCAGAAGAGCCAGAGGTGTTGGCTCGCCTGAAGCATGCACCAAAACACTGGACCGATCTGGACCCGGATATCTCCGCTCTGGCAGAAGCCATTCGGCTGAAAACGGGGCTATAAAGATCAGTTAGCCGCTATCAGCGAATTGGCAGCCGGTCCGAGAAGCTACGTCCTCAACGCACAAAAGGCAGGGTCAGGGTTGCTTCATTGCCCTTGTTGTCTGCTACTTGAAGGGTTACTTCGTGGGAGCCTCGAGAAAGGCGCCCATCAAAACGATGGCGTAAGAGAGAGTACTTGGCGTCGTATTCGAAGAGGACCCACTCCCCATTGATGGTCCCACGGTATCTGGCGATACCGCTGAAATCATCCCGAATACGAAACCGCATTTCTCCAGTGCGCGACATGTCCTTACCAGCGCTGATGTTCAGCGGTCGGATGGACGGCGCCTCCGTGTCCACCGTGACGACAAAATCACCGAACGCCCTGAGGGAGGACGTGACGCCATTCCCGGCCCACTCGCCTCCGGCCCAGGAGAGTGTACCTCTCGATCCCACCATTGCCAAGGTAGCCTTTTCTCGCAGTTCGAGAGGCAGCGTCGGCGCCATCACGGACAGGCTGTATCGACGGTGCACGGGTACATCGGGAGAATGGATGTGAATGCGTCGAGAGTAGATTGGCTTTGCGGATGAGGGTGCTTGCAGAGACTCGGTCTCCATGATCAAGTCATCATACACGGTACCCGCAGGAGCACGAAGGGTGTAGTCACTACCGCGCCACGTGAATGGCTCATCCTGTTTCCAGAAAGATGCTGGATGTAGTTCGTCACTCGTGGTTGCTGGGGCCGCAATGCCATGCACATCAAATCCGAAACCAGCAGCGTTTCCGAAAACATCTTCTACGCGGTAATCGAATGAATACACTTTACCCTCTTGGACATCGACAATTCCACGGTCACGTGCCTCATACATCGGCAGTTCGTTGCCTGGCAGGATGTGACTGCGTTGTACCCATCTACCAGATGCTCGTCGTTCCGCGTAATCCACATGGGCATTGAGTAGGCGCGTCTGACCGAATGAAAAGCGTTCGAGCACTGAACGGAAGAGCGTAGCACCATTCATGGTCAAGTCGATGCGATACTGCCCAAGGAGGTTGTTCGACCCTTCGTGAAAGTCATGGGTTTGCACGCCAAATGCGATAGGGCCACTGGCTTCTATCCGGTCAACGCGCTGCATAACGATACCGCCGTCCTGACGGATAAGCTCCACAAACGCGTCCTCGCCGTCTTTGACAGTTCGCCAACCGCCGCTGACCTTGTCACGCAGGCGGATAATGGATGCGAGACTCTTGGCGTAGACCTTGAACCGGTAAATGCGGGGAGGAGTCGTATCTGGAATATCGAATCCCCAAAGTGCTGGATTCACGGGCTCAGCCGTACGCTCGTCGCGCACTTCAAAGTGCAGATGAGGGCCAGTAGACCCTCCTGAATTTCCTGACCAGGCAATTTGCTCGCCTTGTCGTACCGGAAACTGATCCCTATCAGGGAAGCTCTGTACCGAGAAAGACTCCCTCTCATATTGAAGGTCCTTTATGAACGAAGCCACCGGCTCAGCGAAACGATCCAGGTGAGCGTAGACCGTCATGTATCCATTGGGATGGCTTATGTAAAGCGCATTGCCGTAACCGCCGGGCGAGACCGCGATGCGGGATATCCACCCGTCTGCCGCTGCAGAAACGGGAAAACCCGCGTGTCCCTGCGTCTTGATATCGAGCCCGCCGTGGAAATGATTGGATCGCATTTCCGCGAAACTACCCGAAAGCAGGAGGGGGATTTCGAGAGGAGACTCGAAATAATCATCCGGGTAAGGATCCGGATTCGCACTGCCAAATAGAAAGAGAGCGAGAACGGCAAGAACGGCCTGCTTCCACATGGTTATGTGTAATTCCTCCCGGTGATGGTTCAAGACTCAAGAAATAGTAATCTGCCCGCAGTGTTCCTGGGCATTATCGCCGTTTTTGTACTCGGGGTAATGCTGCTGCAGCTCAAGGTAGTATTGCTTCCGTTCGTGGTTGCGGTGCTGCTGTCCATCATCTTCAAGCCGATCATCCTGGGTCTGCGAGAAAAGCGCGTTCCCATGATCGTTGCGCTGTTCGGAGTGCTGATTCTGTTTTCGTTGGTTCTCTTCCTGCTCGGATGGGTGCTTTATGCAAGTACCGCAAATTTCGCAGAGGAGATACCCAAGTACGAAGCCAAAATGTCCGTTATTGTCGACGACATCGAGTTGGCATTGATCGGGTGGGCAGACCGGTTCAACGTTCCCATAGGGAATGTCCAGTGGAGTGATGCCATTGAGCTACGCTCCATCACCGCGGCGGTGACCTCTGGAGTGGGCTCTTTCATATCGTTCCTGACGACAACGTTCCTGATCGTCCTGTTCATGCTCTTTATCCTTGCCTCCAGTGGGGAGCTGGGTAGCAAGTTGCGACTCGCGTTTCCTGAGCAGTATTCAGAATGGACCTCCGCGGTCCTGAAGACCGTTGACTCGCATGTGCGTCAATACCTGGTTACAAAGACACTGATCAGTCTTGGCACGGGAGCATTGACCTGGCTGGTCTTGTTCATCCTCGGCGTGGACTTTGCTCTCGTGTTTGGATTCATTGCCTTCATCTTGAATTACATCCCCAACATCGGAAGCTCGATCGCGGTCATGTTTCCGTTCATTCTCACCCTTCTGCAATTCGAAACGCTGGCCGTTCCGCTAGGTGTCCTCCTTGGACTTGGTGGCACCCAGTTGGCAATGGGGAATGTGCTTGAGCCGCGCATCATGGGTTACAGCCTCAACCTGTCACCACTGCTCATCCTGGTATCGCTCATTTTTTGGGGATGGCTTTGGGGAATCTGGGGGATGATCCTCGCCGTTCCGCTCATGGCTACCATCAAGATCGTGTTCGAGAACCTGGAGCCCATGAAGCCCATCGGAAAGCTCATGAATGGACCGTCTCGAGCCTGAAGCGTGTCCCAGGAATACGGAGCCTCAGGAGCCTTTTCCTCCCACGATGACCCGCTTCTTGAGAGAGGGATGGCTTGAATAGATCCAAGCTGACAGGATTTCGTCCGGTGAGCAACCTTGGGCAAGGTCCGTATCGCTATTCAGTTCAATGAAGTCCGCAAAGGATCCTTTCTCAATGCGGCCTACAGACAACGATGATGCACCCCGGCCGCCCTCCAGAGCATGGTGATACAACCGGGTGCTTGCTGACATGGCCGCATCGAACCGGAAGGGATTACGCTTACGGCCGGACAGGCGCTGCTGCCAGTCCAGCATTCGTAGTTCTTCGGCAGGATCGATACAGACGTTTGAATCCGATCCAATGGCCCAGCGTCCTCCTTCCTGAACGAAGTCGGACAATGGGAAGAGGCCGTCCCCCAAATCTCCTTCGGTAGTTGGGCACAGACAAACAGTGGCTTGGGTAGCGACCAGTTTGCGTCGTTCCTCTGGTGTCATATGGGTGGCATGGATGAGGCACCAGGAGCCATCAACGCGCACCGCCTCCATCAGATACTCGACGGGCCGACGTCGCAGGGACAGAACGCACTCGTTCACTTCTCGTATCTGCTCGGCGACATGGATATGAATGGGCGCCTCAGGCAGGTACCTGTCCCGGTGATCCTGGATGGCGCGAAGCGTGTCCAGTTCAACAGCGCGCAGGGAATGGGGAGCGTAGCCGATTGATTGTAAAGGACTCAGTCCTGACTCCGTGGCAAGGTGTTCAATCATGCCCAGATAAACGTCCGTGTTCAAACCGAACGGTCGCTGTTCCGGGCGAAGAGAAGCCTGGCCAAATCCGGCACGTTGGTAGCACACGGGTAGCAAACGAATACGTATACCAGCTCGTTGGGCAGCCTTGAGTACGGCCTCAGACATCAAGACCGGCATCTCACCATG
>JAURNP010000021.1 GCA_030830105.1 Rhodothermales bacterium | reverse complement strand
TCGGTGGTAGCTGGGATTTGCGTGGTTTCCGCTGGTTCGATGTTCGAGGTCAAAAAATGTGGTTCACCTCTCAGGAGCTGCGCTTTCCGATCCTGAAAGCGCCTTCGGTGATGTTTCCCATCCTGGCACCCTTCGGATTGGCCAGCCTGCGAGGGGCTCTTTTCTTCGATGCTGCCCACGCATGGAACGATGATTACAACGAAATTCGGCCTGAATTGCGCTCTGGTGAGACAGTAGGAGCTGCTGGAGTCGGGTTTCGAGTCAACCTGTTTGGTGCTTTTGTCCTTCGCTATGACGTGGGACGACGCTATCGCAACGGATTCGATAGACAGGACAAGGTGTTCCGTCAGTTCTTCTTCGGGTGGGACTTCTGATGATATTCAGGAAATCATATTTGTCAGACGTTTCCGTACGCGCTTCTTGGGTGCTGATGCTGGTATTGATCCTGTCTGGTTGTCAGACCATTCAGTTTGAACGACCGCATGTTCTCTCGGAAACAGACTGGCCCACTGAGGGGCGCACAGATGCCCGCAATCGGACGGTTCAGGATTCACTGACCCTTCCCCTGGAAGAGGTTTGGAGATACAGTGCCAATGCTGGCTTCGGCGCCGGGTCTCCATTGATCCTTCAGGACCGTGCGCTGGTTGGAACTCGCAAAGGCGAAGTGCACACGATTACCATCGAAACGGGTCGTGGTGCAGGGTTCAAGCAGATGGGTGAATCAGTGGAGGGGTCACCGCTGATCTACGAAGGGTTGATGTTCGTCCCCGTCGCCTGGGGAAAACATATTCTTGTTGCCTTCGATCTGGCCAAAGGCACGAATAAATGGCGAGCCAAGGGCGTCCCTTTTGCTACGGCGCTGGTTGATCACGGCGACACGGTAGTGGGTGTGGACTTGGAGGGAACGCTTCGTGCTTACGACATACAGGATGGATCAGAGTCTTGGGCGTTGTCCCTTGCACCATATCAATCCTTTAAAGCGTCGCCAATTCGTCTAAGTGAGTCATCGGTATTACTGGCGGATATTTCGGGGACGCTGTATCGCGTAAACCTGGATTCCCGGGAAATTGAATGGACCTTGAGCGTGGATTCTCCCGTTTATCAGACTCCCGCAGTCGATGGATCTGACGTAGTTGTTACGACAACACGAGGACGTGTACTGGCCATTGATGCCTATACGGGTGATACAAAGTGGGAGTGGGTTGGCGCACTGCACCTCCGTATGGGAGCTCCTGCGCTCAGTAGTTCGTCGGTCGTCGTAGGCGCCACGGACGGACGCGTAATGTTACTCGACCGACTTAGCGGGCAACTGCAATGGGAGGCTAGGTTTGACGATGTGATATCCGCAGCCCCACTCATTGTGGGCCCGACCGTGTTCGTGGCTACGCTGGGTAAGGAATTGGCAGGCTTGGATGTGCGGACCGGCGAGATTACCTGGAGAACGGAGCTGGAGGGAAGAGTCAAATCCGCCATGGCCGTCGCAGAAGGGGGATTGCTGGTTTTGACGGAGCCCAAGTGGGTTGTCTATTTCAAGCCAACCAATACAGCGTCACTGGAGCTGACAGATGCGGAGGCTACAGAATGAACGTCTTTATCAGGGTGTGCTTGTTGGCGATGGTCATGTGTATAGCTACCGATACCTGGGCTCAGGATAAGCGGATCTCGGTATCGTCCAATGTGGATTCAGCTACTGTATTCATCGACGATGTCTGGGCTGGTCGGGTCTCCGATAGTCCGTTTTTGGCATCAAGGGGTGCCTCTAAAATTGCCATCCGCCTGCCATGGCTTTCCGCGTGGTCTGTGGAGCCGCTTCTGTTCGATCTGGAGGCGGGAGATTCTGCTATCGATGCCCTTTTTCCGTACCACTATCGATTCGAATCGACTCCGTCTGGAGCCGCAGTTGAAAAGGAAGGCAATCGTTTGGGGCAAACACCATTCGTTTTGGTGTCAGAAACCCCAATTTCGGAAGATGTACGTGTCTCCTTGCCGGGCTACCTGGATGTCGTTCCAGAATTGGGCGATGCGATATGGAATCTGGTCCGAGTGGAGTTGACGGCCGATGCCTCTTCGATGGCTATTGGCTCGGATCATATTGTCCCTTCCGCTCGAAAGGACTGGGTGTCTATCGCAGCAACCGCATCGGCGTTCGCTGCGGGTGCTCTGGCCATTCATTTCCGGACCAAGGCAGACAATCGCTTTGACGATTATCAGATCAGTGGAAAGGAATCTCTGCGATCCGACATCCAGCAATTCGATGTTCAAAGCGGCGTGGCACTTGGTTTCATGCACGCAGGACTGGGCATTGTTGTCTTTCGCCTTGCGTTTTAAGTATCTGACCTGAAGATGGCGTTGTGATGACGTCGTTCTAACGGCCGATGCCCGGGGAGTGCCAGCACACTCCGGGCCTATGCCCGGCGAACCAGCTCGAGGCGTGCTCGTTTGAGGGAAAAAGTATTCTCCAATTACCTCAAGAGCACAGATGTTAGTAGAGCAGCTTCAGAACGACATGAAGAAGGCCATGAAGTCCAAGGACGCAGTGCGCCTTCGGACTATACGATCTTTAAGGTCAGCGATCATGGCCAAAGAAATCGACATGCGTACTGATGGCAAGGCTTCCATCTCGGAAGAGGAAGCCATGGCAGTGCTACAAAAGCAGGCTAAGCAGCGACGGGACTCCATCGAGCAGTTTATTGCGGCCGGCCGGGATGACCTGCAAGCAGTCGAGGAAGAAGAACTGGTCGTTATCGAGTCTTATCTGCCCAAGCAACTACCCCTGGATGAGGTCCGTAGTGAGGTGAAAGCGGTCATCGAGGCCGTCGGCGCCTCCGGTTTGCAGGACATGGGTAAAGTCATGGGGCAGGCAATGGGGCGCCTTAAAGGAAAAGCTGACGGTAAGCTGGTTCAGCAAGCGGCAAGAGAGCTTCTTTCTGTTTGAAGCAGCTTCAGGAAATGAGCTTCATACATCGGAATCTCGTCCGATACCTCATTCATGGCGACACTGGACATTCTCATACTCATCGTGCTGTCAATTGGCCTTTTAAGAGGTTGGCGGTCGGGTTTCCTGAAGCAGGCAACCTCATTGGCAGGTAGCATCCTGGCATTCTTGCTGGCTGCCTCCTTCATGGAGTCTGTCGGTACGATGATCGCTTCAGGATTGCGTACCTCGCCCGAACAGGCCAGCATTATCGGCTTTATGGGACTCTTCTTGGTGGTGAAGCTGTCGGTGAACCTGGTCGCCAAAGCAGCGTCGTCCCTGCTTGAAGCCACCAATCTATCTGGACTGGATCGAGTTGCAGGAGGATTTACAGGGGCAGCCAAGGCAGCGTTGGCCATGAGCCTATTTTTTGTGATTGTCGGCTTCGCCCAACTGCCGGGTGAGGTGTCTCGCGAAGAGTCCGACTTTTATATGCCCGTATATCAGATCGTGCCAACTGCGTGGACGCTACTGGAGGACCGCTCGCCGGCCTTCGGTGATCTCCTTAAAAAGGTCGAAGACCGGTTGGATTTCAACGCGGGAAGCCTTCAGATCTGATTTTTGTGATCACGCCAATCGCGATCACAAGGTGCCCTGCTCAAGCGCCATCGCCTTGCACGAGTTCTCAGTTAATGACGTAGCCCAGTCGGAATCCAATCTGACTGGGTTTTTTACTGGTCCCTGTTGCCGTCGCTGGAGCATCAAGGATGGCACGAAGGTGCAACTCGAGCATCCATTGGGGCGACAGCTTGCCCGTGATCAGTACACCAGCATCATTCAGGACCAGGTTGCCTGAGGAGAATTGCGAGGCGGCATACTGGCCTGAAACAAACAACCACTCGTTGAGCCGGGCACCGACAGCCGCCTTGATTCCAGCATACCAGCCGGAGCCATCGCCTATCGTTGATACAGGATGCTTCAAGCTTGCAGACCGGCGGCCAGCATTTGCTTGGAGTTGTAGGTTTAGCGCTCCTCCTCCCAGGTCTTGATGAATCCCGGGCCCGGTGCCTACAGCAAACCACGTGCGGTCGAATTCTATTAAACTGTTGGATGCCAGATCCAGCATCTTGACAGATCCTGACCACCAGGCGCGCTGAAGGGTCAGGTCCAAGCCAAGGAATCGATAGGCAAACTGCGATGTACCGTCTTCGGATTGCACGCCGCCCTCGAGTCCTGCGAACGTGATTCGCGAGTCGGGAGAGGTCTGGGGAAGAAGGGATCGTAGTGGCACGTTACCCGATAGTGAAGCCATGGCTATATGGCTCGACGGGTCTGCGGTGGAGCTGGCACCAGCCGTCAACACCCAGTTGACCAAGGTCAGTTGTGAGGTGCTGGAATCGGTCACTATCTCGGGCTCGGTCCCACTGGTCTGCCCATGTGCCGTGTTGGTCACCGTTATCACGACCGGCATTAACAGAAGCATAAAGACTCTGGCGATCCTGGTCATGGATTGCGGTCGTATGATGGGGAAGGGCGTCTTGCGTTCAAAATTATGCATCAGCTTGCAGAGGGCGTGGCTGGTTTCGTCTTACGGGCCCATCGCATGACTACAAGGCCTCCGATAATCAACGTGCCGCCCAACAGCTGGGCTGGTAGAATTGGATCTCCAAGAACGAGAAAGCCGCTAACCAGGGCAATCAGGGGCACGAGATTTCCGAAGGCAGCCGTATGCGATGCCCCCAGATTAAGGACGGCGTTGTTCCAGAAAACGATGGCGACACCGGTGGAAAGCGCCCCCGAGAAAAAAACGGCAAACCAGTACAAGCCGTTCATGCTGGCCCAGTCCGTTTCACCCCAGTATGGAATGGCAAGGATGGCCAGTGGGATTAAAGATAGATTCAGGGCGATGACCGTCAATGCCAAGGGGGAGTGATGTTGTACCACAGGCTTTGTGAGCGCCGTGTAACAGCCCCAAAGAATGGCAGCGCCCAGGATAACAGTGTTGCCAATAAGTAAGTCCGACGAAAGACTTATCTCGGCTGTGCCAAATGCGACGACGGTGGCTGTCCCGATGATCGAGACAAACAGGCCAAGCCAGGCCTGGAAAGACAGTCGCTCCGTACCCATCACTAAGGACAACAGGGCCGTCCAGATGGGAGCGGAAGACATGATGATGGCTCCGTTACCAGCAGAGGTGTAATCCAGTCCGATGATGAAAGCAGCCTGATAAAAAACCCATCCGACAAGGGTCAGACGAATTATGGCTTTGGGGGAGGTTTTGAGTGGCCCCCAGAAGGCGGTTCCTGCCGTACGCGTTCGTCTCCAGTAGATCCAGCTGAGAACCGCGGCAGCTGCCAGCAGTCGGAAGATGTTCATCACATGCGGATGCATGATTTCCAGCACGATCTTGACCACTACGAAATTCAGTCCCCAGAAAAGGACTACAGCAAGCAGTTCGAATTCGCTTCTAAGGGAACGAGCGGGGCTGGATTCAGACAACGTGATATAGCAGCGAGGCGATTGGCAACGGACGAATGGACCAAGGAGGCGGCAAGCTAGGCCACGCTCTGCACTTTGTCATGGATTGGTCATGGCGATTCCCATGCTTGATGCATTCTTGACCCTACTCGGTGTTTTCCGTTACTTGTAGCAAACTGAACATCGGTGCTGACCATGGCGATGCTGGACAACGGAATAACTAAGCTCTATTACACCATTGGTGAAGTAGCGACGATGGTTGAAGAGGAAGCGCACGTGCTACGCTACTGGGAGACGGAGTTTGACAGCCTGCGCCCACGGAAGAATCGTGCCGGCAAGCGTGTTTATACGAAGGACGATGTAGACGTGGTCTTCCGAATCCGTCACCTGCTGCGAGACGAGAAGTTTACCATTGATGGTGCGCGTCAGGCGCTCAAGCGTGAGAAGAGTGGTGCTCCAGCAACATCGGGTTCGACGCGGCAATTGATTGAAGTCCGCTCGTTTCTGCAAAAGCTGTTGGACAGGGTGAAGGACTGACCGAAGTTTTGGTCGCGCATTTCGTTCAACCTTCGTGCTGGAGCGTGATAAGGGGGAAGGGAACTGAGCAGGAGTTCGTAAATTGGAGGGTGACTGCTTTGCGGCAGGATTATTTTTTCGGGACGTGGCGCAGCCCGGTAGCGCACTTGTATGGGGTACAAGGGGTCGTGGGTTCAAATCCCGCCGTCCCGACGAGAAACAAAGAAAAGGCAAGCCCTCGGGCTTGCCTTTTCGTGTTTCGAGGAGGGTCATTGGGATTGTCCGCAGGAAAAGCCCGCCGTTTCGACTGAAAAAAAGAGAAGGCAGGCCCCCAGGGGCTTGCCTTCTCTTCATCGGTCAGATATCAGTCGGCGCCTTAGTACCGGTAATACTCCGGCTTGAATGGACCGTCCGTGGTCACACCAATGTAGTCGGCCTGCTCGTGCGTCAGCTCATCGAGTTCGACCCCGATCTTTGCGAGATGTAGACGGGCGACGCGCTCGTCCAGGTGCTTTGGAAGCGTGTATACCTGATTCTCGTAGTTATCAGAGTTATGCCAGAGTTCCAGCTGAGCCAGCACCTGATTCGTGAAAGAGTTGGACATCACGAAAGAAGGGTGACCCGTCGCACAACCGAGGTTCACGAGGCGGCCTTCAGCCAGCACGATCACTTCCTTGCCTTCGATCGAGTATAGATCTACCTGCGGCTTGATCGTGTCTTTTGTGTGGCCATATTCCCCATTCAGCCATGCCATGTCGATCTCGTTGTCGAAATGGCCGATGTTGCAGACAATGGCTTTGTCCTTCAGCGAACGGAAATGACGCTCCGAGACCACGTTGAAGTTGCCCGTAGCCGTAACCACAATGTCAACTTCTTTGACGGCGTCGTCCATCTTCTTGACAGCAAAACCGTCCATGGCTGCCTGCAAGGCACAGATCGGGTCTATTTCGGTGACAATAACACGAGCGCCTGCGCCGCGGAGAGAAGCCGCCGAACCCTTACCAACGTCGCCGTAACCAGCCACGACAGCAACCTTTCCTGCCATCATGATATCCGTGGAGCGACGCAGTGCATCCACAAGCGACTCTTTGCAGCCGTATTTGTTGTCGAATTTTGACTTCGTCACGGAGTCGTTAACATTGATTGCCGGCATGGGTAGCGTTCCTGCTTTTTCCCGCTCGTGCAGACGATGGACACCTGTGGTGGTCTCTTCAGACAGTCCCTTGATCCCCGGAACAAGCTCCGGATAGCGATCGAGAACCATGTTGGTGAGGTCGCCGCCGTCGTCAAGGATCATGTTGAGCGGCTGCCGATCCTCTCCAAAGAAGAGAGTTTGTTCGATACACCAGTCGAATTCTTCCTCGTTCATGCCTTTCCACGCATAAACCTGAATACCCGCAGCTGCGATGGCTGCAGCCGCTTCATCCTGAGTGGAGAATATATTGCATGAGGACCAGGTGACTTCAGCACCAAGATCAATCAACGTTTCTATCAGGACCGCCGTCTGAACGGTCATGTGCAGACATCCGGCTATCCGCGCTCCCTTAAGCGGTGCTTGACCCCGAAATTCTTCTCTCAATGCCATCAGGCCGGGCATTTCAGCCTCTGCCAAACGGATCTCCTTTCGACCCCACTCTGCGAGGGAGATGTCTTTGACTCTATAGTTCAGTGTTTCGGCTATCATGGACTGGAACTGGAAAGGTGATTAACGTGGACGCGTTTTTGTACCGCTTGCACCAATCTTGTTTCCACAGATTCGTTAAGCGGCTGTGAGATTCGATGATCTGATCATTGAATAGTTCTTTCGCCGAAAGGTCCTGCAT
>JAURNP010000020.1 GCA_030830105.1 Rhodothermales bacterium | reverse complement strand
CCCTGCCCTGGACATTGTTCGCTGTCATGGCGCTGGGTGTGGGTATCGCGCTGGGTGGATACTGGGCCTATATCACGCTCAACTTCGGCGGATATTGGGCGTGGGATCCGGTCGAGAATTCGTCACTCGTGCCATGGTTGGTCGGCATTGCTGCCATCCACACCATGATCGTACAAAAGCGCTCGGGGCACAGTCACAAGGCTGCGCTGTTCCTGGTGATTTCGGCCTACATCCTGGTCGTGTATTCCACCTTCCTGACCCGCAGCGGCATTCTAGGCGATATATCCGTGCACTCCTTCGTCGATCTCGGTCTGTATAACCAGCTCTTGCTGTGGATCCTGACCATGGGACTGCTCGGATTCGGACTGTTCTTCGTCCGCATGGGTGAATTGCCCAAGCCAGACCGCGAGCCGAATGTACTTTCGCGCGAGTTCATGATCTTTGCGGGCGCCATGATTTTGACAGGTATCGCCCTCGTCGTTCTACTCGGCACCAGTGCACCCATCATTGGCCGCATATTCCGTGATGCACCCTCTACGGTGCCCATCGAGTTCTACAACAAGTGGTCGCTGCCACTGACCATCATTTTCTTATTCCTGGCCGGACTCGGTCAGTTGTTCTGGTGGAATAAGATGACGGTCGAGTCGGTCAATAAGGTGCTGTTTCGACCCATCGTATTATCCTCGATCGCAACGATCGGATTCTTCTTCCTGACGCCATTCCGCATCCGCGCGGCCGAAGCAGCAGCTCTCATCCAGGCGGGATCTGATGCGCTGAATACTGCTGGCTTTGCATCCATCGCATTAGTTTGGGCGCAGCATGGACCGTTCCTGTTGATGCTCATCCTGGTGTTTGTCGCCTTTTTTGCCTTCTTCGGCAATGCCGAAGTAATGTGGCGCATCGCTCGCGGTAATCTCAAGCTGGCAGGCGGCGCAGCATCGCACATTGGGTTTGCCATCATGGTGCTGGGCATCATTACGTCTAGCGGCTTGAACAACCCGATCGGGCGCAACGGTGCCCAGCTAGGTGAGAGCCGGGATAACTTTATCGTAGGTCTTGGTGAGACACGCATCGTGCAGGGTTACTCGGTTACGTATACCGGGCAAGGTATCGACGAGGAGGGACTGCCAACCTATAACCTGACGTTTGTGGACTCAAGGAACCGGGAATTCGAGATGCAGCCCGTTGCCTACGAGAGCAATCGTGGACAGTGGATCCAGAATCCTGACCTGAAAGTCTGGGCTGACAAAGATCTCTTTGTAGCCGTCTCTCCCAGCCTCATGTTCGGTTCCAGCCAGGATAAGGGTCAGATTACACTCGCTCGGGGTGAAACAGCGACATTGGGCGGTGGCGACTATACGCTTGAGTTTGTGGATTTTGACCTGAATGTCGAACACGAAATGATTGGCGATTCCACAGAAGTGGCCGTCGGTGCCAACGTGCTGCTGACTCAGACGAAGACCGGCGAGGTTCGTGAGCTGAAACCGGTCTACATCATCAAGGCGGATCGTTCGGTAGAATACCTGCAGAACGCCATTCCCGAATGGGACATCACGGTTGCTTTCACGGCAATGAATGTGGACAACGGCTCCATCAACCTGGGCGTGGAAGGCGTTGAGATGCCGCCTGAGGATTGGTTGGTGGTTCAAGCGTATGAGAAGCCGCTCATCAGTCTAGTCTGGGTCGGCTTCATACTCTTGTCGCTGGGATTCTGTCTGTCCGTGTACCGAAGAGCGACAGACCAACGTGCAGCCTCCAAGCGACTGGAGCTAGGGACGGCCTAAATATTTCCCTTGGAACTGCCGATACGATAGGAAGAGTAGATAGTGCGTTTTTCGCGCTGGGATGTGTGAAAAAATTATACTACCTCGAAAAAAAAGCATTTTCACCCCCTTTGAGGGTAAAAAGACTACAAATTTTTTCGAAACTCAGATATGAACAAGGGCATGCCTCGCCTGCTCGCGCCCGCTGTCCGACAGCTTCATCAATCCCGCGTGGTCTTGCACATAGCCAGCACGCTTTGCCGTTCGTACGGCCATCATGGCGATATCCCGTTCCCATCGCAGGTGATCCTGCAGATGCTCCACGCGGCACTCCTGCTCAGCTTCCGGCAATCCCTCATGATGGTACAGGTGGATCAGAAGCATATCACGGGCAAAGACCTGCCGCTGACGATTCTGCTGTCGCACCCGTGATACGAGACCTCGCTCGGGAGCAAAGGCCAGAACAAGCAGAAAAACGAGGCCCGCCGTGGAAGCCATGGAGCCTGCAATCGAGGCATCCAGCCAGCGAGCCATCCAGTATCCTCCAACCGCAGAGATAGCGCCCAAAGCGGCCGACATCCACAGCATGCTGGCTAGTCGCTGAGTAAGCACGTATGCGGCAGCCGGAGGAGCCACCATCAAAGCCACAACCAAAATGGAGCCCACGGCATCAAAAGCGCCCACGGCTGTCGTGGAGACCAGCCCCATCAATACATAATGCAGCAATACGGGTGTAAACCCTAGCGTTGCCGCCAAGGCTGAATCGAATGTGGCGAGCTTCAGCTCCTTGAAAAAGAGGCCAACGAACACCACGTTGAGCATCAGAATGGAGGCCATGACAAGGGTCGCTTTTGGAACATCGATGGACGCCAGCACGACTCTATCAAAAGGAGCGAATGCCAGTTCACCCAGGAGGACTGCATCGACGTCCAGGTGAACGTCGCTGGCAAAGCGGGCAATCAGAATGACCCCAATACTGAAAAATGCCGGAAATACGATGCCGATGGCGGCATCTTCTTTCAGCAACCCGGTTTTGCGTAGCAATTCAACCAGGGCAACGGTTGCGACACCCGCCGCTGCTGCTCCCAGAATAAGTAGCGGCGAACTGAGATCTTCCGTCAATAAGAAAGCGATCACGATACCCGGTAGGATGGCATGACTGATGGCATCGCTCATCATTGCGAGTTGCCGCAATACCAGAAAGACGCCGGGCAGCGCACAAGCGACGGCTACCAGCACCGCGATAATTTGGATCTCGATGGAAGCGCTCATACCCCGCCTCCATAGTGCTCTTCGATGAATTTACGTGCCCGCTCTTCTCCCGCCGGGGTCAGAGACCAGCGCTGATCGTCAATCGGTTGGGCAAGCTCCAGGGTTTTCAACAGGTGTAGCGTCCGTTTGGCCGTTCCCGACATTGAGGACATGACATTGAGCACCTGTTCGGAGTGCGGATAATCGGACGAGGCGTGCTGGGAGGCCAGCGTATACAAATCGACCAGCACCGCGTCGACGCGCAGTGCCCTTCCCGACTTCCACTCCCGGATCTTCCGGAATACGAATCCGCGATTAGGGGCAAAAAGCAAAGAGGCGGCAACGATCATACTGACGACAACCACGATTACGGGTCCCGTCGGCAGATTGGGCGCCATGCTACTCGAAACGGCGCCACTGACCCCTGAAACGGCCCCAAAGACGGCCGCGAGCAACACCATCACGCCCAATCGATTCGTCCACTGGCGGGCTGCAGCCGCAGGCGCCACAATCAGCGCGCTCATCAACACAACGCCCACCGTCTGCAATCCAATGACGATGGCCGCGACGAACAATCCGGTGAGCAGGTGCTCCAGGGCGCGCACAGGCAATCCGAGCGTTTCGGCCATATCCGGATCAAAGGAGATCAGTTTGAACTCCTTCCAGAACGCGACCGTCAATAGCAGAATGACGGACCCGATGGCCAGGATCACGTAAATGTCGCGCTGCATGAGCGCGGCCGCCTGACCGAAGAGAAAAGAATCGAGGCCTGCTTGATTTGCATCCGGCATGCGTTGGATGAACGTCAGCATCACCAGTCCGACGCCAAAAAACACGGAAAGCAGGATCCCAAGGGCGGTGTCGTAGGTGATGGGAGTGCGGCGAGTGAGGGCTGCAATCAGGACTGAACCGAACCATCCCACAGCACCCGCCCCCAGAATCAGGACCAACGATGACTTGGATCCGGTGAGCAAGAAGGCGAGTGCAATGCCGGGCAAGGCAGCATGGGAAATAGCATCGCCCAACAAACTCTGGCGGCGAAGCAGGGCAAAACAGCCCAAGGCTCCCGCCGAAATGCCGAGAAGCGCCGCTCCGAGCGCGACCGTTCGGAGCGTATAGTCCGTGAATAGCTCGGTCAGGATCTCCATCACTCCCCTTTTCGGGCCATGAGAGCCGATACAAAGGCCACGCGCCCCCCGTATGTGGCGCGCAGATTCTCCTCCGTGAAGACGTCTTCCACCGGGCCTGCGGCAATACGCCGAACGTTGAGCAGCAATACGTGGTCGAAATACTCAGGGACGGTCTGCAGGTCATGATGGACTACGACAACCGTCTTGCCACGCTCACGCAGGGCACGCAGCAGCTCCACAATCGCACGTTCCGTCGTGGCGTCCACGCCCTGGAACGGCTCGTCCATCAGGTAGATATCCGCATCCTGCACCAGCGCCCGCGCCAGGAATACGCGCTGTTGTTGCCCACCAGATAATTCAGATATCTGTCGGTCAGCGAATGACTCCATACCGACTTCGGCCAGCGCCTTGATCGCCTGCGCCTTTTGGGCCGCTCCGGGACGCCGGAACCATCCAATCATTCCGTATACCCCCATGGTGACCACATCCAGCACGTTGGTTGGAAAACCCCAATCCACGCTGCCACGTTGCGGGACGTAGGCTACTTGCGAGCGGTTTTTCTGGTACGGCTTGCCGTGCACAAGTACAGATCCGGCGGCGGGGGTAATGAGCCCCAGGACACTCTTGATGAACGTGGTTTTTCCGGCACCGTTCGGCCCGACTATGGCCATGAGGACACCGTCCGGAATCTGGAGGTCCACGTCCCAGAGCACTGGTTTTTCCCGGTATGCGACGGTCAGGTCGCGTACATCGATAGCCAGGTCTTCAGCAGGGATGGCATGATCTGTGGTCATGGGAACGACTTTCTGGTTATTGAACGTTCGCGGAAAGTCCGGAGACGATGGTCGCCACATTCGAACGAAAAATGCCCACATAGCTTGCTTCGGCCGTACCGGGGGATCCCAGAGCATCCCCGTAGAGCGTTCCTCCGATCTGGACGTCGAATCCACGGGCGCGAACCGCCTCGCGAACCGCCTCGATTCCGCGGGGAGAGATGGAGGATTCGACGAACATGGCGGGTATCCGGCTCGACGCGACGAACTCAGCCAAATCACTGACATCTGCCGTCCCGGCTTCGAGGGCAGTGCTGATCCCCTGTAATCCGCGCACGTCCATGTCAAAAGCCCGACCAAAGTAGCCGAATGCGTCATGCGACGTGATCAAGACGCGATTTCTCTCGGGGACCGAGGCCATTTGGCCAGCCGCCCAGGCAAACAGGGAATCAAGCTCGCCCCCGAAACGCGCCGCTTCGTCGCGATAGTATTCGGCGTGCAGGGAGTCAGAACCGGCCAGTGTCTCCCCTACCATCACAGCGGCCCGCTTCCAGAGCACGGGATCAAACCATATGTGTGGGTCCAGGCTTCCCGTGAATTGCTCGGAGGCAATCAGCTCGGATTCTTCCACACCCGCTGTGACAGCATGAACTTCCGAGCCACGGCTGTGCATCTGCTCAAAGATGTCAACCATCTTCCCTTCCAGGTGCAGACCATTGTAAAAAATCAGGTCCGCCTCGGTCATGGAGGACACATCCCCCTCACTGGCCTGGTAGAGGTGCGGGTCTACCCCCTGGCCCATGAGCCCTTCTACGTCAACCAGGTCGCCGCCGATGCGATCGACCAGGTCGGCTATCAGACTGGTGGTGGCTACAATCTGCAGTGGATTGTCTACGCTGACTGGTCCGCGTTCCGATTGCTGGGGGGTAGCGCAGCCTGCGAGGACCATTAAACAGGCGAAGAGAAGAATAGAAATGCGACTCACGGGTGATTTGGGCTCGATTTCGGATAGTTATCTTCACATTTTAGCCTTGTCTAACTTTTTGTTCCCGGGCGAGCTCCTCCAGCGGCAAAAACGGAGCCCAATACCGCGAAAACGCGTACGGGCCGGCCGGGAAATCCCGGCTGGCCCGCAAGGCTCACAAGTTGTCGTGCCTGATGTTCAGGTCATACGGCTGGTAAGTGGCCACCTGGGCCTAGTCTACCCAGTCGGCTACAAAAACGTTCGTATCGCGAGACTCAATGCCTTCGACATTTCGGTTGCTGGCGAAAGCAATCTTGGTCCCGTCATTCGAGAACATCGGGAAGCCATCGAATGTGCCCGAGTGGGTTACCTGCGTCAGATTCGTCCCGTCGAGATTGATCATGAAGACGTCAAAAATGCGACCCTGACCACTGTTCTGGTGGTGGTTGGTCGTAAAAAGGACTTTCTCTCCTGAAGGATGGAAGAATGGAGCCCAGTTGGCGCCGGGAAGATCTGTGATCTGCTGCACATTGCTCCCATCGATGTCAGCGATAAAGATATTCAATGCTCCCGGCTCAACGACATCGTTTTCCAACAGGCTGCGGTACTTGTCGGCTGCCTCGCCCGTTGGGCGGGATGCGCGCCAGACGATCTTCTCCGAGTTCGGGCCAAAAAAAGCGCCCCCATCGTATCCGAGTTCGTCGGTCAGCTGGAGCAGGTCTCCGGTGGCGACTTCGTAGCGCCACAGCTCAAGATCTCCACTGCGCGTCGAAGTGAAAATGATCCATTTCCCATCCGGTGAGACGGTGGCCTCGGTGTCATAACCGTCACCTCCGATCAGGACCTCGGGATTCGACCCGTCCGCATCGGCAACGTAGATATCATAGGTCGGGTATATCGGCCACACGTAGGCGCCGGACTGACCCGGGAGAGGTGCCGGGCATTCTGCCGCATCGTGGTGCGTAGATCCGTAAATCATACGCCCGTCGGGCAGAAAGTAGCTGCACGTGGTGCGTCCTTCGCCCGTCGAGACTTCGGTGTAATCCTCGACAGCACCGCTTCCAGCCTGCTGCACATCCATGACGAAAATCTGGTCACAGCCCTGATCATTGATAGCGTTCCAGTCACTCTGGAAAATGAGCTTGGAATCATCAAAACTCCAGTAAGCCTCAGCGTTGTTGCCGCCAAAGGTAAGCTGCTTGATGTTGCGCAGATGCGTCTCGCCTTCAAAACGAAGGACGTCCGCAGCCGCGTCATATGTGTCTACTTCTTCTTCAGCCGGGGCACAGGCGGTGAGGAGAAGGGAAGAAATCAGAATGAACGCGAATCCGGAGATTACAGAGATCAGTTTCATGTCATTGCAGAGCCCAGTTTCCTATTCGGCGACGCTAGATGCGTTTCAGGCATCGGCAGGGTCGGCTCGACCCGGCAGCGTTGCACGGTTTTGGCAACCGGACTGATCAGTTTTGTACAGATTTGCTAACAATTGAAAATACCAACAGAGATGGCATTCGACGTTCAAAGCTTTCAAGAAGACATTATTGACGCGAGCGAGCACGGGCCGGTTGTTGTCGACTTCTGGGCTCCATGGTGTGGACCGTGTCGCGTTCTCGGGCCCATCATCGAAAAACTGGCGCTTGAGCAGTCCGGTACGTGGACACTCGTCAAAGTGAATTCCGATGAGCACCAGGCCGAAGCCATGCGATTCGGTGTTCGCGGCATCCCCGCTGTCAAGATGTTCTATAAGGGAGAAGTCATCGATGAGTTCACCGGAGCGCTGCCCGAGCCGGCCATCCGGCAGTGGCTGGAAAAAGCCCTCCCAGGAGAAACGAAGGAGCTGATGCAGCAGGTCGAATCTTTGCTGGAGACGGGTGCCAACGGTGAGGCATTACCGATTCTGGAGCGCATCCTCGAACTGGAGCCCACGAACCCTGCGGCTGCGGGACACCTATCGTCCTTGATTGCCCTGGAGGATCCGGACCGCGCAGGCGCTCTGGCTGACATCGCCATGACGGGTGAACCACGATTCGTTCAGATTGCCGAAGCAGTTCGGTCCCTTACGCAGCACCTGAAGATGACCCCGCCCGATGGTGCTGGCAAAGATCTGTATGAGCGGGCAACGAGTCAGATGGCCGATGGCGATGCCGAAGCAGCGGTAATATCTCTGATTGAGGTCCTCAAGACGGACCGGTATTACGGGGATGACGCGGCCCGCAAGCTGGGCGTTGCCATTTTCACGCTGCTGGGGCCTTTCCACCCCGTGTCCCAGACCCACCGCCGGACCTTTG
>JAURNP010000019.1 GCA_030830105.1 Rhodothermales bacterium | reverse complement strand
TTGCGCCTGTGGAAGTCCAGGTAAATCCGATTGAAATCGGCTGGCTGCTCCTGCATCGGTACGTGACCGCACTCATCATCCCCATGCAACTCGCTGCTCGGCATCCCTGCAGGATACGTCTCGGCCACATCGGGCGGCGTGATCTGGTCCTGCTTGCCCCAGATCAGCAGGGTCGGCGCCAGGATCTGATCCAGCTGGTCCTTGATACCTGTTTTCTCGACAGCCCGAGCAAATTTGATAAGGCGAATGGCTTTTTCTCGATCCGTGATGATGCCAATGACATCATCGAGCAGTTCGTCGGTAACATGCTTCGGATCGTAAAACGTTTTCTCAACGCGCGGACGCAGATAGTTTTTATCGTTGCGACGCATGACCGAAGAGGACATTTCCACTTCGTAGATGCCCGAAGCGCCCGAGAGCACGAGACCAGCTACCCGCTCCGGAAACTGCATGGCATACATGGACGCGACGTGACCACCGAAAGAGTTGCCCGTCACTACGGCTTTTTCCATGCCAGTAAGCTCTACAAACCGGCTCACGAAATCGACGATGCCCTGCAAGTGGGCCTGACGAAGCTTGATCGTGTACATGGGAAGGACCGGACACACGATGCGATATCCGGCATCAGCCACCGCGGGAATCAGGTTATCCCAGTTGTCGATCGTCCCCATCATGCCATGCAATAGCAGCGCGGGGGTCGCCTTGGAGTCTGCTCCAGCCTCCGCATAGCGAATGCCGTCCACCTCCTTGATTTCGTACGGTAAACCAGCCATGGTCGTAGAGAATAAATCCAGTCCAGCGAGAACTGGAGAATGTGCGTTCCGAAGTCACAAAATACGATGCGGTCCCGCAAAAAACCGTTTTCAAGGCTATTTCAGGCCGATTTCAAGCTCCTGGAGTCGGAATGAGTCTTTTCTTCAAGGAATCCACGCAGAACCAGGCGTGTGTGTTCTTGCCAGAAGGCACTCATGAACGTATTTTAGGTGTTCTGACCGGTTTGTAGCTTTGCTCTCTGGTTGGAACCAAGTTTCAAGCGGATTTGTCCGCTACTCATACAGCCAACGGTAAAGCTCATGCCTTGCGGTCGCAAACGTAAACGTCATAAGATTGCTACGCACAAGCGTAAGAAGCGCCTGCGTAAGAATCGGCACAAGAAGAAAGGGAAGTAGGCTGACGTTTTTTGCGGCCGGTCTCATCATGTTTCAAGACGTGCTTGGTGAGACCGGCTGACAGCCCCCCCATTCAAAATCCCCGATTTCGACCTCTGGTCCGAAACCGCATCGGATTGCCTACGGTACAAGTATCGTGGGCTTTTTTGTCGATAGCAGCCTCCCGATCCCCGGTCCCCCACGACCAACACGGATTCGGGCAATGAACAGAACAGGGATCATCTCATGAAGGACAACTCAGTAGGAAAAGCAGTCAGAACCGGTACCTGGGGACTGTTGATCGGCGCAGCAGCTGGTTTCGCGATGGGTGTCCTGTTCGCTCCCGAGGAAGGTAAACGCCTTCGCCGCAAGCTTGCCTATCAGCTGGACAAACTGGGAGACTCCGTTGCCGACGTCATCGAGCAAGCCATCTCTGAGGATGAGGAGTCCGGCGAAGCCCGGAAAGAAGCGGACGCGCTTGTAAAGGACGCCAAGGAGAAAGCGAACGAGATCCGTAACGATATCGACGCCTTGCTGGACGAAATGCGACAGCAACCGTCCGAGGGATAGGACTACTGTACGGACGTCCCCCACTCTGGCCCCACCACCATGCCCAACTTCTCGATTCTCCTCCCTCCCTCTGAGGGAAAACAGGAAGGCGGAAATCCGTTCGCTCCGGACATGTTCGACTACCGCACGTCGAACACTTTCAATTATTTCCACCTGCTCAATCCGCAGCGGCGCCAACTGATCGATCATTTGCACAAGGTGATCAAAAGTGGGGACCATGACCTTGAAGCGCTCTTCGGCGTGAAGGGAGACAACCTGCAAGCAGCGGTGAACGCCAACCTGGACATCTATAAGTCTCCTTTGATCTCTGCGCTGGATCGCTACTCCCCGGGCGTCATGTATCAGGCCATGGATTTCCCGGGCCTGCCTACGGGAGCGCAACGTCGACTTCTTGAAGAAGGTATCATCTTCTCGGGCATGTTCGGACTCCTTCGTCCGGATGACTTGATCCCGATGTACAAGCTCAAAATGGATGCGGCCGTTCCTGATCTTGGCAAGATGAATGCTTTTTGGAAGGACAATCTGAGCGAGCAGCTCAACAAGACCATCGAAGGACGTTTCGTCTGGAATTTCCTGCCCGGTGTTCATGCCGAGGCCTGGACCAACGAAGTCACGTACGGCGCCATGGTCATGGTAAAATTCTTCCGCAAAAACCGTAAAACGGGTGAGATGAAGCCAGTGACGCACGGCGTCAAACCGCTCCGGGGCAAGCTGGTCAACTTCATCGTCAAAGAAACTGTCGAAGATCTGGAGCCTTTCCTGGAATGGAAGCATCCAGACGGTTATCGGTGGGACGAGTCCCTATCTTCTTACGACGAAGACAGTCGCACCCACGAACTGGTTATGGTCAAGCGCGGATAGCCTCCGTTGCCTGAGCAGTCCAGGCAGCAGCGCTTATGACGCGTCCCGTTATCATTGGACTGGCCGGTGGATCCGGCTCTGGCAAGAGCACCATCCTGCGCCGTTTGCTCAAAGAGCTTGGACCCGAACGTGTGTCCGTTCTGGAGCATGACGCGTACTACAAGAATCTGGGCGATGTCCCGTTCGAAGAGCGTTTGCGGGTGAACTTCGATCACCCGGATTCGCTGGAAACCCCACTGCTGGTCAGTCACATTGAAGCCTTACTGGCGGGCAATGCGGTTGACAAGCCCGTATATGATTTCGCCAATCATACAAGAGCCAGTGAAACCCAGCGGATCGAGCCCACGCCCATCATTATCGTTGAGGGCATCCTGGTTTTGGCCGAGCCAGAACTGACGAAACGGATGGATATCCGCTTGTTCGTGGATACAGATGATGACATTCGCCTTATTCGTAGAATCCGGCGAGACATGGTGGAAAGAGGACGCACCTTGGAGTCGATTCTGGGGCAATACGAGTCAACCGTCCGCCCCATGCACATTGAATTCGTGGAGCCATCCAAACGTCAGGCGGACGTGATCATCCCGCGGGGTGGACACAATGCTGTCGCCTTCGATCTGGTGCTGGCCCGCATTCGATATTTGTCCCATGAGCACCGCCATGAGAATCTGATCGACCTCGACGACAGCGCATGACGGCCCGGGCCTGACGAATGTCAATTGGCCAGACGCATCAGATCGGACACCCCTTTCAGCACCAGATTGCGGTCATAGACCCATTCGACCCGGAGCTGTTCGATCATCCAGGTACCCCACCCACCGGTCACGACAACTTGGAATGGCCCCTCTTCAGCTTCCTTGACGCGGCGCACGAGACCGGCGGCGGCATCAAGCAGCGAATAGAGAATACCCGACTGCAAGGCTTCTGTGGTTGAGGTTCCGACAGGAGTAGGTGGGAGCGAGAGAGAAGCCAATGGCAACTGTGCCGTGGAGAATCCGAGGGCGTCTCGAACCATGGCTGGTCCGGCGGCAATGATTCCCCCCGGATACGAGCCATCGCGGCGGACTACTTCCACATTCAATGCAGTCCCTGCGTCCAGCACCAGTACTCCTTTCTCCCCAGGAATCCCGTGACGCATCCAGGCTGCCACGGCCACCGCAATGCGGTCATGCCCCATGGTGTCCGGTGTCTGGTACGTCAGCTGGATCGGCATGACTGAATGCTGATCATGAAAACCGAGAGGCACACCACAAACCCGGTGGACGGTGTCGGCCCAGATCTCCTTTTGTTGAGGGACAACCGAGACAGCCCCTGCGCGCGATACATTTTCAGAGCCGAGTAAGGCACGCAGCGCTCGGTCATACGACGGTCCATGCTCGAACCGCTCCGTCCGTACGACTTCTCCCGGGACGCGCTCTGTTCCGGAGGTCGGATCGAACAAACCCACCTTGGAGGCACTGTTACCGATGTCAATGAGGAGCCACATGCGTGAAGAGGCAGTTGGTTGGTTCAGGCCTCGTCCTGATTCCGAGAAGGGCGAAGCGAAACATCGCCCGAATGTACCACAATTGTCCCGATGTCTGTCCGGACAATGAGACCGCCGGATTCGTCAAGCCCGACGAGAATACCCGATCGCCCGTCTTGCAACCGGACTGGTTGGGACACTCCTTCAAGGTGAAGACGATATGCGTCAAGAAGGGAATCCCGTTCCATAAGGTCCATGGCACAATCCAGCGCATGCATCAAGTGCTCGAAAACTTCGGCCCGATCAACGCGCTGTCCCGACTCCAACAGAAGCGAGGTGGGTTCGCCAGCAATACTGGATACGAAAGTATCTTGGTTAACGTTCAATCCGATTCCGGCCAGAAACACCCCTTCCTCTGGAGACTCAACCAAGATTCCAGCCAACTTTCGGCCTTCAATGCGCACATCGTTGGGCCATTTCAGATGAATGGTAGCTCCAGGGACCAACGACGCAACCGCTTCCCGAACCGCCCAACCGATGGCCAGGGGGAGGTGAGCGGGGCGCGGCAGAGATCGCCGCAGGATTACCGTCAGCAGCAGGTTCTGGCCGGGCGCCGACTCCCAGGTCCGCGCAAACCGGCCGCGCCCCGCCGTCTGGTGATCTGCCACCACGACGGACCCGTCTGATGCCCCCGCAAGCATCCACGATCGCGCTTCGGCATTGGTGGATGTCGTTTCTACGAGGTGGCGGATCGCCACGCCGCACCCGGAGGGTCGTTCAATGAATGTGCTGCTACCTGACATGTTGGCAAATCTAGACACCGGCGCCGAGCGATGCCGCCCATCGCAGCCATTCATATGTGATCAATTCGCTTCGAACGGTGAAATCATTCCAATTTGCAGCCATAACAGCACCAGGAATGATTGTTGCTATCTTTGCAGGCATCATGCGGAGCATCATCCTCATAGCCCTCATAGTGCTTATAGCGCTCCTGGCCACGACCACAACGCCAAGCGCTCAAGCCCAGGACTTCCGGCCACCCGAGCTGAATGTCCAGTTTCATCGTGCGCACACGGCCTGGTCCACGGGTAACAGCCTCCTCGAGGCCAAGGCTCGTATTGATCGTGTTCTCGAAGAAGTGCCCAATGACGTCGAGGCCTTGAAGCTGCGCGCCGCCATCCTGATTGACATGGACCGGCCATCCGAGGCCTTTCAGGACGCCGATCGTGCGACCCTGATTACCCCTGGCGATGGCGAAGCACATTTGCTACGCTGCGAATCGGCCGCGCAGATCGGCCAGGAAGATGATGCCCGCGTTGCTCTCGAAAAAGCCTCAAACCTCTTCCTTGAGCGCATAGATCACTACGTCCGTCTTTCGACATGTGCGCTGCAGGTCGGGGCTTCCAAGCGCGCTGAGTCGCTGGCCCGGGTCGCAGTCGCTCAAGACAATGCCGATCCCCGCGGACACGTGCAGCTGGCGCGCGTATTCCTGGCATCCGATGACATCGAAGAGGCGCGCGCGATCGTAAACCGGTTGATTGAGGCCAACGGACTCTCTCGCATGGCCGTCATGGCCGACTCCCAGCTGGCAAGCCTCTACCTGGAAGCGCCGCTCGATCGATAGCACAAGAGACCCGAATAGAGAGCCTTGGACGATCGAAGTCGATCAAGGCTGAACGAGGCGGTGATCCGTATAGGTCGAAACGGTCCGAATGCGATACGATCCCTTGAAAGGCGTGCTGATCTGTGTCTGAAAACGGGTGTTGTACGGAACGTAGGTCGTACCATCTACCGAACTGGTCACAGATGAATTGGGAGCAGGCCGAACGTGCATGTAGAAGGTACTCTCCTCTCTGAATAACAGGCCCAGATCAATACGCTCCAGATACATGGCGACAAGTTGGTTGGAGGACACATCTACGTAGTATCGCACACGCCGGATGTTCTCACCGTCAGCGAAATCAGGCTTGGCACGAACCTCGACGATCAGAGCAGAGCGGTCCCACATGAGAGTATCACCAGCCATTCTGAACGCATATTTGTCCAGATTACGCGAACTCAAATACGCCGGAGCTTCTTCAATCAGAAACGGCACCAGATCGACCGGATCCGGGTTTTCAACATTCTCGGAGACGAACTGATTAAAGAACCCAAAATCGAATGCCCCGCCCGAATCAGCTCGGGTTACACGCATATTTCTGCTCGCCGAATCCCCTTCCACCTCAATGAGATGTTCCGTGAAAGCCAACAGGAAATCGTCTCCGTCGAACTGCTCCGTTCGCAGGTAACGACGGTATTCGTAGTCCTGCAGGCTCGCGAACGCACCACGCATGGCCTCCTGCCCTACCTGATCCAGATAAACGAGAATCGAGTCCCGATCGGCCTGTTCTACAGGGCCCACTCCTTCGATCGACCCGTTGTTGCATCCCGAGCCGCTCAGCAACGTGAAGGCCAGCAATAAAACGGTGTTCAGGGATCGCATGTCGTGCCGAGGTGAACCCGGACCGGAAACAATGGTTGATGAGAGTCGAATGATACGACACGATGGCCCAGCCGATCCGCCCTCTCCTACTTATGGCTCCCCCTTCCCCCGACATGCTAGAATCTGCTGCCGCGACTGCTACCAAGGCTGCGCACCAAGCAGCGGCCTTCATCCAGTCCCAT
>JAURNP010000018.1 GCA_030830105.1 Rhodothermales bacterium | reverse complement strand
CGGACGTCATCAAGGATGATTTCGTCAAGGACGAAGGCATCTTTAATGTCTACCAGGACGACCAGACATACTATTACGAGATTCCCGATGCCATGCTGGGTCAAGAATTCCTGCTGGTGACCCGGATTGCGAAAACGGCTGACAACATCGGCTACGGTGGTCAGAAAGCGAATACCCAGGTAGTGCGTTGGGATCGAACTGGCGATAAGATCTTCTTGCGCGTGGTGGGCTATGAAAATCGCGGCGCAGAAGACTCTCCAATCTTCGAATCGGTTCGGAATTCCAACCTTGAGCCCATCGTTCGGGCTTTCGACGTAGCGGCCCTCAATGCAGACACGACGGGTATCGTGATTGATGCCACGTCGCTCTTTACCTCCGACATTCCGTCTCTCGGACTGCCTTCATTCCGTCGTTCGTCCTATTCCGTTCGGAGATTGGACAGTAATCGCAGCTATATCAGTTCGGTCAAGTCCTTCCCGGAAAATGTGGAAGTCCGCCACGTGCTGACGTACGAGGCCACGAAGGCGCCATCCAATTCGTCCACGAACACGATTACCGTTGAAATGGCCCAATCGATGGTCAAGCTACCAGACAATCTGATGCAGCCACGATTGTGTGATGAGCGGGTTGGCCTGTTTTCGGTGCGTTTTACAGAGTACAACGGCGAGCAGCACCGTGCTGAGCAGAAATGCTATGTCACGCGCTGGCGCCTTGAGCCTTCCGATCCGGAAGCCTACGCGCGTGGTGAACTGGTCGAACCTGTTGAGCCCATCATTTACTATGTCGATCAGAACACGCCCGAGAAATGGCGTCAGCCATTGATTGACGGGGTCAATGACTGGCAGAAATCATTCGAAGCAGCTGGATTCAAAAATGCCATCATTGGCAAAATGGCTCCGACAGCAGAAGAAGATCCGGATTTCAGTCCTGAAGATGCGCGCTACTCGGTTATTCGCTACTTCGCTTCGGACATCCAGAATGCTTCAGGCCCGCATGTGCACGACCCGCGCACAGGAGAGATTCTGGAGAGTGACATCAACTGGTATCACAACGTGATGCAGCTGCTTCGCAACTGGTACCTGATCCAGACTGCAGCGGTCAATCCCGCTGCGCAGACGAAGGATTTTGAGGATGACGTGATGGCCGAGCTGGTCCGGTTTGTTTCGGCTCATGAAGTGGGGCATACCATCGGATTCCAGCACAATATGGGCTCGTCTTATGCCTATACCGTAGACCAATTGCGCGATCCCGAGTTCACCTCAACCCACGGAACAGCGCCCTCCATCATGGACTATGCGCGCTTCAACTATGTCGCCCAGCCTGAAGATGGTGTGACACAGTTCGGACCCATGGTTGGTGAATACGATGATTGGGCAACGAAGTGGACGTATTCCTGGATTGCAGGCGATCGCACGCCGGATGAGGAGTTCCTGATCCTGAATGAGTGGGTGAAAGAGCGTGCTGATGATCCGGCCATGCTGTTCCTTTCCGGTTTTGGGGATCCACGTCAACAGACAGAAAATATCTCCAATGACGAAATGGAGGCGTCCCGTCTGGGTGTGCTGAACCTGCAGCGCATTCTCGACAATCTGGTTGATTGGACGGCAGAAGAAGGCAAGGACTGGGCTCAATTGCAGGAGCTTTACGGTCAGGTTGGTTCGCAGTTCAACCGCTACATGGGACACGTCTCGTCCAACGTAGGGGGCGTGTTTGAGCAGCCAAAAACGTCAGATCAGGACGGTGTCGTGTATTCACCTGTTCCGCAAGAGCGCCAGCGAAGGGCTGTTGAGTGGATGGCCGACCATGTCTTCACGACTCCGGAGTGGATGATCCGTGACGATATCATGGATCGCATCGAAAATGGCGGTATCACGGGTCGCATTCGTGGATATCAGGTCAGCGGCATTTCCCGTCTGCTCGATCCCCAGAAGCTGGTCCGACTGCTCGACGGCGAGACGCGCTGGGATGGAGATCAGTACACGGTCAGTGAGCTGATGGCCGATATGCGCAGTGCCATCTTCAGTGAGTTGTCCTCGGGCGCATCTGTCGATTCCTATCGTCGCAACGTGCAACGCGGATACGTGGATCGTCAGGAGTATCTGCTGACACTGGACTTCAACGCCAGCGGAGCATTGGCCAGATTCGGTTACCAGAGCATCGATGCCGACGAATCCGACCTGCGCATGCTGGTCAAGGCGGAGCTGGAGACGCTCAAGTCCCAGGTGGACCGCGGTGCTGATCGCACGCGCGACGCCATGACGCGTCTGCACCTTCGTGATCTGTCCGAGCGTATCGAACACATTCTCGATCCAGAAGACTGATCCGACACCTCGTTTCATGAGGTCCAGCCGGTCGCTGGACCAATTCAAGAAGGGGGCGCCGCGAATGCGGCGCCCCCTTTCCATTTGAACATCTTCCGTACACGAGCCACCAAAGCCGAAAAAGGCGGGCAAATCGTGCAAGAAGCCCTTACAACTGCTCGTTGATCCGGTATGTAGACTCCTCCTGCCTCACCAATCGAACATCCTCTCCATTCCATAAAATCATGTCCGAAGCAGAACAAACGCCGTATCAGGCCAAGGCCACTCTCGATGAACATCGCTACCAGACCCGGCTGAAGATCGATCGATTCGATATGATTGCCGATGAGCCCATTGACCTGGGCGGCACAGGCGAGGGGCCGCGGCCTGTGAGTATGCTACTGGCTGCACTCGGCGCGTGCACAAACATCACCCTGCGCATGTACACTGAGCGCAAGGAGTGGGCCATGGAAGGCGTCGAGGTGGAGCTAAATCATGAAAGGCGTAGGGTGGACGAGTATGAAGGCAACGATCTGCCCAAGGGGACGAAAGGATACTTCGACTACATCTCCATGAAGATTAAGGTCGATGGAGAGGAGCTCGATGAAAAGCAGTTGGAGCGCATGGGAGTAATTGCAGGCAAGTGTCCGGTGCATCGCATTCTGACCGGTCCTTTGATTATAGATAGCACCATCGAGAAGCGCGGCTGATGGACGGGGCGTAGATTCAGAGCACCCATCTCCACGCCCCTCGTGTATTCGAAAACCGCCAATATCTTCTTTGTATCTGTCGCGACGCTGCTGGCGTTGTCGTTGTGGTTTTCTGCCTCAGCCGTCATTCCGCAGCTTACAGAGGAGTGGGGACTGACCGGGTCCATGCAGGCGTGGATCACGATGTCGGTTCAAATTGGCTTTGTGGTTGGGGCGCTTGGAAGCGCCGTCCTGAACATTGCCGATAAAATCGCGGCCCCCAAGTTGATGGCTGTCAGTGCCTTCTTCGGTGCGCTGGTCAATGCCTGTATACCGTGGATGGCCACCGGTCCCGAAACCGCCCTGGTGCTACGCTTTCTGACGGGCATCGCCATGGCAGGTGTCTATCCACCTGCCATGAAAGTAATTGCCTCCTGGACGATTGAAGACCGAGGGACCTTCATCGGGGTGGTCGTTGGCGCTTTGACCATTGGTTCCGGAATGCCGCACCTGCTCAATGCTCTCGCCGCGGATTCAGGTGGAATCCCACCCTGGCGAATCGTGCTTTACGGTACGTCCGCACAGGCTCTTCTGGCTGCTATCCTGTGTGCGGCGTTCATCCGATCCGGCCCGCATCTGGGCAAAGCCGCCGCCTTCTCTTGGCGCCATGCTGCGGAAGGTCTCACCAACAAGGCCACCCGACTGGCCAATTTTGGCTATTTCGGTCACATGTGGGAGCTCTACGCGATGTGGGCGTGGGCTCCGATTGCGTTGTTGGTCAGTTTTGAAGCAGCGGGCCTCCCTCTACGGTCGGCCCGCTTGGCTGCTTTCGGGATTTTCGTTGCCGGGGGCATAGGATCCGCTCTGGCCGGCGTCTACGCTGATCGCTTCGGTCGTACTCGCATCACCTCAGTGGCTCTGGGCGTCTCCGGTGCCTGCTGCATCCTGGTTGGATTCGCCTTTACGTCGCCGTGGCTGCTCACGGCCGTCTGCCTGCTGTGGGGCTTTGCCGTAGTGGCTGATTCGGCGCAATTCTCTGCCGCCGTCTCAGAGCTTTCCGATTCCCGATACGTGGGCACCGCCTTGCAGGTCCAGACCAGCCTCGGCTTTCTGCTCACGCTCGTCACATTGCAGCTCACTCCGATGCTGGTCGAACGCGTCGGTCATGAGTGGGCATACCTACTGCTTGTACCCGGTCCCGTCTTTGGAATCATCAGCATGCTCCGCCTTCGAAGGCTACCTGACGCGGCCAAAATGGCTCGAGGGAATCGATAAGCCCCAACGCTCCTGGCTATTTACCCGCGCAAGCTGGTAGACCGATCGCCGCAGTTCAACGGGGAGTCCTCGATGTCGAAGGCTGGGATGAATGCAGGTAACAGCCTATCCTCTTCCGAGGAGGTACTTGGGTTTTGTACGGCGCCCGGAGTTGCCACCGGCGCTGCAAGCAGGAAAACAATGACGAAGCGAGCCATATATGTAGGTCAATTGGTTTGAACGCCTCAAACGTGTGCTTCGAACATGAAAGAGGCAGGTGTCAGGCTGCTTCCCGCATCATGCCTTCAGGTGCTCCGATGTGAATAAACCCAGCCCAGAAATATGGGTTTGCAATAGGGCCACCCATTTCAATCAGATCTCTCTTGGCGGATGTCAGAGCCTGATTAGGAGGTACTCCAGAAGCGATATGGGTGTAAAAACGCTGCATCAAAATTTGAGTGCCAACGTCGTCGGCGGGCCATGTTGAAGCAATCAGATGTCGTGCTCCAGCAAATACAAACCCTTTGGTGAAACCGGAAAGCTCGAATCTCGCATCTTCCGTTTGCGAAGCTGTGTCACATGAGCTTAGTACTACTAGTTCAGCGTCAATTCGTAAGTCTAGAATCTCTTTTGCATAGAGAATACCGTCCTCTCCTTTGCGACCATTGGTCTCAAGAACTATTCCTGACGAGTCAGGATTACTGGGATTGATGAAGCTGTGCGTGGCAATATGTAGTATCCGCGTATCCGACAGATCAATCGACTTTAATTCGTGCTCACCGGCTTGCTGCCTTAATAGGATCGTATTTGATTCGGCTGGCATTGAGCCCACGCGGTCTTTTCTACCATGTAGGATATTTCCAATCTGTACTACTTCTCTTGCCGTTCCAGGGAGCGAAACCAATCGTTCAATCGGGCGCTGGGAAGAGACAGATCTCAGGAAGGCTTTCAATTCTCGGGAATACTCTTGAGACTCATCGAAAACCGGAGCTAGAGCCAGTAATTCTCGTTTGAACGGTCCGGTTCGATTCTCTTGCTGAAGTTCGAGAAGAGAAGCAGAGAACGAGTAACTGATTTTGTGTCGATTCAGCAGATAAGGAATTGATTCATCCGAATGAAGATGTGCGCTTTTGTCTACCTCTTCGGTCAGCAGCGTTTCGAATGGTATTCCTTTAACCGATTCAGAAGGGATAATCACCAAAGCATCATTTGAGATGACCTGATCGATGGGTTTGATCAGGCTTG
>JAURNP010000017.1 GCA_030830105.1 Rhodothermales bacterium | reverse complement strand
TCTTCAGACTGCCGCAGGTGGAGCCGCACGCAGTTACCTCCGCGGAGGTCGATGGCCGGTATGACGATGATTTTGGACATGTTGGGGATCAACCATCCGCAATAGGATGCAGTTTCATGACCTGCAGAGTCTGGGGCTGAGCGCTTGTCCACCCTTCGCGCGTTTCGGGGAATCAATGGGAAGGGCCGGGGAGTATGACGCGCTCGATTACTCCTACCCTACCACGCCTACATGTCCTCCTCTGGATTCAATCGCATCATGGTGACGGCCGCGCTGCCGTATGCCAATGGCCCGGTCCATCTCGGACACCTCGCAGGGGCCTATCTGCCCGCCGACCTATTCAGCCGATTCCAGCGCATGAAAGGTGAGGACGTCGTATTCGTTTGCGGATCCGACGAAATGGGTGTGGCCATCATGGTTCGGGCCCGCAATGAGGGTATCAATCCTCAGGATCTGGTCGATCGCTATCACCCGATGATCGTAGACGCTTTCGCCGGATTCGGCATGAGCTTCGACCATTACGGACGTACGACCTCTCCGGTACACGCAGAGACCAGTCAGGATTTCTTCCGTACTCTGGCCCGAAAGGATGTGTTTGCCCTCAAGACCGAAGAGCAGCTATACGATCCGGAAGCCGGCATCTTTCTCGCCGATCGATTTGTGATCGGAACTTGTCCGACCTGCGGCAATGACAACGCCTACGGAGATCAGTGCGAAAAATGTGGCTCCACGCTCAGCCCCAAAGAGCTGATCAACCCACGGAGCACGCTCTCGGATGCCACGCCGGAATTGAAGGAAACGACGCACTTCTATCTGCCACTAGGCGACTTTCAGGGTCGTCTTGATCAGTGGATTGGTACGCATTCGGAATGGAAGCCGAACGTGTTGGGTCAGGTACGTAGTTGGCTCAACGATGGTTTGAGGGATCGCGCCATAACGCGGGATGTGCCCTGGGGCGTTCCAGTGCCCACCGACGTGGCGCAGGAACTGGGTATCGATGCTACTGGAAAAGTCATCTATGTCTGGTTCGACGCTCCGATCGGGTATATCTCCGACACGAAGGAGTGGGCCATCAAGAAAGGCGACCCCGAAGCATGGAGGCCATACTGGCAGGCCGAGGATACCCGTCTGGTCCATTTCATCGGCAAGGACAACATCGTATTCCATTGCCTGATGTTTCCTGCCATGCTCATGGCTCATGGAGGCTATACGCTGCCCGAGAATGTGCCTGCCAACGAATTCCTGAACATCGAAGGGGATAAGCTGTCCACGAGCCGCAATTGGGCGGTATGGCTGCATGAGTTCCTGGAGGACTTCGAACCAGATCTGCTGCGTTATGCGCTGGCGACCACGCTCCCAGAGACCAAGGACGCCGACTTCAACTGGACCGAATTCCAGACGCGTGTCAATTCGGAGTTAGCTGATGTGCTGGGCAACTTCGTCAACCGGACATTGACGTTTGCAGCGCGCTTTGCCGATGGCAAGGTGCCTGCTCTGGTGAATCCATCGGCTGCCGATACGGCTGCCCTCGATGAATTGGCCACGTTCCCCGATCGTATCGGGTCAGCCTACGACGCGTATCGCAATCGTGAGGCGGTTTTCGAGACCATGGCTCTGGCCCGTCTGGGCAACAAGTATTTCAACGATACAGAACCCTGGCACACCCGCAAGTCTGATCCTCAGGCGTGCGCGAACACCATCCATGTATCGCTCCAGATTTGCGCTGCCTTAGCCGTGCTCATGGAGCCGGTGCTCCCGTTCTCGGCAGCCAAGCTGCGAACCATGCTCAATCTTTCTGGCGTGCGGTCTTCGTTGCCGGATGGCGATCAGGGATCGATTGCCTGGCAAGATGCGGGTACATCGCTTCTTGTCGATGGCCTTGAATTGGGCGAGCCAGGGATTCTATTCACCAAGATCGACGACGACGTGATCGAAGCACAGAAAGCCAAGCTGGGTGCGCCCGAGGGCGAACCTGCAGAGGAGTCCGCTCCGTTCGAACCTCTGAAAGAACTCATCCAGTATGATGATTTTGCCAAGCTCGATCTGCGCATGGGAACCATTATCGCTGCCGAAGAGCTGCCGAAGTCGAAAAAACTGGTGCGTACTGAGGTCGACCTGGGCTTTGAAACCCGCCAGATTCTGGCTGGCATCAAGGAGCATTTCGCCCCGGAAGATCTGATTGGAAAGCGGGTAGCAGTCGTGGCCAACCTGGCCCCCCGAAAAATGATGGGACTCGAGAGCCAAGGAATGATCCTGATGGCCGAGGACCGCGAAGGTGCTCTCTTCCTGATGCAGTCGGATGGAGAGAACGGGTCGGTCATCCGGTAGCATCTGGCGGATCAGTCGTGTTCGCAGTCGATACGGCATCCACAGGCCTTGCGGGGTTGCCGGTCCATGATGCGCCCAGAAGAATCGAAGATGAGTTCGCAACAGGCGGTGTAGGATTCCGCCAGTTGTTTGCGTGCTCGTTGGATGCGTGATTTGGCACCCGAAAGTGAGATTCCGAGCCGTCGGGCTACCTCTGCTTGTGGCAGGCGGTGCAGGTTTGCAAGAACGAGAGCATCCCGATAGGGGGGCTCAAGATCCTGAATGAAAGGCTCCAGACAGGCCGCAATTGCTTGTACACTGTCCGTCACTTCTTCCTCTGCGATAGGTTCATGGGTCAGAGATTCGGTCTGCGTACGATGTTTCCGGTAGTGATCGATGAGTGTGGTTTTGGCGATACCATACAACCAAGCCTCTACGCGGTCCTCCGATCGAATCTGACCACGTCCTCGCGCCGCTTTGAAGAGGATGTCCTGAACGATGTCCTCGGCATCCTCAATGACAGCAACCCGTCTCCTGACGTAAGCCAAGAGACGGGTGCGGTGTTCATTCCACATGATGTTTGATGCTTCCATATGGAATCAGTGGTTCAGCAGCAGCCTCCACCGCCTCCGCAACAACCGCCACCATCACAGCAGCAACAGGCTTCGACGTCGAGTGGACTAACGAATACATTCAACATGATGATCACCATTTGGTTTGGATGAAAGGATGCATCGCGCGGGCTATCCGCCGGATTGTGACGGGTTTCGTACCGTTTGCGATACAGTGTTCACCCTTATAGACGGTGGTTGCTCTCGAAAGACGCAGGTCTCGCGATAATTGCGCTTCAGCAACCGTTTTCGGTATCGGCGATTCCGATTATTTCAATCAAATCAGAGGTCTGGAAAGGTAAAAACCAGAGCGGGCGGGCCTCCATTCGGAGGCCCGCCCGCACGCCAACCTGAATTGGCAATCTGAGTAGCACCTTGTTTGGAGGCGCCGGGGAGCGCTAGATGTTGATTGGCACTCCGTACGCAGCTCGCGTGGCTTCCATCACGGCTTCCGAGAGGGTCGGGTGCGGGTGGATGGATTCCATGATTTCGTGCGCTGTGGTTTCGAGCGTCCTGGCCGTTACAGCCTCGGCGATCATCTCGGTGGCATCATAGCCGATGATGTGGCAACCGAGGAGTTCACCATACTTGGCGTCATAAATGACTTTTACGAAGCCTTCGTTGTGGCCCATGGCCGCAGCTTTGCCGGATGCCGTGAACGGGAATTTTCCGACTTTGAGGTCGTAGCCCGCTTCTTTGGCTGCAGCTTCCGTGTAACCAACAGAGGCAATCTGAGGTTGGCAGTAGGTGCAACCGGGAATGTTGTTCTTGTTGAGCGGATGCGTGTTCTCTCCCGCGATCTTCTCGACGCAAATCACGCCTTCATGGCTGGCCTTGTGGGCGAGCCACGGTGGCCCTGCGACGTCACCGATCGCGTACACACCTGGTACATTCGTCTGGCACCATTCATTGATGACGATCGCTCCGCGATCCGTCTTGACACCGGCCTTCTCAAGTCCGAGGTCTTCGATGTTACCGACAACGCCGACGGCCGAAAGCACCTGGTCGCATTCGATAACCTGATCACCTTTCTTGGTTTCGACGGTGACCTTGAGCGTCTTGCTCTTCGTGTCGACCGACTTGACCATGGCGCCGGTCATCACTTTAATACCCGCTTTCTTGAATACGCGAGCCAGTTCTCGGCTGACGTCCTTGTCCTCGACAGGAACAACGCGGTCCTGGAGTTCGATGATCGTTACTTCTGTGCCCATGTGATGGTAGAAGTAAGCAAATTCGACACCGATGGCGCCAGCACCGCAGATAACAAGGCGTTTGGGCTGCTTGGTCTGCAGGAGCGCTTCTTTCGAGGAAATGATCTTCTCACCATCAAACGGCAGTGAGGGGATTTCACGCGCCCGCGCGCCGGTGGCCACTATGATGTGCTTGGCGGAGATCGTCTCCTTGCTACCAACTTTCTTGCCGTCCATATCCGTGGAAGGCTCGATGCTCACTTTCCCGCCTCCAGCCAGACGAGCTTGACCGTAATGAACGGAGACTTTGTTCTTGTTCATCAGGTAATCGACACCCTTGTTCATCTTGCCTGCCACGTCGCGGCTGCGGCCGATGACCTTGTCGAATTCTGCTTTGATGCTGCCTTCGGCTTTGAGGCCGTAAGCATCCAGATGCTTCGTGTATTCCATGATCTCGGCGCTCTTCAGGAGTGCCTTGGTCGGAATACAGCCTACATTTAGACATACACCGCCGAGTTTGTTCTTTTCGACGATGGCGGTCTTAAGACCGAGCTGGGTGGCGCGGATGGCGGTTTCGTAGCCGCCAGGGCCTGAGCCGATGACGATGACGTCGTAGGATGCAGCCATGGACTGGAATCGATGTTGGATGAAACGTTCCTGGAAACTGAAAAATACGTCGCGACCATCCTCTCGCTATTGAGAGAGGGTGAATACCGGCTCTGAGCGGGCCACCTATCGCCGCTGGAAGCGCTCTTCGATATCGAGCATTTTCTGAACCCGACGCTGATGGCGGCCTCCTTCAAAGTCTGTCGCGAGGAAGGTATCCACGATGCGGTGGACCACTTCAATACCCATGGCTCGACTGCCCAGGGTCAGCACATTGGCGTCATTGTGGGCTCGAGCATTCCAGGCGGCGAACTCCGTGTAACCGCATGCAGCCCGCACACCGTGCACTTTGTTGCAAGCAATGGCGCTACCAACACCCACGCCATCAATCATGATACCTTTTCCAGCCTTACCCTGGGCGACCAGAGAAGCCACAGCGTAGGCAAAATCTGGATAGTCGCACGAGGCCGGGGAGTCGGTACCGACATCGATTACGGTATGTCCCTTGTCTTCCAGGCGTTTCCTGATTTCTTCTTTCATGGCATATCCGCCATGATCCGACCCGATGCATAGAACCGGATTCTCGTGGGCGGGAGTCGCAGGGGCATCGGCCGAATGATGGGTCGCCCGCTTCAATGTGATGCCCAGACTGCGGGCCGTATCAACCGCCAACGGCGTGATGATCGCATGCTCGGAAATGGCCAGTACCGAGCGTCCCTCGGCCTTGGCATCTCTCACATGTCGTTCGCTGATGACGGTGCGTTTCCCCATGGAATGAAGCTACGTGATGGCCAAAGGGCATGCAACGCAACCTTACCCGGTCGGGAGGGTGTTGCCGCCTGCTGGGGAAGTCGAAGCGACGCTCAACGGCGAGTCAGCCACTCCAGGGGATCGACCGGCTGTCCATCCTCGAAAATGGCGAAAAAAACCGCTTGACCTCGGGGTTCAGCGCCTGTACCGGAGCGCCCGATCAACTGTCCAATTTCCACCTGATCGCCTTCGCTGACGTAGAACAAGGACAAATTGCCGTAGACCGTGTGGAAGCCGCCGTGCTCGATGATGGCAAACCGGCCCATGTCCGGAATGATGTCGATGGTCGATACTCGACCACCGAATACTGCATTCACCTCAATCGAAGCTCCGCTACCGATAAGAACGCCCGGGTTCGGGGTACGAGTCCCGAATTCAGGATGTACGATATCCCCGAAAGGCTCAATGACAGGTCCGCCGGCCGGCCACGGGAGCAATCCGCGAGCGCCTTCGAACGAAGCGGTCAGCTCCCGGATCATGGCCACGGAATTTCCGGCATTTCTGGCCTCGGCACTCGCCGTGATCAGCCTTTGAATCTGCTCCACCAGCTCCTGCTCCATGGTCCGCTTTTCACTCAGAAGCTCGGTTCTGGATTCCTTCTCTTCCTGGATTGACCTGATTTCGGATCGAACCGAGTTCAGAACTCTTTCCAGATTTTCCTGCTCCCTATCGACAGAGGTGAGCATTACCTCGGTTTCGACCAGTTTGCGCTGCATTTCCGTCCTTTTGGCAGACAATGACTCGGTGGTTGCTCGCAGCCCGTCCAGGCGCGAGCGCCGCTCCTGCGAAAAACGACGCAAGTAATTGATGCGGACAAGCATCTGATTGATCGATGAGGCGGACAGGATCAGGGCTGCATCGTGCTGTCGACCGTATCGGTACGCGTGACTGGCGCGCTCTTCGTAATCCTTGCGGATTGCCTCCAGCTCCTCATTCAGGGCACCGATCGCATACTGCAGCGAGTCGCGCTCGGTGACCAGTTGCTCAATTCGCTCATGGTACGTGCGGACCAAGGCTTCCCGTAGCGAAAGCTGCCGATTCAGATCTGAAAGGCGACCTCGCTGCTGCTTCTCTTGTTGCTCGGCTTCGGCGAGCAGTCGTTCTTCTTCCCCGATCTCTTCCCGCAGAGCCTGCAGCCTGCGCTCTGTTTCTGTGAGTTGCTGCCCGTGAGCCTCCTGAACCAGAGCTACACTTCCAATCATCCCGGTCCCGAGTAGACAGCCGGCCAGGATCATGGCCGGCCAGACAGCGCAAAGGCTGCTCCACCGGAAGGTCCGATTTAGTATCCTAGGTCGATCCATTGAGCGTCTGAGGATGGATTCAGGTGGAAGGATAAGGTTTCAGGCTGAAACTCGATGCGACGAAGCGCCATGCTAACCCGAAAGTCTTCCGGCGGACGGGACAGGGCCATTCGTCGCGGCAGGAGTACGCCTTCCACTTCTGAGAATTCCGAAAACCAGCGCTGCTCCAGGATCGCACCCGTGTCGTCCATCTCACGGACAGCCACAACCCGCCAACGTGCGGGGTCTATGGTGTATCGGATTGACTGCGCTTTATTGGAAAGTAGATACAGGGTAGAGTCGGTCTCCACGGTCCAGACATCGCCTGAATCGGGTTTTTCAAAACCCATGGCCGTTTCAACCAGGTTGATGTCTGCAACAGCTCCTGGGAGTACAGCCGCTACACGTTCGGGTGAGCCGGTCCAGACGACCTTTTCAATGCGATCATAAACCCATGCCTGATCCGGCCCGACCAGTACACGGGCTCCCTCGATTCCCAGCGGAAAGGTGACCCGCACGAACAAGGATTCAGGGTGGAGGTAACTGATCTTGGCGGAGAATCGACCACTTTCTTCCGGCGATGAAAGGGCAATGCGTGTTTCTAAAAACACCCGTTCCATCTGCAGTGGGAAAGACGGTAGTGCAGCGATGATTTCCTGGGCGGTGTGATCCGGGAATCGGGCAGGCAACTCGGCAGTCGGCTCGCTTGTTGGCCGCAAAGAGGCGCACCCCGACACAAGGAGTATGGCAAAAAAGAGTAACCGGCCCGATCCAATGCGCATGATATGAGGCATGAGGATCACTGCGGTTGCTGGAGTTTGATTCTCATCGCTGTGGCGACGCCCAAATATTCGCTTTGCGCATCCAAGCGTCCAATCAGTGTTTCGATCATCTGGATGGCCTCCATATTGTCGCCTCGAGCGGCCAGCACCCTGGCATGGGCGATCACGATGGGCGCATATCCGGGGAACAGCAGAGAGGCATCGTCAGCACGTTGGGTAGCCGTCTCCAGATCGCCGGCGGCCAGCCACGTCTGGATGGTCAACGTCCAGACGCGCAGGTGGCGCGGATACTGGGCATTGTGCTCATCAACGAGCAACGCTGCCTCACGGGCTTCTCCCATTCGCATCAAAAACGTGGCCAGACGCACAACCCGCTCTTCCACGTCCGGTTGTTCTTGCCAGGCTGTTCGCAGTATCGACAGCGAATCGGAGGATACCACTGTTTCGGTAGAGCCCTCGGCGACGGTCCACTCCAGTCCCAGTTCGGCCGCCAGGTCCCGTTCGGGAAGTCGCGCATCGAGCTCGGCCATCATGGCCACTAATTCTGACTCACCGGGATCTTCGCGAACCATCGGCTCGAGCACAACAACCGCCTCTGGCCATTGGGCATCGCGCATCAGTTCGCGGGCCAGAATGAAGCGATCGTCGAACGAGCCCCTGAGATCTACAATGCGTTGAGCTGCCTGGATACTGGCCGGTCGGTTTCCCTGGCTGATAAACACCGTCAGTACCGAAAGAGTGACTTCCAAATCCTCTGGAAACCGTCCCATGAACTCCACGGCCAGATCACGACCCAAGTCGGTAGCACCCTGATCCATCAAAGAGGACAGCTGCTGAATGGCAAACCTTGCGTCCAAATCCTCAAGCTCCAACAAGCGGTTGACAGCGATCCCGGTCGCTTCCAGATCTCCAGAGGCCAGCGAAAGATTCAGGTCCTGCTCGACCAGAGAAGGAAGGCCGGGAGCACGCTCGAGGGCTTGGTCCAGGTAGAATCGGGCCGTACCAAGATCGCCCATCACTTTTTGAGCCGTGGACATGGTTGACAGCAAAGCCGCGTTACTTGGATGAACCTTCAATCCTTCCTCAAAGACGGCCGCTGCACGGTCAGGGTATCCATTCTGTAGCCAGGTCAGACCCCGAATCATGACACGCTCCGCATGCACGTCCAGTTCTTCGGCCGTTTGACGCGCTTCAGAGGGCGTGTTGATCGAAGACATAACGATCAAGGCAACCATCAAGGGCCACGCACGGCCCGTCGGGCGGGACTCAGCACGGAAACGCGATCGCCCGCATGGGCGCAGAGATACGGTGGCTTGAAGGATTCCGGGGATCATGACTCGGAAAACGGTCCGTTTCGATTCCGGTTTCAAGTGCCCGGCCATACCGGATTCTGTTTGATTCTTGGTCCTTACGTAGTTAGACTAAGCGCACTCGCCGACCCGAACGCTCTGCTGCCGACCTGGCAAGGCTCTATCCCCATCGTGCACATGGGTTTACACGACGTTTCAAAGAGCGAAAATGCCGCTCAGATCAGACGTTTCACGCGTCACATCATGCAGGACATGCGCGCGCTCGAGTATATGCTCGAGAACGACATGTTCGAGACGGATATTCAACGCGTTGGGGCGGAGCAGGAGCTTTTCCTCGTAGATCGTAATGCCCAGCCTGCGCCATTGGCGGAAGAAGTCCTGGAGCTTGCCACGGACGAACGCATCGTCAATGAGCTGACGCGCTTCAATCTGGAGATCAACTTGGACCCGTTGGAATTCACGGGTACCTGCTTTTCCACGATGGAAGCGGACTTGAATCAACTGGTTGAGTCAGTCCGCAAACTGTGCGGCAAGGTGGATACCGAACTGGTACTGACGGGCATTCTTCCCACCATTCATGCGTGGGACCTGCGTCTGGACAACATGGCGCCCAAGCCGCGCTACTATTCCCTCAACGACACGATCATGTCATTGAAGGGAGGGCTGGCCCAGTATCACATCCGGGGAGTTGATGAGCTCTTCTTCCAGCATGATAACATCATGGTGGAAGGATGCAACACAAGCTTTCAGGTGCATCTGCAGGTCACGCCCGATCGGTTCGCCCACTTTTACAATATTGCACAGCTGGTTTCAGGACCCATCCTGGCCGCTGCCGCCAACTCGCCCATCTTGTTCGGCAAGCGCCTCTGGCGCGAGACGCGCATTGCACTCTTCCAGCAGGCAGTCGACACGCGATCGAGCAACCTGTACCTGCGCGACATGAGTCCCAGGGTCCACTTTGGCACCGAATGGGTCAACGACTCCGTGTTGGAGATCTTTCAGGAGGACATTGCCCGCTTCCGAGTCATCATGACCAGCGAGTACGCTGACCCCTTCGAGGCCCTTCGCAATAACGAAGTCCCCAAGCTGCGGGCACTGCAGCTGCATAATGGCACCGTGTATCGGTGGAATCGCGCCTGCTACGGCATCAGCGGTGACCAGCCTCACTTGCGCATCGAGAACAGACTCCTGCCCAGCGGTCCGACGGTGGTCGACGAGGTAGCCAATGCTGCCTTCTGGACCGGACTTGTGTACGGCCTGGCAGACGAAATCGAGGACGTGCGGGAACGGCTCACCTTCGACGATGCCAAAAGCAACTTCATAGGTGCGGCCCGTCGCGGCCTCGCATCGGAGATGGATTGGGTCGACGACAGCCGGTACAGCGCACCTGAACTGATCCGGGGTCAGCTGTTGGACGTGGCTCGCAAAGGGTTGCAGAAGCGAGGCGTTCGCGACGAAGAAATCCAGAAATACCTGGGTATCATCGATGATCGTGTTGCCTCCAAGCGGACAGGGGCACAATGGCAGCTCTACTCCCTTGCCAAAATGCGTAAGCAGGGCGACACCACTCGCGCTGAACGTCTGGATACTCTTGTCACTGGTATGATCAAGAGACAGAAAGAGGGCAAGCCGGGGCACACATGGGAGTTGGCGCAGCTTGAAAAGCGACCGCTAAGCACCATTCATGGGACACGGGTCGAGCATTTCATGACGACCGATCTATTTACTGTTCGCGAAGACGAGTTGATCGATTTCGTAGCGGTTCTCATGGGTTGGCGTCACATCCGGCACGTCCTGGTAGAGGACGAGGATCATCGACTGGTTGGTATTGTGACCCACCGTTCCATCCTGCGTTTTTTGACGAACGTCCAGGACGGGGATGAAGAAAAGGATCAACCCGTTTCAGCCATTATGGTCCGCAACCCGGTCTCCGTTACGCCAGAAACCGCAACCGTGGATGCGGTGCGTCTCATGCGGGAGAAGAACATTGGTGCGCTTCCGGTTGTGCTGGGAGCAAATCTGGTGGGAATCATCACGGAGACCGATTTCAATCTGCTTGCTGCCCGCCTGTTTGAGGAGGGAGCTGAGAAAGACTCGACTGACGCATCCGCCTGACGACCACCCTGCTCAAGGTTCAGAGCGCGAATTGCGTATGACCCACGAGCCGCCCATGAACGATGCCGGGCCCTGCGTTCGGACGTGGCCGGCCGTGTCGACGTCGATTTTGACCTGCAAGATTCCTGTGCTTTTTCATCAGCCCTTTTCCGACATGATGCGGTTTAACCTGGTCCCAGTTGTTCGCACCTTTTCGGTGTTCTGTTTTGCGGTGTTGCTTGCGTCCCCTTCGCTTGCTCGTCAAGCCTCCATCGAGGCGCCCGCATCTTCGGATGCTTGGGTCTCGGCGCATGCCCAGACCGCCCAGACGCTGATTGAGGCTGCCATGGCGGACAGTGCCGCGTGGGATCGCATCGCTTACCTAACCGATACCTTCGGCCCCCGCTTTTCCGGATCCCGCAATTTGGAGCGGTCCATTGACTGGATCATGGAGGAGATGCAGCGCGATGGGCTCGAAAATGTGCGCGGTGAGCCCGTGAAGGTACCCCACTGGGTTCGAGGGGATGAAAAGCTCGTTTTACTTGAGCCCCACGAACGCGAACTGTTAGTCCTTGGACTCGGAGGAAGTGTGGGAACAGGCCCCGGTGGCGTATCTGGGGACGTCTTGGTGGTGAATTCGTTTGATGACCTGGCCGCGCGAGGAGACGAGGCGAAGGGCAAGATTATCCTCTGGAACGTCCCGTTCACCTCCTACGGTGCTACGGTGACCTACCGCTCGAATGGAGCCGTTCGAGCCGCGCAAGCCGGTGCCATCGCAAGCCTCGTTCGCTCGGTAGGGCCATTCTCCATGTACACACCGCATACGGGCAATTCCCGATATGACGAAAACGTGCCGCGCATACCCCATGCCGCCGTCACGGTGGAAGACGCCATGATGATGCAGCGCATGCAAGACCGGGGGCATACCATTCGCTTGCGTCTCGAAATGGAAGCGCAGTGGCTCCCGGATGCAGACTCCTACAACGTGGTTGGTGAATTGGTGGGTAGTGAGTACCCCGAAGAGATCATTGTGATGGGAGGCCATATCGATTCCTGGGACGTCGGCACCGGCGCGATGGATGACGCTGGAGGATGCGTTGCGGCCTGGGAAGCACTACGGCTGATGAAGGAAATGGGTTTGCGCCCAAAACGAACGATCCGCGTCGTGATGTGGACGAATGAGGAGAACGGACTGCGTGGCGCAAATGCCTATCGCGATGCGCACATGGAAGAGTTGCACAATCATGTGCTCGCCATGGAATCTGATGCTGGTCTGTTCAAACCCAGTGGCTTCGGATTCTCAGGATCGGACGCAGCCTTTGACTTGCTTACCGAGATCGGGAGGTTACTGGAAGACTTGGATTCGGGAACCGTGACCCGCGGGGGAGGAGGAGCTGATATCGGGCCAATCATGCGCGAAGGCGTCCCTGGTATGGGCCTCAATGTGGACGGGAGCAAGTATTTCTGGTATCACCACACCAACGCCGACTACGTCGACAAGCTGGATCCGGATGATGTTGCTCGATCTGTGGCCACAATGGCTGTATTTGCTTGGGTAGTAGCTGACATGGAACAGCGATTACCCCGCTGATCCGATTACGAACCATTTCTCATGATCCCTTGGGATCGGACTGAAAATCAACGGGCGGGCCGCGCAATGCGCGGCCCGCCCGTTTTCCATTTGTTGCTGTCTAGATCAGAATCGGATCGTCTAGTTACCCGGCTCCCAGTACTGCTCGTAAGGGACCTGCGTAATGACGAGTTCACTCACTACGCCGTTCTTGATGCTGGCAGCCAGACCAAGGCTACGGTAGAAGCGGTAATCATCCGAAAAGCTGACTAGCAAACGGCGTTCGTAATCGTAGCCCATGATGGCCTCGAAATCTGCCGCGCTCATTCCAACGCGAATGTAGCTGATATCCGACCCCAAGCCAGCCTCCTGAATGCCAATAGCAGGCGCAGCGGGTCCGTAGAGCTGGATGCCCAGTACTTCGCTCGTGGCCCATACCGAGGTCTGGGCAGCGACGAAATAGTAATCGATCAGGTCCGTGTTCTCGATCATGCGGTACATTTCGACATCATACGGAGTCACACCTGCACCGCCCATATTGTTGAGTACTTCGTCGATGGATTCACCGAGATTGACCTGGACCCCATTCGGGAAAATGAAGCTTGTCAGGGTGCGATACGTGGGGCTGTGATTCTGGCGGTAGTAATCCACACTGTTGGCAGACATCCCGAGCTGATTCGCTGTCGCTGCGTATCGGTTGTAGGCCAGCTGCCACCAGTTTGAAGACGGGCTGGTAGCCGAGAGATACGCGTTGAAATACTGGATGGAAGTGGCCTGCATTTCTGCATCATCGACGCTGGAGAAGATCAGGGCCGTGTTGTAGTAGAGAGCCGTTTCCAGTCCACTGTACTGGATGAAATCGCCCATGTTGGCAAATCCGCTGATCCGATCCAGCTACCCGGTAGCCGAGGTCATGTGATCGAATGATTCCTGGAGCAGTCCTTCGGCCAATTCAGCAACACCTGCATTGATGAAGATGGCTGCTTTGGTTCGCGGATCCATATTGGCATTGTACTGCGCGGCGGAGACCGCCTCTGCCAGTAGCCTGCGGGCTTCTGCCGTATTCGAACCGCCCTGGGGCTGAACGAGATAGGCAATTCCAAGGTTGGCTTTTGCTTCCGCCAAACCCGGATTGAGCCGCAACGCCGCTTGAAGGGAGGAGGTTGCTTGGAACCAGAGCTGTGCATTGATTCCACGAACTTCCGGCTCCATGGATTCCGGGCGACGCGTAAACGCACCCACCACCAGGTGACCGATGTCGAAGGCGGCAATGTCAGCAGGCTCAAATTGATCCATATAGTCCATCAACTGAGCGTATCCCAGGTTGGCATGAGCTTCGTAGCTGTTCGGAAACTGAGCAATCACATTCCGGAAAAGCGTGGCGGCCATCTTGTATTGCTCTGCGACCAGCTCGCCTTCGCTCGTAATTGTATGGTAGACGCGATACATCATCAGTTCGCGATCCGTCTCGATGTCCCTTAATTGAGGGCGTTCCACGACTTGTGCAGCCGAGGAATGCGGAAAGGCCGCAAGAGCGACCAGGAGTAAAAGGAACGCGGTGGATCCGAGACGAAGGGCAGGGCGTATACCACCGGGATCGGTTGGGGAGAGGGTGGCAGAGTTTGCCAATTATCTCCATCAAAAACAACCTTCATGCCGTTAAGGATTTACCGGTCTTGCCGATATCTCGCATATCAGGACCAACTGCCTAGTCATGATGAATGCTATGCCACTTTTCCGAGCCATATTGCTCTGCTCCCTTTTATCGGGTGCAGCGGTTTCTGCATGGGCCCAGGCCGATGTCGAGACGGCCACGATTGAAGTGCGTCCAGAGCCCGGAGAGGGTATTTGGAGCCTTCTGCGCCGTTCCGGTGTCGAACCGACTACGGCGAGTATAGCCGAATTCAAAACCTTGAACGCCGGCAAGATGCGCAACGGAAGTAAGCTGCGGCGCGATGTGGCCTACCGAGTTCCGTCGCGGTCCTTGTACGTTCCGCTATTCGGCTCGAAATATGCCAATGTGCCCCTGAAAGGTGAACAGCTGAAAGGACACGTGTTCTACATTGTGGGCGGGCACGGAGGTCCAGATCCAGGTACGCTTGGGAAGTATGATGGCAAGATGATACCCGAAGACGAGATTGCCTACGATACGTCGCTTCGCCTGGCCAGAGAACTCATGGCGGACGGTGCCACGGTTTACGTGATCGTGCAGGATCCAAATGACGGAATCCGGGACGACCGCTACCTACCCGTTGATCATGATGAGGTCTACTACGGCAACAAGACCATTGTCCTGAATCAGGTCAGTCGGCTTCGCACCCGTGCGAAGATCATCAACGACCTATACGGGAAGCATCGAAAGACGGCCAAGAGTCAGCAGGTTATTTCCCTTCATGTGGATTCTTACGGGATGAAAGTCGAACCTCAGGTAGACGTTCACTTCATCGTCGGTAGCCGCAGCGGAAAAAGCCTGGCCCAGGCCATTCGCTCCACGGTAGAAGAAAAGTATCGCTACTATCAGCCCAATCGTGGCTACGAAGGCGAAATCAAGACGCGCAATCTGATGATTCTGCGCGAAACCAAACCAACTGCGATCCTGATCGAACTGGGAAACATCCGCCACAAGGGTGACCAGCATCGCCTTATCAAGCCATCCAACCGCCAGACCTTGGCAGAATGGATCAAAGAGGGGTTGGTTCGCCAGGCCACGGGTAAAGGTGCCTAGTTAAGCCTTCGGGCTTACAGATTAGAATCTAATATCAGCTCAAGAGCTGATATTTTAGCGCAAAACTGTCAAGCTACGTGTCCATGCTCGTGAATCGGTTTTGATTCGGACGTAGTACATTCCCGGAACCACATTGCCCGTCTTCCAGATGGATGCATGAGCTCCCGCTGCACGTGCACCATCAAACAACACCTCCACGGATCGGCCAAGCGCGTCGAAGACCTCAATCCGCACGTTGGAGCGTTGCGGGAGTTCATAGGAAACGGTGGTCCAGTCGACTGTAGGATTAGGATAGGCGGCCAGCTTCATCGATTCCGGAACATCTGAATACGCAATTCCTGTTGCACGGTGGCCAGTTTCTTCTCTTCCTCGTACAGACGCGCAGTTTCTACGACTTGTGCGGACTGACCGGCCAGGATGGAAAGCAGGCGCTGATCACCCGTACTGAATTCTCCACCACGCTTTTTGTTGTAGAGAGTCAGAATGCCAATCAGGCGGGAATGGACCTGCATGGGAACCGAAACCAACGAGCGAACCGATTCACTCCATTTGACTCCCTGGAACCGGGAATCAGAGCGAGGTTGGTTGATTACGAGCGGTTTGCGGTTGATGTACATCCACCCGAGCAGATTCTGATCAGGGGAGTACGCCTCACGGTCTCCAGAGCTGGCCATTGTCCGAACCAGCGTTTTGGTCGGATCACTGACGTCGTCTCCCACCATGGTAATAACACCCTGCTCCGCACCGACGGCCTTGATGGACCGACGAATGATCGTCTGGATGACTTCTTCGGTCCCGCGCGATAAACTGATAGCTATCGAGAGTTCGTTGAGTACCGACAGCTCCTCGACAGCGCGACGGAGCTGCTGATTCTCTCGTTCGAGAGCATCAAGCGGTGGGTTGTTCAAATCCGACATAATCTGACAATGGAATGACTCTTCAATTTAGGACTCGAACGGAGGATCGCAAGACATAAAGGCCTCGCACTCGGCGTCTCCTGCGGAGCGGCAGAAACACGATCCGGATCTGCGTCCATCCTGATGCGTTGGGATTTGCCCTGGCAGGTCGAGGACTTCCTGGGCGCGTCAGTTCGCCCAATCCAACCCGCCTCCCGACGAGTGTCGGGTACACCCACGGACGAATCGGCGCATGCACTCCCTCCGGCGGCTAAACGATTACTATTGGCGTTACAAGTACCTTTTCATTCCAGGTCTGCTTTGCGCCGTGGTTTCGGCTGTCTTCTCGATCATTGTCCCCATGGTCGTTCGGCAGGCCATTGACAGTATTCCGCGCTATGTAGCTACCTATCGCGCCTTTGAAGGCACGCCGCTCGAGAGCTACGTCTACGCAGATGCGTTTGCATCGCTCGCAACGTTTGGTATCATTATCCTCCTTCTGAGCATTGGAAGTGGGCTTTTCTCCTTCCTAATGCGGCAAACCGTGGTCGTGGCTTCGCGCCACATTGAATTCGATCTGAGAAACCGGCTCTACGATCAACTGCAGACCCTGTCACACGATTTCTATCTGCAGCACGCCACGGGCGATTTGATCACCCGCTCGACGAGCGACATTGAGCACGTGCGGCGCTATATCGGGCCGGCCATCATGTACACCACGCGGGCCGTTGTTGTGATCATCACCGCGCTCTCGGTGATGTTCTGGATATCGCCCCAGCTGACCTGGTTTACGCTCATTCCCATGCCGTTCCTGGCCATTTCCGTGTTTTTTGTCGCTCGGATGGTGCATACCCGATCGGATGAACTTCAGGCGCAGTATTCCAACCTTACTTCCCGGGTTCAGGAAGCCCTGTCCGGAATTCGTGTATTGAAGGCATATGCCCGAGAGGAAAGCGAAGCGGCAACGTTTGATGGAGAGAGTTCCGAGTACCGTCATCGCAGTCTGCGTCTGGCCATGGTTGAAGCGGCTTGGAGGCCGGTCTTCGTCACCCTGGTCGGGGCTTCTACCCTGATCGTAGTGTGGGTAGGAGGTTCACTCGCAATGACCGGAGAGATTACCATCGGCAACATCGCGGAATACATTATATATGTGACGCTGATGACCTGGCCGGTAGCTGCCATGGGGTTTGTGATCACCATGGTGCAGCGTGCTGCGGCGTCCATGACGAGGTTGAACGAAATTCTGGATGCAAAGCCCAGCATTGATCCTGCCCCAGGATCAGGTGCGGCGCAGCTCGGATCTGGAGCGGTTCAAGGGAGGATCACATTCAAAGGGGTTGGTTTTAAACATCCAAACAGCGGAGTCCGCGCTCTTGACAACGTCAGCGTGGATGTACCAGCAGGTACGACGCTGGCTATCGTGGGGCGTACGGGGTCGGGGAAAACCACCATGGTGGAGATGATTCCCCGCCTATTGGATGTAGGTGACGGAGTGTTGCAAATAGATGGTAAAGACATTCGCGATTGGCCATTGGAGTCCATCAGGGCAGCGATTGGTTACGTGCCCCAGGATGTCTTCTTGTTCTCGGACACGATAGCTAACAACATTTCGTTTGGGCGGATGAAAGCCGAAGAATCGGATGTAAAGGAGGCTGCCTCTGAGGCGGATTTGCTGGAGAACATCACGCAATTCAAGGAAGGTTTCGAGACAGCCGTTGGTGAGCGAGGGATTACGCTGTCGGGCGGCCAGAAGCAACGGGCTTCGATCGCACGCGCTCTGATCAGGCAGCCACGTATTCTGATTCTGGACGATGCGCTCTCGGCCGTAGATGTGAACACGGAACGGACCATTCTGGGGCATTTACGCAAGCACTTCGGTAAACGCACGGTTGTCATCGTCAGCCATCGGATTTCAGCCGTCCAAGACGCCGATCAGATTGTTGTCCTGGATGAGGGTCACATGGTCGAACACGGCACCCACGACCAGTTGGTAGAGGCCGGTGGTTTCTACGCTGCACTGTATCACAAGCAGCAGCTGGAGCAGGAAGTGGAGGCATTCGTGTGAGTCAGCAAGAAAAACAGGACGCTGGACTCGACTCGCGATTGCTTCGCCGCATCGTAAGCTATCTCATGCCGTACAAAGGGTGGGTGCTGCTGGCGTTTTCGACCGTGATGACGGCCGCCTTCCTCGGGCCGCTGATCCCCAAACTCGTTCAGGTCACCATTGATCAGGAGATCGTTGAAGGGGATCTGGAGGGACTGCAACGCATGATCAAGATCCTGTTCGTCATTCTCGCGGCGGAAGGATTCCTGTCATTCGTGAACGCCTATTTAACCCAGTGGATTGGCCAGCAGGCCATTTTTGATCTGCGAACAAAAGTATATCGCCATGTTCAGCGACAATCGCTACGATTCTTCGACACGCGGCCCATCGGCCAGTTGATTACGCGGGTCACCAGCGATGTCGAATCGCTGTCTCAGGTATTGTCCGCCGGGATAGTCACCATTTTGGGCGATCTGTTCAAGCTGATCTTCATTGCCTGGTTCATATTTAGCCTGAATTGGCAACTAGCGCTTGTCACGATCTCCGTGATGCCAATCATGATTTACGCCACATTCTGGTTCAAGCGGAAGGTCCGTGATGCTTATCGCGACACCCGCAAGCAGGTGGCACGGCTGAATTCGTTCCTGCAAGAGCATGTAACCGGCATGCGCATTGTCCAGCTGTTCGGCCGGGAGGAGGAAGAGATGCGTCGTTTCACCGGTATCAATGACGATCACCGGCAGGCGCATATCAAAACCATTTTCTATTTCGCGTTGTTCTGGCCCATGGTGGACCTGGTCGCCTCGGCCGCACTGGGTTTGGTCATCTGGTACGGAGGAATGTCCTCAATGGTAGGTGGTGTGACGGTAGGGGTACTGATTGCCTTCATCCAGTATGCGCGCCGCTTCTTCGAGCCGATTCGCAATCTCTCAGACCAATTCAATACGCTGCAGAGTGCCATGGCCGGAGCAGAGCGGATCTTTGGATTGCTGGATACCGACCTGGCCATTCCCGAATCGGACACACCATCCGCATGGCGCGAAGTGAAGGGCCATATCGAATTCAAGAACGCCTGGTTTTCGTACGATCCAGAGACGGATCCGGAGGATGAAGACACTGACTGGATCCTGCGTGATGTGAGCTTTGTGGTGAAGCCTGGACAATCCCTCGCCATTGTTGGAGCAACAGGCGCCGGAAAGACGACTATCATCAATCTGCTGCTGCGATTCTACGAGATCCAGAAAGGCAGCATCCTGGTAGACGGTATAGATATCACCACGCTATCGCTCGAGACACTGCGCGATCATATTGGCCTGGTGCTTCAGGACGTTTTCCTGTTCTCCGGTACCCTACGTGACAACGTGACCCTACGCAATCCGGCCATCACGCAGACAGATATCAAGCGCGCTGCGGACGCCATCAACGCCACCCCGTTCATCGAGCGGCTGCCGCAAGGCTACGATCAGGATGTACGCGAGCGCGGCATGACGCTTTCCCATGGACAACGTCAGTTGATTTCCTTCCTGCGGGCGCTGGTCTACGATCCACGCATCTTGGTGCTGGATGAGGCGACGTCGAGCGTGGATACGGAAACAGAGGAAGTGATTCAGCAAGCGCTCGAAACGCTTATGTCCGGTCGTACCTCGATCGCCATCGCGCACCGTTTGTCCACCGTCCAGCATGCCGACCAGATCCTGGTCATGCACCGCGGCGTGGTGC
>JAURNP010000005.1 GCA_030830105.1 Rhodothermales bacterium | reverse complement strand
TCGTTTCCTTGACTGCGTGTCAGGAGACGGTCGAATTGGACGAGGGACCAGATGATGTGCTGGCGTTTGAAGCGATTGCACTGGGACATCAGGGTTCTATTCGGGACACGATTGAGGTCATTCTGAGGAGTGAGGCGGAATTGCAGGAAGCCCTCGAACTGGTATCACCTCTCGAAGACGTTCCCGAAGTGGATTTTCAGCAGTACATGGTTGGACTGGTCGCCATACCGACCGAGTCTGGCGGGTATATCGTGGAGGTCCAATCCGTAGAGCAGACGGGAGATGAGATCATGGTCAACTACGTGCTGAACGTCCCAGGTCAGGATTGCATCACGGTTCAAGCTCTGTCATTGCCCCATCAGATCGTGCAAATTCGCCGATCCGAAGGGAATGTGACCTTTGTCCAAGAGCGCGAGCGCTATCTCTGCGGGATGTAATCCCGTGAGCTGATTCAGCCGGGTCGGATCAATTCAACTCGACGCCTTCCAGCGTCGGGGATTCGACGCGCTCGTCCGTTTCAATCTTGCCGTCACGAAGACGGATAATGCGGCGAGCGTGCTGAGCGACTTCCTCTTCGTGCGTAACCACCAGGATCGTGTTTCCTGCCTTGTGGAGCGCCTCGAACAGGTGCATGATCTCGATCCCAGTCTTCGAATCCAGGTTTCCGGTTGGTTCGTCCGCCAGCAGGATAGAAGGGTTGTTTACGAGAGCCCGTGCTACTGCCACACGCTGACGCTGCCCTCCGGAAAGCTCATTTGGCTTATGATCCATGCGATCGACTAGACCCACCGAGCGCAAGGCGTCCGCGGCCATCTCGCGACGCTTGGTTCGTGAATGACCAGCATAAATCAGCGGAAGCTCTACGTTCTGTAGGCAGTCGACGCGAGGCAGCAGGTTGAATGTCTGGAAAATGAATCCGATTTCGCGGTTACGAGCTTCGGCCAGCTCGTCGTCGTCCATGTCACTGACGTCCTGTCCATTGAGAACGTAAGTCCCCGTCGAAGCCACATCCAGACAACCGATGATATTCATCATCGTGGACTTTCCGGATCCAGAAGGGCCCATGATGGCCACATACTCGTTCGGGAAAACCTCCAGATCCGCCCCATCCAGTGCGCGTACGATTTGCGTACCCATCTTGTACGTACGATGGATGTCCCGCAGGATGATGACGGGCTCTTTCTCACTCATGCCATTGTCCATTTTGGGGTCTTCCGTCAGTTTCTGGCCATGCGCGAGCTCGAAGGCGACTCTTGCTCTTCTACCAGTTCGTCTGGCTCAAGCGTGCGTGATACAGCACGGTAGGGTCCCGTCACAACCTGGTCTCCAACACTGACGCCAGAGAGGATGACATAGTGGGAGTCGTCCGCAATACCTGTTTCCACTTCCACGATGCGGGAGCGGCTGTCTTCATCTACGATGAAAACCACGCGGCGCAAGTCTTCTTCGCCCTGGACGCGCAGGGAGTCAGCAATGCCGCCATGCTCCTCGTCCAGTTGCATGAAATCACGAACCGTGACAGCCTGGATGGGAACGGCGGTAGCGCCTTGAACAGTGTGAGAGAAGATATCCACAGTGCCACTCATTCCAGGACGGAAGTTTGGCATCTTGGTGGAAGCTACCGGTAGTTCATTGTCCATAACCACATCATCGACGCCCGAAGCATCGAACGAAACATTGTGGGGGTCGAGGATGCGGATCTTTACCGGGAAGTTGGTGATCTGCTCCTGACTACCCATACCGGTTACGCGGGCCGAGTTGGCGATTTCGGTAACAATGCCACGGAAAATACGAGAGGGGTAGGCATCGATTTCTATGGCAGATGTGTCTCCGACTGCGACGTTCACGACGTCATTTTCATTGACGTTGACCTCCATTTCCATCTGGTCGAGCTTTGCAACGCGCATCATCTCGGTACCCGTCATCTGGGTAGTACCGACCACGCGCTCGCCCAATTCGACGGAAAGGATCGAGATGGTCCCGTCCATGGGAGCATAAATGGTCGTGCGTGAGAGCTGCTCGCGAGCTGCGTTGACAGCCTCCTCCTGAACACGAATAGCGTACTGGGATGCATCGTGGGCCGCTGTCAACGTTTGGTAGCGGGTCTCGGTGGTCTGGAATGCAGACTCGGAAATAGCACCAGATTCAAACAGAGCCTTCTGCCGATTCAGCTCAAGCTGGGCATTCAGCATATCGGCACGACGCTGCGCTTCATTGGCGCGAGCCTGGGCTACCTGTGCTTCGGCCTGGTTGAACTGAGCCTGATAGAAATCAGGCTCGATACGAGCCAGAAGTTGCCCCCGCATCACGCGATCGCCTTCTTTGACCGGCAAGGTCACAATCTCTCCGGAGACATCTGGCGAGATTGTCACTTCGACTTCGGGCTGAATGTTGCCTGAGGCCGTTACCAATTGCGTCACTGTTCGCAGTTCGACCTCTGCAAGCTCAACCTGCGTAGCACGTTCCTGTCCGCCCACGATCCCAGAGGCGCGAAGACCAATAATCAGGAGGAGGGCAACAACGATCAGGACACCCAGAATAACGAGAACACGTTTGGTGGCGCTTTTTTTCTTGGCCATAGAAAAGAAAAGATTGCTTGTAAAGGGAGAGGGCAACAGGAGAGATCCGATCCGGATGATGACGCTCAGTTGAAGAGCGACTGCCCTGGATCCAGGATCCCCTGGTAGTACTCGATCAGGCGATGCTGAAAGTGGAACTGGAAAAGTGCCTGAGCGCGCTGGCTGGTAGCATTTGTGTATTGCGAGCGGGACTGCTGCAGTTCTACGAGCGTCGAGGCGCCTACTTCGTAGCGCTCTTCTTCCACCTGCAGGGCTTGATCTGCTGCCTGGAGACTTTTCTCCGTAACATCGAGGCGTTGGGCAGCGATCTGGTAGTCCAGATATGCCTGTCGGACTTCGATGGCCACATTCTGTTGCACATTTTCCAGGTCAAGGCGCGCGTTGGCGTACTGAACCTTGGAGGTCTCAATACTGCGCTTGACGTTCAAGCGATTGAAAAGGGGAATGGAAAGGGAGAGGTTGAGGCGTTCTGAGCGATTGTTTTCAAGCTGGGTGCCGAAATCGTCGCGCTCATTAGCGGACGTGTAACCCGATCCGTGGCTGGCGTTAAGGCCAAGCGACGGCAGGTAGCCGGAACGTGCAGCCCGGATGCCTTGCTCGGCGGCTTTAATGCTGGCTTCCTGGGCCCGCAGGTCCGCGCGGCGCTCAAAGGCGCTGACCAGCAGATCTTCTGCATTGTACGAGCGAACGCTCAACGGAAGTGAACTTGGATCCGGCGCTACGAAGCGATAGTCCGCTAGTGGGTCGAGCTGCAGAACCTGGATCATGCGGGTTTTAGACAGCTGGAAGTTGCTTTCTGCATTGAGCAGATTGGACTCGGCATTAGCGAGCGTGGCCTGCTGCTGATACTGGTCTGAGATGGCGCGCGAGCCAACACGGACGAACTCTTGGATCTGATCGAGTAGCTGCTGCTGGGCTTCCACTTCTTCCTGGCGAATGCGAATGTTCTCTTCGGCCAGGATGACGTTGAGGTAGTTGGAGATGACGTTGAAGACCACCGTCTGTCGTGTCCGTTCCATGGAATATTCCTGTGCTTCCAGCTGAGCGCGAGCACCATTAAGACTGGCTACATCGGCGAAACCGTTGAACAGGTTTATGCCAGTGCTGAGGCCGTAGTTGAAACCGTCAGTGGATGTGTTGCGCAGCTGTCCAACGGTCTGATCAAATTGGAGACCCCAATTGCGGTTTGCACCGGTGTTGGCGTTCAGGTTCGGAAGGAAACTGGCCCTTTCGGCTCTTACTACAAGCTCCTGCAGGCCAAGATTGTTCTCGGCGCGCTTGATAGTCGTGTTGTTCTTGAGCGCGATCGTGACGGCTTCATTGAACGTGACTTCCCGAACATCCTGGGCCTTGGCGTCGAAAGCCATGACCACGGAAAGGAAAAGCGTCAGCAGGGAAAGAGCAGCGACTCGCCGAAAAATTCCGGTGTCGAAGCGAGGCAGAGCAGTGCTGGAAGTCATGTCAGATGGAAAGTTTGATGCGGAGAAGCTGTGTCGCAACAGAAGCAACAGACCCGATTTGGTAGGATTAGGCACATTGGGTTGGACGTTACTCGCTGAACTGTCATTCCTCTGTGGAGAAGGCACAACATATGTTGCGAAAACTCCGAATACGAGGGAAAGCATTCGTGGATACCCTGATTTTCACGCCAGACGGGTCTACGGGAGCTCTAACGGACGGTTGCGTTCCTGCTGTCAGGGTTTGCCCGGTCGCCGTGGATTCGTCCAATCTTGAATATTGGGTTCTCGGGCTCGAAGAAAGTCCGCGGACCCGTCCACTCCCGCAGGCTCATCCGCTGCGTTTTCAGCATGTAACCATGAACTCGTGAGTGCGTACGTATGGTTCTTTTTCACCCTGTTCCGCCTGCGTCCAACCAATTCCTGATCGTGAAGAGGACATTCGCCTTTGCATGCCTGATGCTGGCTTGTGCCACCGCGTGGTCCCAGCCACGTAATGGATTATTGGTCCCGCCAACCCTTAGTGACGGTCCGAATGAAGCGCCTTACATCTATCTGGCTGAAGGCAATCAGTTTGAATACCGGATCACCTATTCGATCAATGGGGTGGCGGTCGATCCGGCATTCCTGCGATTCACAGTAACCGGGGCGCAGAATCCGGTCGCAGACGCCAATGACTATCTCGTCCTCGTTCAGACGTATTCGAGTGACAAGCTGATCCGTCAAGCGGAGTGTTACCTTCGACAGCAGCGTGGACGCATTCATCTGCTGGGCGCTTCGAACATGGGTTCCTCTGATTGCAACTGGCAATCGCCGTTTTCCCAGCAAGACATGGTTGTCAGCGAAATGCCGGCCGAGGTCCCGGTTGGAGAAGTATTCGCGTCGGTGGCGTCAACGGGTACCTACGAGCATTTCTGGGGTGACCAGAATGGCGATAATGGGTTCATTTCGTTCCGCTATGCCGAAGGTATTGGTCTGTACCGGTTCCAGAGCCGCACCTCAGACACGCCCATGGAGCCCAATCAAAAGCACGAGGATTGGCTCGGTGAGCTCCAATATGCCAGGATTGATGGCGTTGAGCACGGAGAATCGCTGGTTTCAGAGCGCTTTGATGCCGCCGACGTCGTCCCCGAACTGACGCCGGCGCAGTAAAGCCGATCACTATTGATCAGCCAGCGCCTCCCATTCTTCCAGGGTAGCCATGGACACCTGGTTTTCCATCAGCATGAGCCACCGTCCATCCTTTTTGACGGACAGTGCAGTGAAGTGAACCATGGCTCCGCCGGTTCCCTCAGCTGATTCGGACATGTAGTGGAAGATGCCTTCTTCGTACGCAGTCGTAGGACTGATAAGTCGCTTGGAAAAGCGGAAGTCGACCGAAGCCGTCAAGTCTCCTGCAGCGGTTTGATCGAAGCCGGGTTTCCAGCCTGCCAATGCTGTTTCCAGATCCACGGATCGGTCCTGTATGGCGAACACCAGTACTGCATCAGGGTGATAGACGGCGGAGTAGCCTTCAAAATCGCCTTCGGCTACGGTGCGGGACACTTCTGCCCAATACGCGTCGAGCTCGCCGGTGACGGACTGGGCTTTACCAGTGGTGGTGAGAAGCAGGAAAGCAGCGGCAACGGTGAATAGATGACGGGTCATGATTCTGTCCGATTGAGGTTCTGTAAGGCTCTATTGTAAATCACAGGCATCCTTCCTTTCCACTCTTTCCAGAGTGCCTCGTCCTCAATCAGACGACCCATGAAGTGCGCTACGTTGATACGACTCGTTTTGCCGGCGTCGAAGATGGGATTACGGATGGGCGAAGGGTGGATATCCAAGGGCGTTGGTTCATCTTGGTCTATCAGGCCATCGGGACGCACGCAGCACCATTCGACAGAAGCGTTTTCCTGGTCGATATTGACGCGTAGATAGTCGGCTGCCTGCTCATTGTCTACGTGCGGTGGCAGGACAACACGTAGGAGACTGGTGACGATACGTTGACTGGTCGGTACGATCTCGTTGAGGTCCCGGTTGGTGTTGCCGGTGGTTTTCATGAGGACGTATTTCACCGGGGCCGCGAGCTGGTTCGCTTTGATGGCTGCACAAATGCGCTCGGCGGTATCCCTGACCAGACGTCTGGGTGCTCCAAAGATGCCCTTGAAACTGATGTTGTGACCCAAGCACGAGGCAACGGCATCGCAACCTTGAACGGTTTCCTGGAGGGTTTTGTCGGACTGATTGAGGACAGTCCCTTCTGTGACATCCAGATTCGGGTGATCGGAAACAACGGCTTTCAGTCGATCAGCAGACCGAACGATGGCCTTTACGGCGTGGCCGTTGGCCAAGAGATACCGGGTCAGGTGCTTGCCGGTGGCACCTGTTGCGCCGAGGACGAGGATGGTCATGGGAGTTGCTGGGATCATGCTTGATTAGCCGGCCAGGTCCATGACCTCATCACAGAACTGGTCCAGCAAGGCGCGGGTGTGGCTGGCGATTAGTAGCAGACCACCTTCCTTCCGGAAATCATCAACGAGGCCGAGTGCGGCCTTCGTCGCTTCAGAGTCCAGACCACGAAACGGCTCGTCCAACAGCAGGACGCTCGGGCGAGCGACGAGAGCAACGGCTAGCTGGGTCTTCTGGATCATACCGCTCGAATACGTACCGATCAGATTATGCCTTCGTTCATCGAGCAGCACGCTGTCGAGCATTTGCTCCACGCGAACGGCGCCTTCGCCGCCGAAGTCTTCGCGCTCTCGAAGGATCCATTCCAGCAATTCGACAGCTGTCAGGTATTGGGGCAGCTGGGCATCGGCATAGACCTGGCCGACTTGACGCAGATAGTCGAAAGGGTGAGCATGGATGTCGAGCTCACCGTAATGGACGTTACCAGTCGTCGGATATGCGACGGCCGAAAGCAGCCGAAGCAATGTCGTTTTTCCGGATCCGTTGGGTCCAACCAATCCGGTCGCTGATCCCTGCACGAACGTGTGGGTCAGGTCAGATATGACCGGTGGACCTTGTCCATAGCGTTTGGACAGCCCGGTCAGATGGAGCGATTCAGGCGAGACGGCGGCGATAGCGGTATTCGGTTGTGAAGGTGAAGAGGATGGCGGTAGCAAACCCGGCCGCAGCGTCGACGAGGGCCCAGCCCACAGCGTGTGCGTATGGAAGGGCCGAATCGAACATCGCAACAATGAGCAAGCTAGCCAACATGGGCATGGTCCAGCGCAGGTTCACAAAAAAGCGGGTGATCACCCAGCCAAGGACAGGTTGACGACCCAGATGGAACGGCAGCGCCGCCAAATCTGGGCGAGTCAGCACATGGCCGGCTGCATTCTTGGTTGCAACCAGAAGAATCAGATAGGCCGTCACGGTTGCGCTCGAGGCGTCGATGTAAAACAAGACCCAGAGCAATCCGTGCGCAACGACCATCAGCCTTCCGAGAGGCAGCTTGCGGTCGAATTGATTGAGGAGTGCCCACAGATGGGATCGGAATTTCCTCGGGCACCAGTAGACGGAGCGAAAGGGCAGGGCTTCCCGAGCGGAGGTACGCATGCCGCCCGCGCTCCGGAAGACCTCACCATAGAATGCGTTGGTGGCGTAATAAGCCCGGTCGTGTTGGCGAGCCCCCGTTCTTATCGAATACAGCGTCCATACTACCAAGACCACCCCTGGCAGCAGCATCATTGACGATGCGACAGACTGGCCGAGGTAGGCTGATGCCACGAGGGTAACGATTCCCAAGGCGAATACTTTTTGCGTGGCGAGCATGGCCGGGACCATCCCTTCAGGCACCGCAAATCCGCCGGGGGAATTCTCCTTCATGGTGCGGTACCAATCGCCTCGGGACCCTTCCTGCCAGGATTGGGAAAGCGGGCCTATCCGGGCATAACACAGGAAGCTGTAGACGGAAACGCCGAGCAGCAAAAGTGCGGTCGAGGCGAGATGGAGGGACTTCTCTCCCAGGTTTTGCGTGAAATGCCCGGGATCCCAGAATGCGAGCAACACGGTCGGGATGATGAATAGCCAGATGACGGGCTGCCATTGTTCAAATTGATGCCGAAGCAGTTTTTTGGGCGATCGGTTCAGGCGCTGCATCAATCGGAGATCGCGATCGGGCAACAGGACGTGGGGCGCGGCAATGGCGAAGACGGCCATACCAAGCAACGACCAATAGCGTAGCCCCCGGATGCGTGTATCCATGTCGGCTCCGGTGATGGCCACGACGCATACATACCCGAATGCCAGGAGCAGCGGAGCGTAGGTCAGCGAGGACGTGCGGCGTGTGGACAATGGACCGGAGCGGATGATTACTTGGTGGGAAGGTAACGAGTAGAGGTGTTGATCTGTGCCGCGCTCGTGGGATTACTCTCGGCTCCGCCTCGAGTGCAGCCCGGGGGCCTCCTTACCAGCGAAAACCCCGGCCCGCTCCGCGGGCCGGGGTTTTCGCTGGATGCGGAGGGGGTGGGATTCGAACCCACGATACCCGTAAAGGTATGCCGGTTTTCAAGACCGGTGCGTTCAACCAGGCTCCGCCACCCCTCCTGGACTCATC
>JAURNP010000016.1 GCA_030830105.1 Rhodothermales bacterium | reverse complement strand
TCCAATCGGAAAACGGACAAATTCCCAGCTTCGATCCAATGTGATGGAGACGCGCTCCAGCTTGCCTTCATCGACACCGGGATTCAGGGATTCTTGCAGGGAAATACCCAGCCAGGAGTCCTGAATACGCTGGATGAGGGATTCATAATTCAACCGGGACCACTGCACAATGGCCTCAATACGGGCTGAGCCGGGAACCCTGAACTGCATACCCGCTTCCCATCCGAACTCCTGGTGATAGTCGAAATAGTCGTCCCGTCCCAACGTCACGTCACCCGAATTGAAAAACCGACCGCGAATTGCAGAGTCGAACGAGGTCACGGTTTCGTCACGATATCGGACAAAGAGTTGCTGCTCAGCTCCCAGTTGCGCGCCATAGCCGTGGCTGAGTTCATCGCTGGCGGTTCCCCATCCAACCATGCCCGTCGCCTTCAGTGGCCCGGTGACTTTCAACCCGCCCCGCAAACCGAGCCGGAAACCCTCCACGCGGTTGTACCAGAGATCTGGCCTCACCTCCAGGTTGATGGAATTACCTGCAGAAATCATCCTTCCCATCGCCCCGGTGGTGTCTGAAGAAAACCGTTCTTCCGTTCGGGCCATACGTGCCAAGAACCCCGAAGGCTCATAGGCTTCTTCTATGGTCATGGTCGAATCGATGGTAGCATAGGCTGCCATCTCTGCTGTGCTCAAGGGAACGGCAACTACACCTGCCGGGCGTGTTGTAGGACGGGCAATAGATGAGTCAACCACCACCACATCGTCGGACTCGTACAGCGAATCCGGGAGGGCAGCATTCACTTGGAAGTCCGTCAATCGGGACAGCTGTCGTATCCGGAAAACCGGAAACGAGAGGATTCGCTCGATACCGACCTTGATCTCCATTCGGGTCTGCAAATCGACCGGTAACCAAGTGCCCTCATCAAATACCGCAAACTGTTGGCGGTAACTCGCTTTCAGCTCCTGAATGGGTGGCGGAAAAACAAACCCGGCCCCGGGCGTCAGCTCCGCAGAAATCATGGCGAAGGCCTGATCCTGCACTCGTAACGTCCCATAAAACCCGCTGAAGGTGGCATTCCTTGGCTCCACGGACAGCACGAACACATCAGGCTCCCCTGCCGAGGATTCAATAGACTCCAATCGGAATTGATACTTATCCAACGCCTCCGGATGGGTCACACCCATGAGCGAGTGTCCGGCAATCTCCAAGTCATCGTCGTAGAGGTTTGCTACAAAAAGGGCCGCCGGCAGAAACGCGTCAATCTCCATATTGGCAGTCTGCTCTTGCCAGATGGACACTTCGCGCATGCCTCGTTCACGGTCCCAGAAAGCGCGTGTGCCACTCTCCCAGATAGAAACGATACCGGTGTCATTCTCCATCCGGAATCGGTTGTAGGCATTGACGATATACGTATCCAGTTCGGCCCGCCAGCTTTGTTTTTCCTCAATCACGCGCCGCATGATTCGAATGGCAGGATCTTCTCCCGTGATTACCACTTCGGGAAGCTGCAACGAGGCGCGCTGCATCGCGATCTCCACCGGACCTTGGCCCTGGGTGACGGCAATTTGGGCGGGAGCATATCCTATGAATCGAATGATGAGCTCTGCGCCAACCGTATCAAGCGGCACCTGAAAGGCACCTTCACTGTTCGTGATGGTCCCCGAATATGAACCGCTGATTTGGATCGAAGCCCCAGGTAGCGGCTCTCTCGTAGCCTCATCAATTACTGTGCCTGAGAACACCCACTCCTGTCCGCTCTGAGCTGCAGCTATCGGCACGAGCACCAAGCCCAGTATCAGAAGACGAAGACCGGCAAGAAATGCTCGTAACATGGACTATTTCATCGCAAATGATGGGACAGCATGGCCACGCCCGAACCCAGTATGGCACCCATGAAAATATCGGTCGGAAAGTGAACACCGTTCCAAACTCGCGAAACGGCAACCGAACTGGCCCACACCCCACCGGTAATTCGGACAAAAGGAGTATTCGATTCCAGTGCCAGGTAGGTTGCAAGAAAGACGGACATGGAAGTGTGTCCGGATGGGAAAGACGAAGCGTTACCCAATGCTCTCAATTCCGTATCTGAATAGTTGATGATCAGATCATTACGACTCACGTAGGGTCTCTCTCTACCTACGAGCCGCTTAAGCAACATGGTGGATCCTGCCGTTGCGATCCATCCCGCAGTGAAGGTCAACGCATCCTGTGTCGCAACCTCATCGCTCATCAGGGACACTCCCCAGTAGAGAGGGACGGATGTGTACGCTACCGGATAGAATGTCGCATCCGCCGTCTGCATCCAACCGGAAAAGAGCACATGTTGCCGCCTATTAACCCATCGGAGCAGATTTTCATCAGGCCCTTGAACGGAATGCCCGTTCTGATGTGTAGTGAAATTATAGGCCCTGTATTCCTGTGCTGCTGTTCGCTCCGCGCCGAGGCTCGATGCAATCATCAAGATTCCAATCAGCTGCCACTGATGAATCCTGAAATGCCATAAACGTGCAGCGCGGGGCCTGACGGCCCCGCGCTGCACACTCACGACATCAAATATATGTGATTGCATCATCAGACTTCTGCCGGAGCCTCCTCTGATACGCCATTGGTTGGGGCGGGAATCAGCCCCAATATCTCTTTGACTCGGTGCGTGATCTCCTCTCTAAGAACATCGTTTTCTCTGAGCCAAGACTTCGTCGCATCGCGCCCCTGACCAATCTTGATATCACCGTAGGAGAACCACGAACCGGATTTGGTAATGACGTCGTGCTCAACTCCCACGTCGATCAGCTCACCCAGCGAGGAAATACCTTCCCCGTAAATGATGTCGAATTCTGCCTGACGAAACGGTGGAGCCACCTTGTTCTTGACGATCTTTACCCGGGTACGGTTACCTGTAACTTCCGTCCCATCCTTGATGGCACCAATGCGACGGATGTCCATTCGTACCGACGAATAGAATTTGAGGGCGCGTCCCCCCGTCGTGGTTTCAGGACTGCCAAACATCACTCCGATCTTCATTCGGATCTGGTTGATGAAAATGAGGACAGTCTTGGTCCTGTTGATGGTACCGGTCAGCTTCCGAAGAGCCTGACTCATCAAGCGTGCCTGAAGCCCCACGTGGCTATCGCCCATATCTCCCTCGATTTCGGCCCGCGGCACGAGTGCCGCGACCGAGTCGATAACAATGATATCAAGCGCTCCACTGCGTACCAATGTGTCGCAAATATTGAGGGCATCCTCTCCGGTGTCTGGCTGGGAAACCAGCAAGTCATCTGTCTGGACACCAAGCTTCTCCGCGTAACTGGCATCGAATGCATGCTCAGCATCGATGAACGCACAGGCACCACCAGCTTTCTGGGCTTCGGCAATGATATGAGTGGCCAGCGTGGTCTTACCTGAGGATTCCGGCCCATAAATCTCCACGATACGTCCACGCGGTACTCCGCCAATGCCAAGTGCGGAATCCAGCAACAGGGAGCCGGTTGATATGGAGGCCATCTTGACCTCTGGCTCATCTCCCAGGCGCATGATGGCGCCTTTCCCGTACGACTTTTCGATCTGTTTCAGAGCCAGATCAAGTGCTCGTTGCTTGGCAGCGTCCTGCGTGCTCATGTCATTTCGTTTTTATGGTCGATGTCCAGTGCGGCGGGAAGGCCAGACAGCTTCCCCTTCCCGTCGATGACAATCAACCCATGTTGAAAAGTGGCTGAGCCCGAGAGGCATCCGCCCACAACTACTGTGTAATATATGTGACACACATTACATATGCATATAATCCGGGTCACTCTTTTTCTCGATACATCCTTCAACGGACCAGAATGACCCGTTGTGTACTCGGACGTAACCTACCAAGCAGGTGTGACAGTGATATGTCACATGTGTCTGGGAGCGTTTGAATCGGCTCTCTATTTCCCCGCTTCCATGCGTTGCAATTCCCTGCGCAAGAGGTCCAGCACAGCAGTGGATGCGCGTTCCTTATTGCGAATCCGATCTTTGCCCAGCCGCAGGCGCAACGCCCTCGTTCCCAAAGGACCTGCTATTCCCATCCAGAAAGTCCCGACCGGCTTCTGATCAGTCCCGCCTCCGGGACCAAGGATACCGGTGGTGCTGACCCCAATAGTAGTCCCCAGCCTGGTCCTGACACCTTCGGCCATTTCGAGAGCCGTTTGCTCACTCACCGCGCCATATTCCTGCAGTGTCGACTCCTTCACACCAAGCTGTTCCATCTTGACGCGATTGTCGTAACTCACGATTCCCCCCATCATCCACGCACTGGACCCCGCTACGTTGGTCAGTCTATGTGCTACATAACCACCGGTACAACTCTCCGCGATACCAACAGTGGCCTGCGCCTGCACAAGCATACGCCCCAGTGCTTCCTCGAGCGTGTCCTCTCCTTCTCCGAAGATCCAGCGACCGGCTCGTTCTCGTATGAATGACTCCAGCCGAGCCATCGCCTCGTGACTGTTGCCTGCAGGCTGCGTACTTGTCAGGCGAAGCCGTAGTGAACGCAGGTTTGGTAGAAATGCCAGCTGCACGCCATCCACGAGGTATTCGTCCACCCCATCCAGGCATTCGGTCATGTGAGACTCTCCGATTCCAACCGTCAAAAGCGTTTTCTGGAAGATGGTCGGAGCCCCTTCCATTTCCCGGATACGCGGTAGAACCTCGGCCTCCATGAAATGCTGCATCTCGTATGGGACTCCAGGCATGCAAGCCACCATGCCTTCGCCCGACGCATGTTCGAATGCCCCCAGCAACAGCGGAGCCGTTCCGGCCGAATTGGGAATTGCCTTGAATCCTGCCGGGACAAGCGCCTGGGAATGATTCGAAGCAGGCATATCCCAACCCCGCCGCTCAAATCGTTCTCTCAC
>JAURNP010000221.1 GCA_030830105.1 Rhodothermales bacterium | reverse complement strand
TTCATCGTCGGGCATTTTCAGGGAGATGTGACTCTCCTCGACGGGGGGAGGGGTGTGCTCGCTCATGAGGACATGCTATTGATTGATGGCCAATTGACCGCAGGCAGCGTCAATATCCTGACCTCGGCTGCGCCGAACCGTTACGGTAACTCTTTTTTCAACCAGCTCGGCAATAAAACGATTCAGTGTATCCTCTTCAGAACGGTGGAATCCCGAGCCCTTCACAGGATTGTACATGATCAGATTCACCTTGGCAGGAGCGCGTCGGACCAATTTGGCCAGCTCACGTGCATCCTCAACACTGTCGTTGAAGCCGGAGAACATGCAGTATTCGTACGTGATACGTCGTCCCGTCTTGCGCGTGAAGTACGAGATAGCAGCCATCAAAGAGTCCAGATCCGTCTTCGCCTTTCGGTTGACGGGCATGATGGAACTACGCTTGTCATTGAAAGGGGCGTGCAATGACACGGCCAATCCGAACCGTACCTCAAGATCAGCCAATTCCCGGATTCGGGTGGCGAGGCCGACCGTTGACACGGTGATGCGTTTGGATCCGAGACCAAAACCGTCTTCTGCTGTCAATTTATCGACGGCCCCCAGCACACCATCCATGTTCAACAGTGGTTCGCCCATGCCCATGAAAACCACATTGGATACAGTGGCATCATAGATCTCGCGCGCCGCCTGGTTAGCTAGCTGAACCTGCTCGGTGATTTCGCCGGACGTCAGGTTTTGCTGGAAACCCATCAAACCAGTAGCGCAAAATGAGCATCCCATCGCACAACCGACCTGACTACTGACACAGACGGTCATACGAGATGGGGATCCGTCTTCGTTGAAGTCTGGAATGAGCACCGTTTCAATATGGCGGCCTGAGGAGAGCTGAAAGAGGAACTTGATGGTCCCATCCGTGGCTTTTTGCTTTCCGGCAGGCGAGAGGCGATTGATAATTCCTTCGCTTACGATACGCTCTCGCAGAGGTGCGGGCAGGTTTGACATGTCCTCCACGTTCCGAATGCCTTGCTTCCAGAGCCAGCGCCACAGCTGGTCAGCTCTGAAGGGCGGATGCGATTCGCTCACCCAAGCTCTGAGCTGCGCGCGATCAAGGGCCAAAATGTCGACGGGGGAGGACATCAGATTGGGTAAGGTCGAAGAGGAAAGGCGGCCCTGCGTAGCAAAAGGCCTACATCATCAGGAACAGGCGATCCAGAATGATTGCCAGGAGAAGCAACGGAATGTACATGACCGAAGCTTTCAAGACCTTGCGGGCATGCTGTACAGATCTCGTGTACCAGAATCCTCCAACATGGATCAGGAACCATCCACCCAAAAGGAGCGCTCCTGCCAAGTAAGCCCAATCAGAAAGCCCCAGAAAGACGGGCAGCACGGAAAAGATGATCATGGCCACGGAGTAGATAACCATCTGGCGAGCGGTGCGCGTGCCCTCGTGATCGGCCGAAGGCAGCATCAGGAACGGGCTTTCTCCGTAATCCTTGCGATACATCCAAGCCAGCGCGAAGAAGTGGGGCATTTGCCAGCACAACAGCACACCGAAAAGGGCCCATCCACCCGCTCCATGTGAACCCGATGCCGCCGTCCAACCGCCAAGTACTGGCAGGGCACCTGGGATAGTGCCGACAAGAGTGTTCCACGTGCTCTTGCGCTTGAGCGGCGTATACACCCAGATATAGAGGGCTACCGTAGCGGCTGCCATTACACCTGTCAGCGGATTGGTCAGCGGACAAAGGATACCGACCCCGGTGCCGATGAGAAGAAGAGAGAACCACTTGGCATGGGTAACACTGATACGCCCCGCAGGAATCGGACGGTTCGCCGTTCGCTTCATGCTTGCGTCCAGATCGGCCTCCAATACTTGGTTGAGAGCACATCCGCCAGCAGAAGTCAGGGGGATGCCGACCATGGCCCAGAACAGTACCCAGCCGTCCACATTACCCTTGGAAGCCAGAATGAATCCAGCCAGTGAGGATATGGTGACCAAAAAGGTGATCTCCGGCTTTGTCAGCGTAAGCCAATCCCGCCATGTTGCAGCGGCAGCGGCCTGTCTGGGGGCGCTCTGGACTTGGGAGAGACTCATAAATTGGGTTGAACCGGGAGGGAGCGGACGCGGGCTGCCAAAACAGACGTTACCACTGAGGAAGCGAACAACAAAGCACCGATAACCATGTGAGCCGAATTGGCAACTACTTGAATATTGCTTGGCTGGATGCGTCCGGTTTCGTCAAGCAACACAAAATAGGCGAACAGACCCAGAGCAACCTGAAGAATGAGAATGCCGATAGCCGTTTTGGAGAATCGATCAAGCAGGCCACCCATCGGCATGGTCGTGCGCACCCGCGATACGAGTACAGCGATCGTGGCAGTAGCAACAAAGGCCCATCCGAGGTGAATGGCGACCAGGGTTGTGTCAATTCCCGTTCCAGGATGGCGCAGCAGGGCTCCGAAGACGATTTGAAGATAGACGGCAGCAGGAGCTATCCACAGAATGTGTTTGACGCCGACCCTGCGAGGCATGGGCTTGGGGCTGCGCCATGCCTCCGTCTGGAAAAGCGCCATCGAGGCAAGCAGCGCGAAGAACAGCTGTGCCACGCAGGCGTGCACGACTGCAAGGTCAAGGGAGACCCAGATTACCCGAAGGCCGCCGAGAACGCCCTGGAGAATAACCAGAGCCAGCGCACCGAACCCGAGACGACGCATCCACGCACGTTCATCCGCCCGCCAGGTCCAGAATGCCAGAATCATGGTCAGCAAGCCAACCAGGGCGCCAAGGAGCCGATGGCCGTGTTCAGCGAGAACCGGGGTGATGGTCCACCACATCGGCCATGGGTTGAAAGGATCATATGAATCGAACGAGGTTGGCCAGTCTGGGACGGCCAATCCTGCATCGATCGAAGTCACGAAAGCCCCCCAGGAAACGAGGGCGATGGCAACGAAAAAGGTTGCGACGGTGAAATTGCGAAGATGTCGGTTTGCTGACATGCCGTGGCTTAACGGACTTGTGTATCGGAACCAGGCCTCGCAAACGCGATGCAGACGGCTTGGTTGTCTCCAGTAGTCGCAAATCGTGTCAAAAGACGGCGAAGAGCCGACCACTGGATCCGACGAAACGGGCGATTTAGTCAGTGCCGCTGGGAACCCGTATATTTGGCAACTGTACTGCGCCGATCGGACTCCTGAAAGGAGATTTCCGAGAACTGATTCTTCGATCATGTCCCGCAAAACGTCCCAATTTTTCAGCCGCTTCTGCGCATTGCTTCTGATCGGAAGCGTGTGGACGGGTGTGCTGGCTCCGGGAGTTGTGGCCATGTCACGGACTGACATTCAGCAAGCAGCAGACCAGGAGGGTCTGGCTTCGGATGTGCAGGACTATTTGAATGGCGTCCTCGAGGATGCGCTCCTGCGCGCAGCGACGGTTGCGTTTTCCCAGCAGGCGCAGACCCAGATTCTTCGCTCCCTGAAAGAGCGGGTGCCCTTGACCCTTGCCAGCTCAGGAGTTCTGGAATCGCAGGCGCAGTCGGCCAAGCCGTCCATCATGTCGCAGCTGATGCTCGATTCAGCGATGACCGACCCGGCTCCGGATTCGTTCGGAATCCATCGAACCCGCGCCCCTTAGCCAACGGCGAGCTTTCCCCTTTTTCTGCACCGCCCACCCCTCGAGGGAGGCCGGTGATTGCTGTCGTGTTCTTTTTCGACAGCCCCTCATCATCTGATCCCATTCGATACAATACCATGCAAGGAAACGGATTCAAGATCTTCCTGACGGTCTTCTTCCTGGTCCTCTCGGGCTACTACCTGTACCCGTCCGGACAGAAGTACTTCCTGAACCAGGAAATGGAAGCCATGTCTGAAGATGAAAGACAGGCCTTTGAAAATGAGAACCTCGTTCGTATCCGGTCGGTCGACGAGAAGTCGTTGAACCTCGGTCTCGACCTCTTGGGCGGCATGCACGTCGCACTGGAAGTACGCGTCGACGCCCTGGTGCGTGAGCTGGCCACTGACTTGGACGAGACCTTTGAGGACGTCCTCCGGGCTGCTTCGGAAGTGTCAAATGCTTCTACGGACGGAGACTTCATCCAGGTATTTGTGGATGAGTTCGAATCCCGTGACGCAGATGCACGTCTGTCGCGCTATTTCCGCAACGAGGCGGCAGGTATCACTCGTCGCTCAACCAACGCCGAAGTGGCCTCCTATCTTCAGACCGAAGCATCGGAAGCCGTCACGCGAGCCATGTCCATCATCCGGGACCGTGTCGACCGCTATGGGGTAACCGAGCCATCGATTCAGCAGCAGGGTAGCCGCCGCATCATCGTGGAGCTCCCAGGCATCGATGACCCAGAGCGTATCCGTGGTCTCCTGCGTGGAACGGCACGTCTGGAGTTTCGCCTCATGGTTGATGCGGCTGAAAACGTTCGTTCCTTGCAGCGTCTGATCGACTTCTACGAGTCCACCACGGACTCCACCGAAGTGGATGCCGCCGCTGCCGATACCACGTTCGACGTCAACGAACTACTTTCCGGCGACGACGGAGGTTCAGGCAACGAGCTGCTGGACGTTATGCAGCCGACGGGCCAGGGAGTCGAATTGGGTATTGTAGCCGAGGAAGACACAGCTGCTGTGAATCAGCTGCTCAGCAATCCTGCCGTGCAGGACTTGCTCCCACGTGGCGTCAAGTACATGTACACGTCTTCGCCCATTGGTACGACGGCCGAAGGACTGGAGCTGTATCGCTTGTTGGGTGTCCGCACCGAGATCGAATTGACGGGTGATGTCATTACCGACGCGCGTGTTGATTTCGAGCAGTTCACGAACGTGCCCGAGGTCAGTATGACCATGAACTCGGAAGGAGCCCGTACCTGGGCGCGCGTAACGGGAGCCAATGTTGGCAAGAATGTGGCCATCGTGCTTGATGGTGTCGTTTACTCCTGGCCAAACGTGCTTCAGCGTATTACTGGTGGTCGTTCCAACATCACCAACCTGGATTCGCAAGCCGAAGCCCAGGATATTGTCACGGTCCTCAAGTCGGGTGCCCTGCCGGCACCAGTCGAGATAGTGGAAGAAAGCACTGTCGGGCCCAGCCTTGGAGCGGCATCGATCAGCGCCGGTCTCAACTCGGTAATGTTCGGTCTGCTTCTCGTGGCCCTGTTCATGATCCTGTACTACCGCTCTGCGGGGATGGTCGCCGACCTGGCTTTGATCCTGAACCTCGTGTTCATTCTCGGCATCCTTGCCGGATTCCAGGCTACGCTTACGCTGCCAGGTATAGCCGGTATCGTGCTCACGATCGGTATGGCCGTTGATGCCAACGTGCTGATCTTCGAGCGCGTGCGAGAGGAGATGTCTACGGGCAAGACGCTCAAAGCAGCCATCGACGGAGGGTATGCAAAGGCCCTTTCAGCCATTTTTGATGCCAACATCACCACCTTTTTCGTGGGCGTCATTCTGTACTCGTTTGGTGTAGGTCCCATCCAGGGCTTTGCCGTAACGCTCATGGCCGGGATCCTTTCCTCCATGTTTACCGCCATCGTATTCACGCGCATCATCATGGACTACCTGGTGATCGAGCGCAAATTCGGCGTCAGCTTCGGCTGAGCGGGATTACGAACCGAGTAAACAACAGCATTCAACGGGCCGTCTGGCCCTGAACAAAGAACATCATGCGTATTCTAGAAAACACCAATTTCCGCTTTATCGATTCGCGGCGGAAAGGGTATCTCATCTCGGGCATTCTGCTCCTGCTCTCGATCGGGTCGCTCGTCATCAACGGCCTTGATGTCGGTATTGACTTCAAGGGTGGACGCGAATTCGTGATTGACTCAAATGAGATCTATGACGTCACGGAAGTGCGTTCGGTATTGGCCGAAGCGCTCGGCGCTGAGCCGGAAGTGAAAGCTTATGACGGTGACATGCTTCTCGTCCGTGCTGCGGGAGATGAGGACGTCACGGTCGTGCAGAACGCCATCATTTCAGCACTCCAAGAGTCGTTCCCGGGAACGGAGCCTCGTGTAGAAGGGACCTACGCGGTAAGTCCCCGTTTCGCCGATGACCTGAAGCGTGGAGCGATCTATTCGATCCTCGGTTCACTGCTCGTCATCTTCGTCTATATCCTGCTGCGCTTCGAATGGCGCTTTGGTTTGGGCGCTGTGGCCGCTCTATTCCACGATGTGATCATCGTGCTGGGGCTGTTCTCCTTGCTGAAAGGCATTCTTGGATTTTCGCTACAGATAGACCAGTCGATCATCGCCGCCTTCCTGACGATTGTGGGGTATTCGCTAAACGATACGGTGGTCGTATTTGACCGTATTCGAGAGTACTCTGGAATCTTTAAATCGGAGTCGTATTCGGCTGTGGTGAACAAGTCGATCAACAACACGCTCAGTCGTACGGTCATCACCTCTGGCACCACCTTGTTCGTGGTAACAGTCCTGTTTATATTCGGCGGAGAGGTGCTTCGCGGTTTCGCGTTTGCTCTCATGGTTGGCGTATTGATCGGGACATACTCTTCGATTTTCGTGGCTTCCCCGCTCGTTGTCGAACTGCGCAAGAGAGCGGTCTCCACACGGTGATCGAGCCAGGACGCACCGGCTTTTCATTGATCCCACCACTCTTTTAAGGACATGAATTATAACGTAGACGAACGCTATAACTGTGTGGTCATCACGCTCAAAGGCAACGTGATGGGTGGCCCTGATGGCTCCAAGCTGCACGATTCGCTGCATGAGCTCCAGGAGGCAGGTAAGACCAATGTGGTTGTGGATCTGTCGAAGGTCAAGTTCATGAACTCCAG
>JAURNP010000220.1 GCA_030830105.1 Rhodothermales bacterium | reverse complement strand
TGGCGCCTAGTGTTACCCCTGCTTTTGATCTGCGCCCTCGGATCGTGGCTTACCTACGTTTTCGTCCGCTGGTCGTGCTGGAAACTGTTTTCCACACATCGATTTGAGCGGTGCATAGGCATGTTTGCCCAGATGACCGGTACCATCGCCTCTGGATTGGCGCTACTTCGTGTTACGGATCCCGAGTACCGATCTCCGGTCGCTCAAGAGCTGGTCCTCTCATCTGGCATGGCCATGGGATTCGGATTCCCTCTGCTGATCCTGATCAACCTGCCATTTTCATTGTTTGACGGATCCCTGTACGGGTTCTCCGTTCTGCTGGCACTTATGGCTGGCTATCTGATCCTGCTCTTGGGCGCCTGGGCCCTCTACTGGCGACGCTCTACGGCGCGGTGGGGTCTTCGGTGAGACCACGTCGTTTCTGTCGTCGAGATTGAAATTTGCTGAACACGGCGGTTGGCGCCTCAGACGTTGAATGGGCCTGAATCAGTGTGAAATTGAACGGAAGTACCGCCAGGTCTGGTATCGGTTACTCACTCATCCCCTTAAGGCGCATCTTTGAATCGATTCTCCCGTCTGATTCCCAGAGAAAAGGCTGCAAACATTCTCCTGACAACCCGCTCGATACCACTATGCCTTGCTTCTTTGTAGCTGGAGCACTGATTCTTCCACGATTGACGATTCTATACATCTGGCTGATGACCAACTGGTTCGTCGGAGTCTTCGGATCTGTCATCTGGCCGATCCTGGGCTTCTTCATGGCACCCACAACGGTGCTTTGGTATTCAGTCGTCGAAAATGTTTCTGCGGGTACCTGGGAGACCTTCCAGATTGTCCTACTTGTCATTGCCATCCTGATCGACCTGTCGCCCGGCACGAAAAAGAAGAAGAAAAAGAAGTCGGACTGAGTCCAAACGACCAGATCTGGACCCGCTCTTCTTTCGCCCCGGCAGAATGAGGGTGCTTCAGCCGGACTGCCTCAGATCAACCAGGTAGCGTCCCTGGATTCCTCCATTCATCAGTTGGCCACACGCCTCAGGGACCTGTTCCAGGCTGATCTGATGGGCGATACGATCAAAATCGATGGATCGCGCCAGATCACGTAATCCTTGCCATGCGCGACGTCGAGGCGGTTGAGGACACGTATTTGAATCAATACCAATCAATCGGACTCCCCGGAGGATAAAAGGGAAAACCGTCGTATTGAGACGGTGACCGCCGGCCAGGCCGCAGGCTGCTACAACCCCGTGAGTCATGGTCTGACTCAGAACAGACTCAAGTACAGATGATCCGACTGAGTCCACGCATCCCGCCCATCTCCCCTTATCCAACGGACGACGGGCGCCATCCTCGAAAGTGCTTCTTGGAAGTATTTCGGACGCTCCCAACCCTTTCAAATAGGAAGATGCCTCCTCTTTCCCTGTGACAGCGACAACCTCATACCCAGCAGCAGCGAGTAACATCACCGAAAAGCTACCCACTCCGCCGGTAGCTCCAGTGACCACGATGGGGCCTGATTCTGGAGGAAGCCCGTGCTCTTGAATAGCCTGGAGGGACAGCATGGCTGTGAACCCAGCCGTTCCAACAATCATCGATTCCCGGGTTGAGAGGCCTTGCGGCAGCGGCACCAGCCAATCAGAAGACATCCGCTGGTAGCGGCTGTACCCACCCCAGGTTACCTCGCCTACCCCCCACCCGGTAGACAGGATGGCAGATCCCTCTGAATAGGCGGGGTCGCTGGATTCTATAATTCGACCCGCCAGGTCAATACCCGGAACGAATGGCAGTTCTGCCCGGATGATGTTTCCGTTCCCTGTTACCGCCAGGGCATCCTTGAAGTTTATGCTACTCCAGTCCACCTCAACCAATACGTTGCCATGCAGTGGTAGATCGTCCAGTTCCAGGGATTCGACAGACGTTCTCTCGGGTGTATCCCGGACGACTAGGGCACTGAAACTCATTGGCGGAATCTCCCGCGGGGATCTGTTTCCTCGTTATCGGAAGGTGACTCGTTATCATCCTCCGGAGGAAGGATTTCGTTTTCTGGGAAAAGATGATCCAGCTCTAAAACAGACTGACCAATACGCTGCTCCCATCGTTCTCCGGCCCGTTCACTGGCACGGATCAACTGGAAGGTACCAAGCTCACCATCGGAGCGCACCTGAATTTCTCCCGACAGATCGGACCACGATCCCCGTAGCCCTGATTGCCAATGCAATTCGAATTGCGCCCGGTACACCCGATCCAACGCGGCGTAGGACCAGTCATTAATGAATACATAGGCTTGCCGCACCCCAAAGAATGAATCCATTGCCTGAAGCACCTGGGCGCCTGCACGTTCTACCAGAATCCGCATTTCTTCTTGGCGCTCGGACTCGGACTTGGGCCGCAGCACGATCTGCTCGGATGCCACAGGCAAGGCCTCCCGAGACAAGCGAACGAACAGATCGAAGTTCACCGCCGCCGAATCCGCGTCCAGCATGGAGGACTGAATGGCGTACCTGAAATCCCGATAGCCTTCATACCTGGGTAAGATGAACCGCTGTCCTCTGCGAACCACTGGAAGCCTCATGCGCGATTGGGCATGATCGCTGATCCACGCATCGATGTAAATTTCTTTGCGGCCGGTCGGCTCGAATCGCTCCCAGCCTTCCCCGCCGTGAATCTGCCGCTCCAGCAGCACTCTCGATTCCACAAAGGCACGCTCGAACCCGTGTGTACTGTCTTGCGGAAACGTGACGTCGTATTCAGCACGCGCACGCTTGGGCGAAGCAGCTAATGCGTGCTGATTGCAGGACTGATGTGATTCAAGGTACGCACAAACCTCCAGCAACAGACGTTCACTGTCTCCCAGATTTTCATCAAAAACCGCGATTCGACCAAGCGGACCGACGTACAGGGTATCGTAGGCCTCATCAAACAGTGTCATCGTGACCAGGTCCGGGACCACCTCAGACATGGCGGCCATGGGACGGTCTTCAATAAATCGAGCCGATACATCCAGTGTGTCCCAGCCCTCGCGGGTCACACTCAGATCCCGAACGGCGAATCGGTCGGGTGTTCCACACCCTGAGGAGACCAGAAGGATGAAGCCGAATAGCATCAGGGATGCACTCAGCACAACGCTTGAGTCGTTAGAATGGGGTGTGGACGGGTTGGACAACATGCCTTTTGATTCATGGAGCGTCCTTCGTTTCTCGACCGGGCACCCATTCTCCTTCAATACGATTCTGGCAGAATGTGTTTCAAGTCCTCGAATCCGCGAATGACGGATCGACTGAATTCCTGGGACTTGTCGAACGTCATTCAGGTAATTGCGTCATAAACAAATAAAGTTCTGGGAGCTTTCATGTTTGCCACGCATTGTTTTTCATGCGACTCAGGAAGCGCTTTTTACGAAAAGCTTCAACCCATTCAATCAACCCATCAGACGTCAGCGACCATGCAGGCAGCACCATCAACTATTCTGGACCCCACCGCAGATTTCCTGCCCATCAACGGGACAGATTACGTCGAATTTTTTGTAGGTAATGCCAAACAGGCAGCTCACTTCTATCGCTCTGCTTTCGGATTTCAGCCGGTGGCATACTCAGACCTTGAAACGGGCAATCGGGAGCGAACCAGCTACATGGTACAGCAAGACAAGATCCGATTCGTGCTGACCTCGTCCCTGGTTGAGGATTCAGTTGTTGCTGACCACGTCAAGAAACACGGGGACGGCGTACGGGACCTGGCTCTGTGGGTGGACGATGCGCGCTCAGCGTTTGAGGAGACCACCAAGCGCGGCGCCATTGCGGTATACGAACCTCGAGTCATTGAAGACGAGCATGGCCACGTTGTCACAGCAGCGATCCGCACGTATGGCGATACCATCCACACATTTGTAGAGCGCAAAAATTATTCGGGGATCTTCCTTCCCGGATTCCAGGCTTGGAGTGATGATGCGTTCATGGTAGACAACGTTGGCCTTCGCTACGTCGACCATTGCGTGGGCAATGTCCACCTCGGGGACATGAACAAATATGCCGGCTTTTATTCCGACGTGATGGGTTTCCGCAATTTGCTCACGTTCGATGACAAGGACATTTCTACCGAGTATTCGGCACTCATGTCCAAGGTGATGGCTAACGGCAACGATCGGATCAAATTCCCCATCAACGAGCCGGCTGCCGGTAAAAAGAAAAGCCAGATCGAGGAATACCTCGATTTCTACGGCGGTCCGGGAGTACAGCATGTAGCCATGGCAACGAATAACATCATTGAAACGGTTTCTGCACTGCGCAGTCGCGGTATTCAATTCCTCAATATCCCCGACTCGTACTACGATACGTTGCTCGATCGTATTGGCGAGATTGACGAAGACCTCCTACCCCTGCAGAAGCTGGGTATTCTTGTCGACCGCGACGATGAAGGTTACTTGCAGCAGATCTTCACGAAGCCAGTACAGGACCGTCCCACCGTCTTTTACGAAATCATACAGCGCAAAGGAGCCCGTTCCTTCGGAAAGGGTAACT
>JAURNP010000219.1 GCA_030830105.1 Rhodothermales bacterium | reverse complement strand
TGTCTTCATCGGGCTCGGATACAGCTCGGCGGCCCTTTCCAAGTTGGTTGCCCGGGGGCTCACCTGGCCTGATGGTCGCCACCTTTGGATGTGGGTCAACGAAAAGGCAGTTGACGAAATCGCCCGATCCGGTTCTGCCGAATTGAATGTCGTGCAGCAGCTGGCCATGGATCATTGGTGGATCGCTACGGCTTTCCTGTCTATCGGCTTGCTTACGGAGGCATTTGCCTGGCTGGTATGGTTCCGCAAACCTCGCTATGTCGTAATGTGGGGGGTCATGGCCCTGCATATGGGCATCTGGGTGACCATGGACATTCTCTTCGCGCTCTCGGTCTACGAGATCCTGCTGCTGGGTCTGCCTTGGGCAGCGTTCATCGATCGGCTTTTTCCGGAGAAGGCTGCCCTGTAGTGGCCGATGGTCCGAATGGCGTGACCGACCTTTATCCCTGCTCGGAAAACATGCCACACTCGCGGGAGTGCTGCAGATAGGTTTCGAACGCGCGACGCGCTTCAGGCGTAATGCGGAATCTGGGATGACCCAGGACATTGCGCCGCACGAATCGATGCCACCCGTACGCGATCAGGTCTTTCGGCGTGTTGCGCATTCGTCGAAGGAAGTGCTCTTGCTCCCAGAGGTTTTCCCCGTGGAAATACCGTAAATGCAGATGGGAATCAGCCATCGGCATGATGTGATAAGACCGCTCCATCCAGGCGTGCTTGAAGCTGGTGTCCGATGTACGACGCAGTTCGGGAAAGCGGATCGTGTCGTCGCGGCGATGAAGAATCGTTGGCGGCACGCCACCCTTGAGCAGGCCGTAGAATGGGTGATCGAACCAAGGGGCTTCATCCACATGCATGAGCGTGGCGTAGAGCGTCACGGCATCGGCATTGTTTGCCTCAAGCGCCGCCATCTGGCGTGTCAGTCGATCGGGTGCAGACCAGTCGTCGTCATCCCACTGAGGAATAACAAAGTCTCCTCGGACCATGTCGAGTGAGCGATTGCGTAGCTCCCCGATAGTTGTCTGCGGATTGTTCTGGACATGCTGGTACACAATCTTGCCGAACGGGAGGTCGGCCAGGAGCGATTCCATGGGCTCTTTCCCGTTGTCGAGCACGACCAGCTCCTTGTTCTCCCAATCCTGGTCCACCCACGAGAGGATGGCCCGACGGCAGTACTGGTGACGGTCGGCTGTCACCATAACACAACTGATGAGAGAAGGTGTGGACACGGCAATGGGATGATTCGACGTAAGAATGACGTCTGGTTTGGACTACATCGCAAGACGGTCATGGTCTCAAAGGTAGGCATTGGTCCCGTTATGGGAGGCCTGTATGCGGATAATTCGATCTTCCGAGCGCTGGGCATGTTCTTTGCGACCAAGATCAGCGAACGAACGGCACACATTGTTCGTTACGCTCAAGAGAACCCGATAACCAAGCGTCACGTGTTGCCTTCTTCGGATTGATTCCGGCTATTCTACCATGAACTTTATTCGCCTCATTCCAGCTATCTCATGTGCCATCCTGTGGATTGGGCTAGCTGGTGGTCTCAATTCGGCTCAGGCTCAGGAAACACGGCCCGAGGCAGGCTCCATTCTCATCGATGATTTCGAATCCTACGAGGTGGGCGCGCTGCCGACACTGTGGCACGCGCAGTACAAGGGTCGATTGGTGCCTTTGACGCAATCCTTCTTCAACGAGAACGAACGCGTGGACGTGCGCCGGGAGCAGAGAAATCAATTCGCCCGGGCCTTTGCCAAGGGCGAGACGGTTCATGTGAACATGGAGAACGGCGCCGATTTCGAATGGAACACCCGGACGCACCCCGTACTGGCATGGGATTGGCGTGCTGTTGAGTTGCCAGAGGGCGCCCGAGAAGACCAGGATCGTCTCAACGATTCGGGAGCCGGCATGTACATCATTTTCTCCATCGAGGGCACGTTGATCAAACGTCCCAAGATCATCAAATACGTTTTCAGCTCAACGCTCCCGGTGGGGACAACCGCGTCCTATGGCAAGCTGAAAGTGGCCGTTGTGGCCAGCGGACTCGATGGTGTCGGTACGTGGCAAAGCGTGGAGCGTGATGTAGTCCAGGACTATCGCGATCTGTTCGGCGAAGATCCACCACGTCGACCGCTGCGGCTGCGACTCTGGGCCGATTCGGACAATACCAAGACGACAGCCATCTCGGACTTCGACAATATGATGCTCAAGCAGGGACGCTGATCGGCTCAGGTCTTGAGGAGATCACGAAGGAAATGGCCAGTATGACTTTCCTCGACGGCCGCCACTTCTTCGGGGGTACCTTCGGCAACTACGAATCCGCCCCGAACGCCTCCCTCGGGTCCGAGGTCCATCACCCAGTCGGCTGCCTTGATCACATCCAGGTTGTGCTCGACTACCAAGACGGAGTGTCCGTTCTCGACCAGCGCATCGAAGGCAGCCAACAGCTTCTGAATGTCATCGAAATGGAGTCCTGTAGTCGGCTCGTCGAAGATGTAGAGGGTCCGATCCCGGTTGGTCTTGCTCAGATGCGCGGCCAACTTGATGCGCTGGGCCTCACCTCCTGAAAGTGTATTCGACGGCTGTCCGAGGCTCAGGTAGCCCAGGCCGATGTTCTGAAGAACCTGCACCTTGCGTATCAGCGCTTTTTCCCCGGCAAAAAACTCGACCGCTTCATCGATGGTCATATCCAGCACCTGGGCAATGCTCTTGCCCTGGTAGTGGATTTCCAGCACATCCTGTTTGTAGCGCTTGCCCTTGCAGGCCTCGCACTCGAGATACAAATCGGCCAGGAACTGCATTTCGATGGTGACCACGCCTTCTCCCTGGCACGTTTCACAGCGACCTCCCGGTACATTGAAGGAGAAGTATCCCGGCTTGAGGCCGCGAATGCGTGCCTGATAGGTCTCAGCGAACAGTTTCCGGATGATGTCGAAGGCCTTGACATAGGTGGCCGGGTTCGAGCGCGGGGACCGGCCGATGGGGGACTGGTCTACCAGCTCGACGGTATCAACAAGACGATGGCCGCGGATTGCAGTGTGCCGTCCCACTTTGGCATCGCCCGAGTGGGACCCCTTCAGTTTGGCCAGGCCCTGATAGAGGGTATCCTGGACAAGGGTGGATTTACCGGATCCACTCACACCGCTGACACAGGCAAAAACGCCCAATGGGAAAGCCGCATCCAGGTTTTTCAGATTATGCTGGCGCGCGCCCTCGATCCGGATGACCATGTCGGGATCCACGGCGCGTCGCTTCTCCGGAATGGCAATCTGTTTGCGCCCGGACAGGTAGGCCCCCGTCAGGGAACGTGGGTCTTCAAGCAGTACATCCAGCGGGCCCTGGCTCACCACTTGGCCACCGTGCCGACCGGCACCTGGTCCCATGTCCACAATGTGGTCGGCAGCGCGCATCATGGCCTCCTCGTGCTCAACGACCATGACCGTGTTTCCGATGTCGCGAAGATGCTCCAGAATGCCAATCAATCGGCTGGTATCGCGCGGGTGCAATCCGATGGAAGGTTCGTCCAAGACGTACATACTTCCCACGAGCGATGAGCCCAGCGACGTGGCTAGATGGATGCGCTGGCTCTCGCCTCCGGAAAGAGTCTGGCTGAGTCGGTCGAGCGTCAGGTAATCGAGGCCTACCTCCACCAGGTAGCGCAGCCGCTTGCGGATCTCCTCAATGAGCCGATCAGCCACCTCTGCTTTGTGTTCATCCAGCTCAAGCTTGTCGAAAAACTGCCGCGCATCGGCCGTGGTGAGCTGACCGATGTCCCCGATCGTGTGGTCGGCAATGCGTACATAGGAAGCTTCCTTGCGCAGCCGCGTCCCGCCACATTCCGAACACTTGGAGTACCCCCGAAAGCGGGCGTGAAAGATGCGGAAGTGCATCTTGTAATTCTTCTTCTCGAGGTAGCGGAAGAGTCCGTAGATCCCGGCATAATCCGCCTTGCCTTCCCAGATGATTTCCAGCGAGTACTTATCGAGCTGGCTGAAGGGGATGTCGATGTTGATCTTCTCGTCGGCCGCTACACGGATCAGATCGCGGAAGTAGCGACTCCACGAATCACCCCGGAATGGAGCGATGGCTCCTTGTCGGATGGACAATTCCGGATCGGGCACGACCAGGTCGGGATCGATACCGGCTGTGCGTCCGAATCCCTGACACGTTGGACAGGCGCCGAGAGGGGAGTTGAACGAGAAAAGATGCGCAGAAGGCTCTTCAAACCGCATGCCGTCTTCCTCGAAGAATCGGGAGAACGTCTGAAGGTCACCGCTATTCGCAATCACGATATGGACGTAACCACCCCCTTCGTCGAAGGCCTGTTCGACCGAGTCTGCCACCCGAGATTCAAGGGCTTCGTCGCCGGCGCGAGCGGCCAACCGATCAACGAGGACAAGCAGTCGCTCGCGTGCCACTCGGATCGAACCCGCATCGACTTCATTGAGATCGATCAGCTCCTCGGTTTTTCCCTTCTCGCGCTGCTTCTCTGTGGGCAAGGCGATGAGTCGGAAGAAACCCCGCTGCTTGAGGACCTTGATTTCCCGCTCCATGGGCGCCTTACGGTGCTTCGGAAACGGAAAGCACAGGTAGAAGCGGGTTCCCTCATCCAGGTCAGACATCAGGGAACGCGCCACCGAGCGCGGAGAATCCCGCGTGACTTCTTTGCCGGAGACCGGAGAGTACGTCGTACCGATGCGCGCAAAGAGCAGCCGTAAATGATCGTGGATCTCGGTCTGCGTAGCCACCGTGGATCGCGGGTTCTTGGAAACCGTTTTCTGCTCGATCGCAATTGCCGGTGCAAGCCCGCTGATCAGGTCAACGTCTGGCTTGTCCATGCGCTCGAGGAACTGCCGGGCATAAGCGCTCAGGCTTTCCACATAGCGGCGCTGACCCTCTGCATAGATGGTATCGAAGGCAAGGGAGGATTTACCGGATCCGGAGGGCCCCGTAAACACGATCAGACGGCCACGGGGAAGATCGAGGTCAACACCTTTGAGGTTGTGTTGCCGTGCTCCTCGCAACACGATCGCCCGCGTGCGCTCCGCCGCCGATCGGCGGCCGTCATTTGCGGCCGCAGTACCAGCAGCCGGTTGCTGGTCATCGGTTTCGGAAGATGCGTTTCGGGAGGCGCTGGACACTGGAGCGGATGTAGAGACGGGATGGGTGAGCGAGCAAACGAAGGAAACGCATCAATTGCGCGAAGGATGCCGTAGATCGCGATGAAAGTCAGGAAGTCGATGGCAGGGGCTCCTTGTTCGAGGAACTGGCATCCACCCTTCCGGTAAGGTTTGCCTCGCTGGCTCCGCGGAAGGGGTCGCCACTCTACGATGCTTGGACCCGTCAATTATTTCACATGTCCTTTCTTAATCCGCTGTTGTTGTTCGGGCTTGCGGCAGCGGCCATCCCGCTGATCATCCACCTGTTCAACTTCCGGCGTCCGCGCCGCGTGGATTTCAGTTCGCTGGCCTTCCTGCATGAGCTCAAGAAGAGCACCATGCAGCGGGTGCGTGTGAAACAATGGTTGCTCTTGGCTCTACGGACGTTGGCAATCGCCTGCTTGGTGATTGCGTTTGCGCGCCCCACCATGACCGGACCGCTGGCAGGCCAGCTCGGCGGATCGGGCCGCACGACCATGGCTTTGATTGTAGATCGGTCTGCATCCATGACCTTACGCGACGGCGCAGGTTCGTATATGGATCAGGTTCAGACACTTGTCGAAGCGCTTCTCGAGGATGCTGAGTCCGGCGATGAGATTTTGCTGGTCCCCGTCCCGGCAGATGGTGATACGCCGGTTTTCCATCAGAATGCCGCGTCCGCGCTGGCTGCGCTGGAAGATTTGCAGACCGGCTCAGGATCAGAAACGCTTACCGAGGCCCTTGCCCGCACCGGCGAGCGACTGGCCGATCGCCCCACCGTGAATCGGGATGTGTTCGTGATCTCGGACTTCCAGGAGAGCACGGTCTCCGACAGCGTCCAGGTTGTATTGCCTGAAGGTACCCGCGTTCTACTCATGCCGGTCGGAACGGATGGCAGGGGAAACATCGCTGTCTCGGACGTGCGCGTAATGAGTCAGATCATTTCTGAAGGGGAGCCGGCTCGATTCGAAGCTACCATCACTAATCATGGCACCGAAGAGGTCCGGGCTCTGGTCGTATCCCTGATCCTCGAGGGTCAGCGCATTGCTCAAGCTACGGTCGATGTGGGAGCGGACAGCGAGGCGAGCGCGCTTTTTACGGCCACGCCGCGCGGGCGAGGATGGCTCTCGGGAACGGTACAAATTGAGGACAATCAGTATTTGTTCGATAATCAGCGGGCATTTGCACTGCACGTTCCAGAAGAGCGCTCGGTTTTGCTAGTCCGCGGCGGGTCGACCGACAGCCGGTATCTGCGTCTCGCCCTTTCGACCGAATTGACGGCAGGAAGCGCCCGATTCCAGACCAGCGAGATCCTTGAATCCGCACTGGCATCGACGTCTCTGGGCGCTTTCGATAGTGTAGTCCTGGCCGGCGTCCAGACTCTTTCCTCCGGGGAGCGAGCCTTGCTGCGACAGTATCTAGAAGGCGGTGGTGGCGTCCTGGTTTTTGCTGGAGATGGTGCGCAGTGGGATGATTACAACGCCTTGCTCACTGATCTGGGGGGCGGCAAGGTAGTAGGTGAAGTGGCCGCCGCTGATGACGCCGCTTCAGCGTCTTTCACCGTGGGATCGTTCGAACGTGTCGATACGGATCACCCGCTGTTCGAGGGCATGTTCGAACAGCTATCGGGCGGCGAAGCACCCACGTTGGAGCAGCCGACCATTTTCCGCTCGGTCGATTACCGGTCTGGCTCTGGTAACGAGCAGGCCATCATCGGACTGAGCGGAGGCCGGCCATTTCTTCAGGAGATCCGCTCGGGTCAGGGCTCGATGCTTTTTTACACGATTGATGCAGGGGCCCTTTGGAGCGACTTTCCGGTGCGTGGCCTCTTCCTGCCCATGTTGTATCGATCCCTCGTCTACCTGTCAGCAGGTGGCTCGGTGGCTGGCCCCCAAATGGAGGCAGGATCCTCTCTTCAGCTGCTGATTCAGGGTCTCGATGCCGGCACCGAAATCCGGTTGGAAAATGGTGATGGGGAAAGCTTTATCCCGGACCAGCGTGAGGTATTCGGAGGGCATGTGGTATCCCTGGAAGGTCCGTTCATGCTTCCCGGAACGTATGACGTGTTGGGAGCGGGAACGCTCGTGCAGCAGGTAGTCGTACATCCGCCGACCTCGGAATCCGATCTCGCTCTATCCGACCCCGAGTCGGTCCAGGATCATGTCCGGGAGGTGACTGGTGCCGAAATTGGAGTCGTAGATGTAGGCCTTGCCGCGGCTGAGCCCTTGGAACAGCAGTTGCGCGCAGCCCGGACCGGGGTCGAACTCTGGAACGTCTTTTTGGGCCTCGCGTTGATTTTTCTGCTTGCCGAGATGGTGGTCGCGCGGCAGTTCCGACCGGAAGCTGCCTAGCACTCGCGCTTTCGCGACCTACACCTTCCGAGACAGAAACGCTTCAGCGATCAACCTGCTTTCGTGATCAACACGCTGCATATCATCCTGGTATTTTCCTTCGTGGGAGTCACGGGTGTACTGCTGGGAATGACCGTTCTTCAGCGTGTGCGTATCCGTGGCGTCCGCATGACGTGGTTCTCAGCCCAACTTGGCAGCCTGCCAGTGTGGCCTTCATTGTTCATGGGCCTCGTCGTGGTTTTCATGCTGTACTCCAGCAACACGGTAGCACCCGTTGCCGGAGAAGTCTTCGCCGGATACTTCCTGGGAGGACTACTCTGGTTTGCCGCGGTGGCCCTGTCCGGATCAGTCATCGTCACCGAGTATGGAATCATTCCCGAGGCTGGCCGCAGCAGCGAAGCGGTTGGATGGGGACAGGTATTTGACTGGTTTGAACAGGAAGAGGAGAAGCGCACTCAGGTGTCCTTCCTCTACCAGGATCTGATTGGCGAGCGCAAGCGCCTGGATATCATCGTCCCACGGCCGCACATGGAGCAATTCCGCTGTATCGCGCGCGCCAAACTGGATGGAGCTTCACAAACTCCATCTTCCCCGGTGCGCCAAGGCCAGGCCCTCAACAACTGACATCAGCCGGTAACTGCCATTTTCAGTCCGAACGAAGTAGCCCAGGAGCAGAAGCAGAAGGGTAGCGAACGCGCCATTTTGGTTGGCGTGATAACTCCGGGAGACGACCGACACGATGTGGACGACTCGATTCGTGAACTATCGCTGCTGGCCGACACGGCCGGCGCGGATGTCGTGGATATCATCGTTCCGACCATCCAACGTATCAACGTAGCCACCTTCATCGGAAAGGGGAAGGTTCAGGAGGTGGCGTCTCGGGTGAAGAGCAACAAGGCGGATCTGGTGATCTTTGATGATGACCTGAGCAACGTACAGGTGCGCAACATCGAGAAGGAGGTAGGATGTAAGCTGCTCGACCGGTCTGCGCTTATCCTGGACATATTTGCTCGCAATGCCCGCTCCGCCACGGCCAAGACGCAGGTCGAACTGGCTCAGCTCGAGTACCTGCTTCCCCGACTGACCCGGCACTGGACCCACCTTTCTCGACAAAAAGGTGGGATCGGCATGCGTGGCCCCGGGGAAACACAGATTGAGACGGATCGCCGTCTGATTGGCCAGCGAATCTCTTCGCTGAAAGACCGTCTCGTCAAGATTGATCGGCAGCGCACCACTCAGAGAAAAGGGCGTTCGAAGTTTACACGGGTCTCGCTGGTGGGATACACCAATGCCGGTAAGTC
>JAURNP010000218.1 GCA_030830105.1 Rhodothermales bacterium | reverse complement strand
GGTTACATGGTGCAACGCATCCCGTTGTGACTGATCGTATCGAGCTGGGTACGTTCATGATTGCCGCAGCTATTTCTGGGACACCAGGCCAGCCGGTAGATCTGTTCGGTGGACGTGCCGACCACCTGGGAGAAGCGTTTCTGGAGTCATTCAGACGTACCGGAGCCGGCGTTGACATCCTCGAGGATCGGATCCGAATAACACCTCCAGAGGAGCTTCGCCCCGTTAGCGTACGTACCGAAATCTACCCCGGCTTCCCGACAGACTTGCAGGCACAATGGACCATTCTCATGGCAAGCTGTGCCGGAAACTCCAAGGTTCACGAATCTGTCTATCCAGACCGCTTCAAACACATCCCCGAACTCCAGCGGATGGGAGTGAATGCCATCATTGTGGGTGACGAGGTGATGATCGAGGGCGGAAAACAGATTCAGGGCACCGACGTCATGAGCACTGACCTCAGGGCGAGTGTTTCACTTGTCCTGGCCGGCATGATTGCCGAAGGTGAAACCAATGTGTTGCGGGTGTACCACCTGGATCGAGGGTATGAGCGACTCGAAGAGAAGCTATCCGCTGCCGGCGTCGATATAGAGCGCATAAATCACGACGAGTGGGCTGATCCGAATTAGGGTCCGCAACCTTAAGGCGTTGTGGCTGACCCCCGGTTTTAGCTGGTAGCCAGCATTCGATTTTAACGGGGTTGCGGAGCGTATATGCGACCGTGTCCCTCTGCTGGGCCCGTCCGACTGCGGGGTATCTCTCTTCTTCGCGGTATTGTCCGAATGCGGGGCACGTCCTCCTGATCAGAACCGCGCTGTCAGATGGAATCGACCGGTGTGAATGGTATCGGCGCTGGACGGGCGCCGGCCATCGTAACGCAACGTTGCGGTCATGACGTCAGTCAGTTTGATATCCACGTGCAGGTGCCACATCCAGGATTGGCCGGCGCCCCTTCCCTCGGTCAGTTCATACAGCTGAAGGCCAATGGGTGCACCTCCGGAGATACTCGCATCTGCCCACTCTCCTCCAGTCCGCCAGGTAGCAGATCTTCGTGTCCAGTTCAGGTTCACGGGAAGCCGGAGGGTGCGAACTCGTGCGTCCGTGACCGACTCGCTTGCTGCTCCGACGAGTAGTTCGGTTTGAAGACGTGCATTGCCTCGCCGCAGGACAGAGCCTGGTCGAATCTCCCACCGTGAGATATCAAATTGACGAGAGGCAAACCGCTCTGATCCCGCCTCTTCCTGCATCCAGCTCGCATCAAGGATCACATCCAGATTTGCGGATAATTGCTCTTGGCCAGCCAGGCCAGTTTCTAATCGCGTTAGAGACTCGCTACCATTTGCGAGCTCTGCAAGTGAAGAGCTACGCAAAAGACGCAGCTCGAACTCCCGATCGCTTCGAAGAGGAAAAAGGCCTAGACGTTGCATGATGCGTAGCTGGCCACTGATCGTCTCCCCAGGCTGACGCAGTGCGGATGGCTTGAGCAGGTATATACCCGAGCGCTGCGATGAACGCGATGTCTCCCTCAAATCGACGGTACTCTGCCACCGGGCTTTACGCCAGAGAGGAGCATCTGGCGTTGGCAGGTACGAATAGGTTACACGGGCCTCAGCCGTGGCGACCGACTCCAAGGAGTCAGACGGAAACAAGGTGCGAGCGTACTCCCCCTCTCCCGGCGTTGTCTCAGGGAAATACTCGTCCAATTGTATCTGAGAATCATTGTTGCTGTCCAGCCAAACGTAACTACCTCTTTCCGAACCCGTCCGGATAAAGACCTCCTGCATCGCTGCCGTCTGCTCAGACCGGACGCTGTACTCCCAGCGAATCGTTCCAGAATCAGCATTCCGTATTTGGCCACTCCAGCCTACGAGCAGTGCGCGCTCGGAATCCGTTTTTCCCAAAGGGGTTGCTTCCGTGGAGGTAGGCGTGCTCCGACGCACACCGAGGGACGCAGATGACCGCATACGAGGCGTAGGCTCGTACGTCCATGTTCCTTGTCCTGTCTGAATCCGCGATCCGCCAAACACTGCTTGCGGCATAGTAACGGCGCTTTCGTCTCGAACAGCCCCGGACAGACCCAGTTGATGGACCGCCCATCCCTTCGTGACTCCAACACGGTAAGCCATGAAGGGAACACGACGTGACTGCTCAGCTGCAGTCAATCCCTCAAAAGCATCGCCAACCGTTGACCATTCAGTCGATTCCATCTCGGCCCATGGCATCCATCCTCGCTCGGTTGCGATACGCTCTGCCCTGAGCACCGATCGTCTGTATTCCGAATTGAATGGAGTGCTCAGGTTGCCGTCGGAATATGCGTACGAAAACTGGCCCGAGAGCAAGAGATGTGATCCCGCGAAGAAGCGCGCATCACCCCCGAATCGACGCGCCTCGATCAGGCTTCCAAGCTGCAAATGGCCTGCGGTCAATGCTACGGTTGAAGAATCATTGGACCGGACCGTGGCGGAAAGCTCGGCCAGCGTTTCGTGCGCTCCTTCGATAACTGCGCCAAACGGGTCTACAGCGGTAATCGGCAGACTCCAGTCCCTGGCATACTCTACCGAGCGAATACGTTCGAACGTCTCAAACGATGCTCCTCGATTTTGAAGCGATCCAGCTAATTTCGCACGCCAAGACTCCCCAAAAGCGAGTGCGTCGGACTGGGCTGAAACGTCCCAACTGAGACCCGAAATTTCGGAGTCACTTCCGGGAGAAAGCCGATTCCTGTCCTGCGATGAACCCGCGATGCCTGTTTCAAGCTGAATCCTGGGAATTCCCAAGATGTGTAGACGCGCTTCGCCCAGCATTTTGCGAGACGGCACAGGCAGCGTTCTGGCGGCGATATATGCGCCTTCGCCTTCACCCAACCACTCATACGCAATCCCTCCGCTTAGAGAAGGGATGCGTCTGTAGGCACCAAAACCCTCTCCCACGAATGAAAATGGGACTCGGTACACTTCTTCGGCAACATCCGCTGATCCAATAAATTCCTCATAGATGAAATCACCGCGTGTGCCCTGAGTACGGGTATAATGCGTAAATAGGGCCTCAGGGTCATAAATCACGCGAACGGCACCATCCACCTGAACCTCGCCATCTGTGCTTTGCGCAACCAATGCAGAGTCCTGGGCCGTAAGGCCCTGCTCATCAATGAACGCGGCTCCGTCGGCCTCCCGTATCCCTCCAATAACCAGTCTGGCCCATGGATTCTGTGGATTCCCACCAAGGCCCACGGCGGCCTGCGCGAACGATAAAGTCCGGGTATATCGGTTCGTCGTGTACTCGTATTCGATGCGAACGCGGCGATCTGGCCCCATCAGGTGCCGAGCCGTGAAGGTCAGCTCCCCCAGCGAATAATCCATGGTGTAATCCTGATCAGACCCTCTTTCCATGCGAGATCCGTCCAGAAAGACTCGCTCTGTGCCGGGGAGAACAAGAATGAAGCGCTCACCGGAGGCTCCGAGTAATCGATACGGACCCTGGACTCCTTCCTTGATATCAAGATCGATGGCATGAAACTGCCCTCTCGAGATTGCGGCACCAGCTGAGATCTGAAGCGAGGACAGACCAGGCGCGGGTTGGCTGATCGTAGAAGTGGTAATCCCGGCACCCTGTAGTTTTCGCTGCAAATGACCATAACGAGTGCCTTGCAGCAGCGCATCAAAATCACCCAGATCAACGCGCCCGTAGTCAGAGCTGAAACCGATTCGGATGCGATCGAACTGATCGAACTGCCGCGTCACACCCTCTGGAACGAGCGGCGTGTCTTCGTCCGTCAATTCGGCTTCCAATCGAACCCCGGGGGCAATCTCACCTTCCACCTGTAATCGTAGTCCAGATTCTATGCGAGCACTTTGATTGCTTCCTGTCAAAACCCCACGCGTGACCTGCCCACGCGTCTGAAGTGTTGAGGAAGAAGCACGTCCCGACTGAGGAGTCGGTTTTTCTCCGGCAGATTCTCCCATTCGACGACCCCACAGTGCATAGCTGGCCTCAAGCTCCAGCGGTACGTACCGGTAGGAAATGACAACCTGCAAGGCAGAATCTGGAGCTACATCCCCAAACCGGATAAGTCCCTCTCGCCTTTCCAGCGCGAAAGCGCTTGTGTCGAGCATGACATCGTTCACCTGAACACGAAAACCCTCTTGCAGCAAAAATGGCCGGATCAGAAAAGGTCCTCCTCCTATTACATACAATGTGTCTTGACGTGCGGGAAGCTCACTTAGAACGTTGAGCCCCTGCTCGGTAGTGGGCGTTCTATCTCGAGCAATATCATCCTGTGCCCGCAGAGGTGTGGCTATCGAAAAAACGAACAGCATTAGACACAGCGCTCGCATCAAGCGATTGCTGACGTCAATCCCTCTCAAACCAAGTCTGTCCAAACGAGGGGGCATACCACTCTGTTGTCGCGCATCCATTAACGCTTGCCAACCAACGCTCCCCCCAGCCGGTTTCGATATTCCATCGTTTGGAACACCCGTCCGGGGCGCAAGGGTTTTCCCATCTTGCCGCTTTACCTGACAAGCACCTACATTCTTTCACCTCGCGTCACGTCCGAGATGGCGATTCGAGGTCGTAAACCCGTAATATTCGTACGAAGGTATCATGTCCACACTAGGAACCGAAGCACATCCTTGGCGCATCGCCATCATTGGGGCCGGCCCTGCCGGATTCTACGCCGCTGAACGTTTTTTCAAGCAAGAAGGATTACACGTCCTCGTTGACGTGTATGATCGGTTGCCCACTCCTTACGGATTGGTCCGCGCCGGAGTCGCCCCTGACCATGAGAAGATCAAGAACGTCACCCGCATCTTTGATCGTACCGCATCCAATCCTTCCTTCAGGTTCTTCGGAAATGTCGATTACGGTCGGCATGTATCCTTGGACCATCTGAAGAGCTATTACCACCAGGTGTATTTCTCCACCGGTGCACAAGTAGACCGCCAGCTTGGAATCCCTGGCGAAGATCTGGAACGCTCACACTCAGCAACAGAATTTGTTGCCTGGTATAATGGTCACCCCGATTTCCGTGATCTGGAGTTTGATCTCAGCCAAGAACGCGTCGCCATTATCGGTGTGGGAAACGTGGCTATTGATGTGGCTCGCATTCTATGCAAGACAGTAGACGAGCTCAAGACAACGGATATCGTCGATCACGCGCTGGAAGCTCTTGCTGACAGCAAGGTGAAAGAGGTGATTTTGATGGGACGCCGAGGCCCCGCGCAAGCCGCATTCACGCTGAAGGAAATCAAGGAGATGGGACAGCTCGAAGATGCGTCTTCGGTAACGCTACCCAATGAGATGGAGCTGGATGAGCATTCTGCCAAGGCCATCGAAGAGAATCCGGACCGCATGACCATCAAGAAGTTGGAAGTCCTGAATGGCTTTCTTGGCGGCTCCAACGAAGAAGCTTCGCGCACCTGCCATGTTCGCTTCCTTGTCTCCCCGCTTGAATTGACCGATGATGGCAACGGTGCGGTCGGTAGCATGAAAGTGGGTCGCAACCGCTTGGAGCCATCCTCCTCGGGTCGACTGGGAGCACGTGCCACCGGCGAATCGTTCGAATGGCCCGTTGGGTTGGTTTTCCGCTCGGTGGGCTACCGCGGCGTGGCGCTTCCCGACATTCCGTTTCGCGAGGACTGGGGCATCGTCTGGAATGACAAGGGACGCGTCACGGACGAATCCGGAACCGTAATGCCCGGCGTCTACGTCGGAGGCTGGATCAAGCGCGGTCCAACAGGCGTGATCGGAACGAACAAGCCAGATGCTGTCGAAACCGTTGAATGCATGATTGAGGACCTGCAGAACGGAATCCACTTCAACCCTGGAGACGGTGACGCAGCCGATTTTGTGCTTGAACAACAGCCAGACTTGTTCTCGTACGAATCCTGGCTCCGGCTCAACGAGATTGAGTCCGCTAAGGGAGAGGCTCAGGGCCGTCCACGAGTCAAGTTCACCACCATTCCAGAGATGATTGACGCCATCCGATCCTGACTTTACTCTAGCCTAAGGATTTCACAGAAACGATCGGGTATCCTTCTTCCTCCAGGACTTCTCCGACCGCTTCTGCTACATCGTTCCAGTTCTCTGAGGAGACTACCGCGCGGCCGATTTCAACGGCCTCCGTCGAGATTCCTTCGATTTCCTGCAGGGCATCGGTGACCGCCATTTTGCAGTGGTTGCAGCTCATGCTGCCAAGCTCAAGTTCTACCTTCATGGTATTGGCTTAATCGTTGTTGTCCTATTGTTTGGCTCTATCGTTTTTCAGTCTCAGGCTATTCGTAACCACGGATACGCTACTTAGAGCCATGGCTGCAGAAGCAATGATCGGTGAGAGCAGAATACCGAAAGCCGGATAAAGCGCGCCGGCAGCGATCGGGATACATATCACGTTGTAGATGAACGCAAAGAAGAGATTCTGCCGAATGACTCGCATGGTCTCTCGCGACAACCCGACGGCTTCCGGAATAAGGGAAAGATCGTGCTTCATCAGCGTCACGTCGCTTGCCTCCCGCGCCACATCAGTGCCAGAATGAACGGCGATGCCCAAATCCGCCGTAGCAAGGGCAGGCGCATCATTGATACCATCACCCACCATTGCTACCCAAATACCCTCGGCCTGAATGGCCTCCAGCCGCTCCACTTTTTCATGAGGCAACAGGCCAGCATACCACTCCTCGAGCCCCACCTCTGCCGACAACGATGCTGCTGCTTCTTCACGATCTCCCGTCAGCAAAACAGGCTTCAGTCCTTGGGTTCGCAGTGAGTTCAGAACGGTTCTGACCTCCGGCCGGGCCTGATCGATTACTTCGACCCAACCCAGAAATCGATCCGTCTCAGCAACGAAAACCAGCGATCCGGATCGTCCTTGCCCGATGTTCGGAATCTGAACCTTTTCCTGTTGCATGAATGCGGCATTACCCACCAGTACCTTCCGTCCGTCAACGTCACCAGCAATTCCTTTACCTGGCGTCACACGCACATCGGAAGGGGTAATGATTGCTACACCATGCTCATGAGCCACCTCAAGAATTGCTCTCCCGATGGGATGCTCAGAGACGTACTCGAGCGATGCGGCGAGACGCAGCAAGTCTGACTCGTCTGTGCCCGATGAAGCCTCCAGGTGGGAAACGACCAGCTCGCCCCTTGTAAGCGTTCCGGTCTTGTCGAAAGCGACCGATCGGATGCCTGCCAGCATTTGCAGAGCCGAAGCGTCACGAATCAGGATGCCACGCTTTGCTGCTCTTCCCGTACCTACCACGATAGCCGTTGGTGTCGCCAGGCCAAGCGCACATGGACAAGCGATAATGAGAACCGAAACGAACCGGAGCAATGCATTATCCAGTGCGGGTGCCGGGCCAAAGATCCACCAGAAGACGCCCGTCATAATCGCAACGATCATTACAACGGGTACAAAAACAGCGGCAACACGGTCAGCTAATTGCTGAATCGGAGCCTTCGTGGCCTGTGCCTTTGAGACCAGGTGCGTTATCTGCGCGAGCATGGTATCGGCACCTGTGCGCGTCACTTCCACGGTCAGTACGCTGGACGTATTGGTCGTTCCGGAGACCACTGCATCCCCGGCCACACGCAAGAAAGGTACTGATTCCCCGGTAACCATCGACTCATCTACAGGACTCTCGCCCTCAAGGACCCTTCCATCTACAGGTATGCGTTCGCCCGGAAGTATGCGTACTACATCACCCAACCCCAGCGCGTCCGCGGGTACCATCTCGACCGCATCATCAACCAATAAACGTGCCTCCTCAGGCTGGAGAGCTTTGAGGCGCTCGATAGCCTCCCCGGTCCGGCCCTTGGCACGCTCCTCCAGGTAACAACCAACCAGAATGAAGGTCACGATGAGTGCGGCGGCCTCGAAATAGACAGGAGGCATGGTACCTGCTCCTACTCTTTCCGGCAACACGATGGCCAACGTTGAATAACCGAATGCCGATCCTACACCGAGTGCGACCAGGGTATTCATGTCCGCACCCCCATGCCTGAGCGCAGACCACGCCGCCGAGAAGAACGGCACGCCTGCGTAAAGGACTACAGGTACGGCCAGACCAAACTGTATCCAGTGCTCATAGACCAGACCCAGCGCACCGTGGCTCATGGCAATAATGGCGAGCGGAATGCTGAAGACGATACTCACCACCAGACGCGCGCGCATTTTGCGCTCCTGCACTCGTGCATTCTCGGCAGGCGAGATGCCCTGTGTTGAGGAGATAGGACGAAACTGGTCAATGAGAGCCGTCAATTCGCGGCCTGAAAGCATGGAACGGATGTAACCGATGCGTACGTCGACGCCATCACCGCGGTCTTGGACATCCGTGCCCACGACCCCATTCGTTTCCTGCAACGCGCTCACGAGGTGGCTGGCCTGCCTTTGTGCCTCCATCCCTTCAAACCGCACTTCTGCCACTGACGCCTTGACGCCATAACCGGTCTTGCGGATTACCCTAATCAACTCTTTGACATCCGGACCGTCCACGCCAAGGGTCACAACCGCCTCTTCTGCGGCGTAGTTCACGCCAGCGCTGGAAACGCCCTCCAGCTTGCCCAGCTTCCGCTCAATACGCAGCGCACACGCTGCGCATGTCATTCCTTCGACGGGAATGCGGACATCCTTCGACGAAGTCAGTTCTGCAGCCTTGGAGCCGTTGTGGGTCATGGTATTCCTGCATCGGACAGGAGTGTCAAGGTAGTCTTCAAAATAGCTTTTGCTAACAATTGATCCGGTCATGCCGCTGGGGTAGAACAAATCCCCGTTTGCTTCATCTAAACGCCTTCCTCCCTCAGCGCTCCACCGTATCCATGAAGCGACCGGTCAAAACCCACGTCACTATTTACGACGTTGCCCAGCATGCAGGGGTGGCCATCTCAACGGTATCCCGCGTCCTGAACGGCTCTCCTGACGTATCCGATATCACGCGGGCCAAAGTGGAACAGGCAATTTCAGATCTGAAGTACCATCCGAACAGGACTGCGCGCTCGCTTGCTCAGCAAGACGTACGATCACTGGCGGTCGCTTTGCCGTCCTTCACGGCCCCCTTTCAGAACGAGCTTCTCAAAGGAATTCGTTCTTACCTGCGAGAAATAGATCACGATTTGCTGATCTGTGATCTGGGTTCGACCAATCAAGAAGCGGCCCTGAAAAAGTTTTTGTCCAGGGGCGCCGTGCGTGGCCTGCTGCTCTGTGGCATTACCGTTACTGACGCGTTGATATCGGAGTTGTCCTCGGGACGTTCTCCGTGTGTTCTCGTAGGCAGCAGGCACCCAGACTTTGATTCGTGGACCTGGGATGACCGTGCCGGAGCACACGCTGCGGTAAATCATTTGATCAAGCAAGGCCATAAGCAGATTGCCATGATCAGTTCAGAAGAGGAAAGCCTCTCCCAGCAAGAACGGATTCAGGGATATCAAGAAGCACTTGCCAAGGCCGGTATTGAGCCTGAGGCAGAGTGGCTTGTATGCGGAGAACCACAGTACCACGGCGGATATTCCGAGGAGGATGGCCAGGACGCCATGAATCGGATTCTGAATGATCTTCCGGACGTATCTGCGGTCTTTTGCAGCTCGGATGTTCAAGCAATTGGAGCTTTGTCGGCTTTGCATGCAGCTGGCAAGTCTGCGCCGACCGATATGGCCATCGTGGGATACGATGACATCAAGACCAGTCGCTTTATTGGCCTTTCCAGTGTGGACCAGCAGATCCAGGCAATTGGCCGAGCTGCGTCGGAGTGCCTTTTCGCTCGCGTGAGCGGTGATTCTTTTACAACCGACCATCAGGACCACGTGATTCAGCCCCGTTTAGCTGTTCGCCGATCCAGCATGACGTTTTGACCCCATGAATGAGAGCGTAGTCCAGGCTCAACTGGATGCCACGGTTCAAACCACAGCGTTTGATTTTTTAGATCACCGCTACGGTGGAAAGGTCCGCGACACATACCGCCACGCCGATCAGCTTATTCTGATTACCTCTGATCGGATCTCGGCCTTTGATCATATCCTTAATCAGACCATCCCATTCAAGGGTCAGGTTCTGAACAGGTTGGCCGCCTGGTTCTTCGAGCAAACATCGGATATTGTTCGAAATCACGTCATTTCGGTCCCGGATCCGAATGTGACACTTGCGCAACGGTGTACGGCCCTGCCTATTGAGTTCGTTGTGCGCGGCTATCTCGCCGGCCACGCTTGGCGCGTCTACCGAGACGGAGGACGCGAACTCTGTGGGAAGTCATTGCCCGATGGGCTGAATCAGAACAGCCGCTTACCCAAACCTATTCTTACTCCGGCTACCAAGGCCGAAGAAGGGCATGACGAGGATATTTCACGGGCAGGTATCCTGTCTCGGGACATCCTCTCAGAGGCTCTGTTCGACGAAATGGAACGAATCAGCCTCGCACTGTTCGCTCGAGGCACCGAACGTGCGGCCGAGCGCGGACTTATTCTTGTGGATACCAAATACGAGTTCGGCATGGATGACCAGGGGCACATCGTTCTTATCGATGAGATCCATACTCCTGACTCCTCTCGGTATTTCTACAAAGACACGTATGCAGAGCTTCTGGCGGCCGACCGGCCTCAACGCCAGTTGTCCAAGGAATTCGTCCGAGAATGGCTCATGGATCAGGGATTCCAGGGGCTCGAAGGCCAAGTTTTGCCCGATATGCCTGATTCTTTCCGTATCCAGGTCGCTCTGCGCTACATCGAGATATTTGAGCAGATAACGGGCGAGGCGTTCGTACCAGAAACCAGTCAGGACCCCATCTCGCGTATAGCGTCGAACGTACGAGTCGCCCTCTGATCTTGCCTTTTACAAGGATTACAGAGAAGCATCTCCTCTTTCTCTCCGGTTCACTCACCGCAGCCAGTCTTCACCCTGCCACTCCGTAGAACCGTCGGCGAAGTGCTCCTTCTTCCATACCGGCACAGACACCTTCAATTCGTCGATCAGGAACCGGGCTGCCTCGAAAGCAGGACCGCGGTGTGCCGATGCAACACCGATTAGCACACTCGCTTCCGAGACGGGAACGATACCAGTTCGATGGATCATACCAATCCGGAGCACATCCCAGCGTTCCCCTGCCAACTTTGCCAACCTGGCCATCTCTTTGCGTGCCATGGCCTCGTGTGCCTCGTAGGAAAGTTGCTCTGTAACACGATCACCGGTTACACGACGGGTTGTGCCACCGAATATCGCAATGCCTCCCCCCTCTGATTCCGCCAGGAATTTCCACAGCGTGTCCAATGACAACGTCGCTTCCTGGATGTCGATCAAGATCTTCATTTCACGTCTCGCATCTAAGCATATCCTCAATTTCGCAGTCAGCCACCTGAAACAGGTATCAGCAGCGCGACATCGTCACCCTCTTGAAGCTCACGATCTCCCTGAGCCCATTCATCATTTATTGCTACCCGCAGGACGCGAGCAAACGGGCGTATTGAAGATTCACGATGCACCAGCATATCTATCAGCTGCGAGGCCGTTGTGCCCTCCGACACAGACTCGTTCCAGGAAGATCTGCCCATTTGCTCCCGTAAACGCGCAAAGACTCGGATATTTACCGTCATTCCATCTCTGAGATCACGTTTCTGATAGCATCAAAATCTGGAAGATTACCCGGGTTCTCAAGAATCTCGGCATACTGAACGATTCCGTTTCCATCAATCACGAATGCGCTTCGTTTCGCAATGCGATCGTACTTCATGGGGCCAAAGTTGCTCTCGTACTTCGCGCCAAAGGCAGCAGACACGGCTCCATCATGATCGGATAACTGCTCAATATTGAATGCATTGGCTTTCGCGAACTCCGCCTGGGTAAACAAGGTGTCCGTCGAAACACCAAATACCTGAGCCGGCGCGTATGAGTCCAGATCGTTTGAGACCATGTTCAGCTCGTTGGTACAAACGCCCGTGAACGCAGCGGGATAAAACAACAACAGTACCGGACCTTTCAGCAGCTCGTTTGACAGGGTTACCGGACGCTTTTTGGTATTGAAGAGCTTAAAATCCGGGGCTTTCTGGCCTTTCTTCATGATAGGGAGCTACCTGCTTCTGATGGCTTGGATAGGATTCAGCTTGGCCGCCACCTTGGCCGGAATCCAGGATGAAAGCACACACAATCCCAGTGTTACCACCGCAACCACAAGGAAGTCAATTGCGCTGAGGTCAATGGGAGCCGTGCTCATGTAATAGGCTTCAGCCGGCAACGGGATGATCCCAAATTGTAGCTGCGCCCACGCGAGAATGAGTGCTCCCACTTCGCCGAGTATTACACCCGAAAGTCCGATAAACAGCCCCAGCCGTACGAAGATTTTACGACGCATACGAGAGGTAGCGCCCATTCCGGCAAGTATCCCCATATCCCGCTGCTTCTCCAGAATGATCATGAGCAACGTCCCCACGATGTTTACAGCCGCAACGAAGATGATGATGGAGATTATGAGGGGAATGATGCTCTCCTGCAATCCTACCCACGCAAACAAGCTCCGGTAGATCTCGGTCACTGGCCTCGCGATCGCAGGAAACGTAAGGATCTCATCAAGGCGATTAGCTGCATCAACATAGTCCACTCCGTCTGCTACGCGTATGTCATACCGTGTAACCTGATCTTGACCGTAGCCCAGCAAGTCCCTCGCCTCCTGTAGCCCGGTAAAGACATACAGATCATCAAAGTCGGCGAGTGATGATTCGTAGATACCGGTGACGCGGAATTGACGAATCGTTGGCGCCTGATTCATTCCTCCACCCGCATCCTGTACCGAGAATGCTGTCAATCTGTCTCCCGGCTTTACGTTCAAGGATCGCGCCAGTGAGGCTCCGATGACGATTCCTGGCCCGCCAGATTCTGTTGTAAGCGAGTCCGTGCCGGCTGCAAGGCTGGATGCGATGAATGATGGGACACGATTCGTTCCCCAAATAGATACACCATCGACATCGCGAGCAGACCGACGCAGCAGAATGAACTCCTGAATGACCGGCGCTACTTCCGACAGGATATCTTGATTTTCCAATAGCGTCTTCAGCTCCGTTGCATCCCGTAGCGGTTCGTCTCTGATGCTCTGGACCTGAACATGGGCTGCAAAACCCGTGATCTTGTTCTCTATCTCGCCGCTGAAGCCTCGGACGATCGAAAGTGCGAGGATCAGTGCTGCCACACCGACAGCAACTCCTCCTACGGATATCCACGTGATAAGGCGAAGGAATCCACGACCCTCGGCTTGTCCCTGTGCGCCATGCAGATAGCGACGTGCAATAAATGATTCTATACGGAATGGCATGACGACATGGATGAGCGTGCGGCTATGACGCTCGTCTCCCCTCCCGGATCCATCGAACATTGGCACATCGCACTATCTGGCCTACCAACGAGTGAGCTCGTCGACCAACACACAATCACTCGACCAACACACAATCTTGCCGACTATCGCACCATCCCACCGAATTCAGGGCATATGACATAAACACGCCGAGCCGGCGGACCTGAGTCCGCCGGCTCGGCGCTGAACAAACCCGATTCAATTCCTTGGAATTGTCACGAGAGTATGGATGAGGGTATCCTGAACATTGGATACCTCCTCTTTAATTTCCTGCTGGAAGCGCTCAATCATCGCAGCGCTCGTATGTCCGCGGGGACGACCGATCAATTCGTCTGCCTGAATGGACGTAACAGCATCATGGATACGTTGGGAATGATCAGACAGATCGGATGCGCTTAACGCTTCCGATTCTTCCTTGACTACCGATGGTATGATGTCCGATGTGAACCGCTGATCGATCTGAACGCGGACCTGCTCACGCAGAGCAGGAACGTCGATTCCGGAAAGAGCACCTTCAACCATTTCCTGGATGTCATCCTCGGAAGGGTTGAAGTCTGCGATTTCCTGTGACTCCTCTTGAACCAGGGCCGGGATGATCTCGGTCGTGAGGCGTTCCATGGTACGCGCCTTGACCTGCTCGCGCAGTGAGGTCATGTCCGCGTCTTCAAGTGCTCTCTCGACGTGCTGTTCAACGTCCTCTTCCGATGGAGTCAATTCGGCTACGGCCTCGGCTGCCAGATTATTGAACAGTTGATTCTGTATGCCGCTCGCAACCGAGGACTTCAGTTCCTCCATGACGGGCTGCAGCATGGGATCGGCCAGCATATCAGCGACATCGTGGCCGATGCCTTCGCTGGACGAATCGTTCAGTTCCTCGACAACCTGTTGGATGAGCGAGCGAAGCAGCTGCTTCTTGACTGCATCCCGTGCGTCGGAGACGTTATTTTGATCGGATTTGAAAAACATGGTGTTACCCCGTTATCCGGGGACTGATCGGAGTTTGTTCACGATCGGTATCGGCCAACATCGTGCCGCCAAAACCCTGGGATACGATCAAATTCTGAAAACCGGCCCTAAACACCGCTTTCTGATCCCTGAGTGCCTTTTTGAGCAATCCGCCTGTTACGGATATACTGGCTTAACCTCCGCTTCCAAGCATATTTCAGACAGAACTTTCTGCCGGAATCAAGGAAATTACTGCCGTAACCAGAAGCGCCACGAAGTTTTTGAGAACAGGTTTGGGACCCCCTGCAGAGACCGTACATTTGATTCTGTTCATGCTGGAAAAGGGCTTTCAAGAGCTCCAGATCCACCTATCCGGCATGCCAACATCATCCGTATTGCAACCACCTTTTTCGCCGGTTTCAACGTCATGAACAACATGTTCTCCCGCACTCCCGATCCTGTAAATGAACCTGTTCGTTCGTACGCGCCGGGGTCCCCTGAGCGGGTCTCATTGCGCCAGGAAATGAGGCGTATCAAAGGTGAGACGATTGATATTCCGGCGTTTATCCACGGTGAGGAAGTTCGCTCTGGTAATATTATCGACGTAGTAGCACCTCACGAGCACAGCAGGGTACTTGGGCGGGCGCACCAACTTTCTGGTGACAAGATCAACGCCGCCATCGATTCGTCGGTATCCGCTCGCAACGACTGGATGAACATGGATTGGACGGATCGCGCTGCGGTCTTCCTGAAAGCCGCAGATCTTCTGGCTGGCCCCTGGCGGGATGTCATCAATGCTTCCACGATGCTAGGCCAGAGCAAGAATTCCTACCAGGCTGAAATAGACTCCGCCTGTGAATTGATCGACTTCTTTCGATTCAACGTTCGCTTCATGGAGCAGATCTATAAGGATCAGCCCATTTCCTCACCAGGTGTCTGGAACCGCGTGCAGTATCGCGCCCTCGAAGGCTTCGTGTTTGCTGTCACTCCTTTCAACTTTACATCGATTGCCGGCAACCTGCCTACCGCACCGGCCCTCATGGGAAATACCGTGTTGTGGAAGCCTTCATCAACCCAGTTGCTGAGTGCTTATTACCTGTACAAGATGTTCGAGGAAGCTGGGCTTCCACCGGGGGTCATCAATATGGTACCTGGACATGGCGCTGAAGTCGGCGATCCTATTTTTGCCTCTGAGCACTTAGCAGGCCTTCACTTCACGGGCTCCACTGGAACGTTCAATTACATGTGGAAGACCATAGGCAACAACATGGATACCTACCGAGGCTATCCGCGCGTGGTTGGCGAGACCGGTGGAAAGGATTACATCCTGGCCCATCCGAGTGCAGATGCCATGGCCGTTGCGACAGCCATTGTACGTGGTGGTTTCGAGTATCAGGGTCAGAAATGCTCTGCGGCTTCCCGCGTGTACCTACCCAAGTCCCTATGGCCGACTATCAAGGACAGCATGCTGGCACAGCTGGACGAGATTTCCATGGGCCCGGTTGAGGATTTCACCAACTTCATCAATGCGGTCATTGATAAGAAGTCGTACGATTCCATCACTTCCTACATCGCCGAAGCCAAGCAGTCCTCAGATGTAGAAGTAATTGCCGGCGGCAATTACTCTCATGAGGTTGGGTACTTCATTGAGCCAACGGTTCTCCTGACATCCAATCCGAAGTACCGCACCATGTGCGAGGAAATCTTCGGCCCCGTGGTGACCATTTTCCTATACGAGGATGGTGACTTCGACGAAACAGTAGACCTGCTCAACAGCACGTCGCCATTCGCCCTTACCGGTGCGCTGTTTGCTCAAGATCGCTCTGTTCTGGCACGTACGTCTGCTCGCTTGGTGGACTCGGCGGGTAACTTCTACTTGAACGACAAGCCGACAGGCGCTGTAGTTGGACAGCAACCATTCGGTGGCGCGCGCGCCTCAGGAACGAATGACAAGGCTGGGTCCTACTTGAACCTGGTTCGCTGGGTATCCGCTCGCTCCATCAAGGAAACTTTCAATCCACCACATCACTTCGGATATCCATTTCATCAGGAAGACCCCGATGATATGGCGTTGTAATTCTCGGAGCCTCGGGAGAAAACACCCAGTCGACGGGTTTCCGTCGGGATGCTTCAAAACCTGAACGAATCACCCTTCCATGTCCCGATCCTTCAACGTTGTCCAGTTCGGCATCGGCCCGATAGGCCAATCCTGCCTCAAAACCATCCTGTCCAAGCCGGATCATCTCAACCTGGTAGGTGTCATTGACATCGATCCTGAGAAAGTGGGTAAGGATGTTGGCAATATCATTGGTATGGATGCGCCTGTCGGTGTCACCGTTTCAGCCAATGCAGAGGCCGTCCTGACCGAGACTCGCCCGGATGTTGTTGTTCACACGACGTCTTCCTTCCTTGGTCGCATGTACGATCAGCTCATTCTGTGTGCCCGGCATGGCGCCTCGGTGGTATCGTCCACGGAAGAGCTTTCGTGGCCGTATGATCGCCACCCGGAAGTAGCCTTGGAACTGGATCGTGTCGCTAAAGAGAACGGGGTAACCATTCTGGGTACCGGAGTAAATCCGGGATACGCAATGGACGCCCTTGCGTTGATGGCCACGGGAGTATGTAATGAGGTTAGATCGATCACCATCAATCGTGAAGTAGATGCCGGCCTGCGTCGTCTTCCGCTTCAGCAGAAAGTCGGAGCCGGTATTTCCGAGCGGGAGTTTGCGCAAAAAAAGGCAACAGGCATGTTCGGACACATCGGCCTGGTTGAGTCCATCCACATGGTAGCTGCCGGCCTGGGTTGGAATGTCGACCGGATCGAAGAGCATTTGGACCCGGTGATTTCTACCAAAGAAGTCGTCACGCCCTTTTTGACAGTCCACGAAGGCGACGTTGCAGGTATTCATCATCACGCATACGGGTATGACGGCGATGAACTGCTTCTGACCCTGGATTTGAAGATGTTTGTCGGTGCCGAAAATCCACGCGATGCTGTGACGGTGGATGGAGATCCTCCAATTGACCT